>JAOIZZ010000039.1 GCA_028227395.1 Woeseiaceae bacterium | reverse complement strand
GTTATGCTTTTCGAAGTGTAATTATTTAAAAAATAATCAATTCCTATGATCAATCAAAAAATATACAGTAAAAGCTATCGAACATCAGCATTGATCCTTCTTACTGTCGTATATGGATTTAATTTTATTGACCGACAAATATTAGGTATTTTGGCACCTTTTATCCAAAAAGATTTAGGTCTTAGCAATACCGAATTAGGACTGCTCATAGGCCTGGCTTTTGCTATTTTTTATACCTTGATTGCGATCCCAATTGCATGGTTAGCCGATCGTTACAATAGGGTGAATATACTTAGCATTGCACTGGCTACTTGGAGTGGCTTTACCGCTTTAACTGGCCTTGCTAATAACTTTATCCAAATAGGTATTGCTCGAATGGGTGTTGGTATTGGTGAGGCTGGTGGTAGCCCACCATCGCATTCAATTATTTCTGATATGTACCCAAAAGAAGAAAGAGCAAGCGCTTTAGGTATTTATTCAATGGGTATTCCTTTGGGTATTATGGCCGCTTATTTTGTGACCGCATCACTAATGGGAGCTTCGAGTGAAGATGTTAATTGGAGGCGAATCTTTATTTTTCTTGGTCTTGCTGGTATTGCACTCGCTATCTTAGTCAAGCTAGTTCTTCGTGAACCTATCCGAGGTGCGATAGAGTTTGGTGATGAGGTAAAAATAAAAAAACCAGCATTTATGGAATCGTTGAAAATTTTGCTTAAAATTCCAGCTTGGTGGGCTATGTGCTTTGGCATAGCTTTTGGTTCTTTTGCTTCCTATGCATCCATGGCCTTTCAAACAAAGTTTTTAGTCACCCTCGACCCTACTTTTAATTTTCAGACACTAGTAATAATTTTAGGAATTATGAATGGTGTGGCTTATGCTGGAGGAACCTTTTTTGGAGCTAGAATTGCTGACTACTGGGGCAAAAGAGATATTCGAGGATATGGTTGGTTACCAGCGATAGCAATTTCTTTATGTCTACCAATAGGTATATCTAGTTATTGGGTAACATCAGTAGAAATGAATCTAATTTTAACTACCATATTTTTGATATTTATCGGGATTTATTTAGGACCAAGTTTTGCTATTGCACAAACTTTAGCGCCTATCAATATGCGTGCCATGTCAACGGCGTTATTTTTCTTTATTCTTAATATGATCGCCCTAGGGGGTGGACCAACTTTTGCTGGTTGGCTTATTGATGTGTTCAAAGAAAACAATAACGACCTAGAATCGATACGTTATGCAATGACAGTAGCTTTTTTTATTCTAATTCCATCGATTGTTAGTTTTTTAGTTGTTGCTAAGATGCTGCCAAAAGATTGGGCTGCTGCTGAAAAAATTAATGATGAATTAACCAATAATTAGTTTCACAGTGCTTTATCGGAATATTAAATTCGTTCGATAAATTCAGTAAATTAAAAATAAATGCTCAACCTTCACATCACCATAATAATTGTGTAGTCTATTTTGATGCAATTGAAAAAACTATTCTTACTAATAGCACTCTGCTTATTATCTGGCCTAAACTGGGGGCAAGAATGTCTCAAAGGTAATTGTATAAATGGATTAAGCATATATGTCTTTAATAATGGTGACAAATATGTTGGTGAATACAAGAAAGGGCTTAAACATGGTCAAGGCACTTATACCTATGAAGGTGGCGATGAGTATGTGGGTGAATGGAAAAATGGTGATAAGAATGGACAAGGCACCTATAAGTACGCAAATGGTAACAAATACGTCGGTGAGTGGAAGAATGACAAGTTTCATGGGCAAGGTATCTATACATTATCAGATAGCAACAAATATGAAGGTCGATTTAAAGATGGTGATTTTTTTGGTCAGCACACTAGCACCTATGCTCACGGCCATCATTACGTTAGAGTGAGCACCAGAAAAGTAATTACAGAAGAGAAATAAGGTTGTACTTCAAGAAACTAATTTTTGTGGCATTTTTGACTCTACCATTAAGTGCTTGCAATTCTATCGCACCAATTAGTGGTAACTCAGTAAAATCCGAACTCATTGTTGATGAAAGATCATACAAACTCGGAGGTATCGGGGCTTTCGGTGAATTGGTAAATATAGGTATTAAAAGGCTAGCATTAAGTGCTGCGTCATCGCCCGAAGATATGGACAATATCATCGATGAAGCGAGGAATGTTGCAAAACGGAATAACGTCGAAATATACAGAGAAAATGATTTTTTAGTGACAGATTTATTTCCTGCATCCGCTACAGATGGTAAACATGTATTACTAATATATCAGGGCAAAACTAAACAAGAATATTTGGACTTGAAGTCACAAAAAGAACAGCTAATTAAATTAAATCAATACACGGATAAAGCTCAAAAAGATATTGCTAGAAAATTTGGTGAACTGCTGAGTTACCCAAAATGGAAGATTGATGAACTGATTGATAGTAACAGAGCGTCTCAAAACAATGATTCTATTCGCTCTCAACATTGAATAATTTATTATAAATTTTCCACTCACCTTCAACCTTAATAAAAGATAAAATATCCAAAAAGGTTATACCTAAATATTCGTCTCTGATCTTTACCAACGCTGTTGTACCTTCTACCTCACATGCAAGGATTTCAAAAATCACATTTTCGCCTTTTTCTTTGGGTGAAGGTTGTTGAGATGCTACAAATCCAGCAAAATCACCCACTGACATTTCCATAAAATCGTCATGCAGATAGCCAACCACTTTTGCATTGCTATGAAATGTTTGTTTTACTTTATCGGGATTAGATTCATCCATGCTATCAACGTAAAGTTGAACTACATTTTTAATTTCTTCTTTATCATTCATTATGTTCTCCACTTGGTTCAATTCAGTCTACCTCCATCGATAGAGGTAGCAAAGTAGTAGTTGCTAATAATTATCTGTTTAGGGGGTATCGTCATAATGGCGGAGAGAGATGGAATCGAACCATACACCTTGCGGTGCGTAACGCTTTCCAAGCGCACCTGAACCCAGCCCAGATCACTCTCCGTTAACAAATAATATAATTTTATAAGCTAGATGTTTGACTTAAAATTTTCGGTGGAGCATCAAGGCATGGTGAATTGACGGGCCTTGGATCCCTGGGTGATGCTCTTCCAATGGTCATTTCTCTATCCTGCCTGAGCTGATCAAGACCTTCTGGAGAGTATATCTTGTCAGACTCGATAGCCGCTTGATATTTTTGGGGTTCGTCACAGGTTAAATCAGCTGCACAGCCACCGCCAAAAAAAGCCATCAAAATAATCATATAAAAATTTCTATAATTCAATATCTAACCTCTACCTCATTCTTTAATGGTCATGAATATGTATTATGAAATTAAAAAATGATTTTAAAATAGAATATAATCGTTATGTTACTGATCATTATAGATGCTAGCAAGATAAGTTTGAAGCATATAAAATCCATCTGCTTCATAAGTAAATAAAAATACAATAAGGAATCTCCAATGAATGATCCTACCATAGATAAAGTGATACCAAATTTCAAATCCCCGGCAACTAGTAATCAACTTTTCGAGCTTAGTAAGCATAAAGGAAAGAGAATTCTCCTCTACTTCTATCCAAAAGATAATACCCCAGGATGCACTACCGAAAGTATTGAATTCAAAGAATTAGCCGATCAATTTAGCAAGCAAAATACGCTTATTTTTGGAGTTTCTCGCGATAGTGTTGCCTCACATGAAAAATTTAAAGAAAAATATCAATTCCCTTTTGATCTCATCTCGGATGAAAATGAAGCAATATGCAAAATATTCGATGTCATCAAAGAGAAAAATATGTAC
>JAOIZZ010000038.1 GCA_028227395.1 Woeseiaceae bacterium | reverse complement strand
CAGAGACTCTTGAAGCGCCTATCCAAAAAAGTAGGTGCTATCAATAAATTAGAGCCTGAATTGCAAAACCTAAGTGATGATTCTCTTAAAATAAAGACCAAAGAATTCAGAGAGCGATTAACCAAAGGTGAGACTCTAGATGATTTGTTAGTCGAATCATTTGCTGTAGTTCGTGAAGCCTCTCAAAGAACATTAAAAATGAGGCCTTTTGATGAACAATTAGTTGGTGGCATGGTATTGCATCAAGGTGATATTGCGGAAATGAGGACAGGCGAAGGCAAAACCTTGGTTGCGACATTACCTGCTTATCTAAATGCTTTATCCGAGAAAGGGGTGCATGTAATCACTGTAAATGAGTATCTTGCAAAAAGAGATGCTGATTGGATGCGACCAATTTATGAATATTTAGGACTAAGCGTTAGTGTTACCGCTAGCGGGCAAACTCATGATGAAAAAAAAGCAGCTTATGAAGCTGATATTACTTACACCACAAATAATGAACTTGGATTTGATTATCTTCGTGATAATTTAGCATTTTCAATCGAGGATAAGGTTCAAAAAGAATTAAATTTCGCAATCGTTGATGAAGTTGATTCTATTTTGATTGATGAGGCGCGAACTCCTTTAATTATTTCTGGGCCTGTAGAAGAAAATATAGATCTTTACCAAAAAATAAATAAATTAATACCAAAATTAAGCCTTCAAGAAGAAGAGGACGGTGATGGAGATTATTCTAAGGATGAAAAATCCAAACAAGTCCATATTACAGAGGCTGGCCATCAACATATAGAAGAATTGATGATTAAATCTGGCCTATTGCAAGAAAATGAAAGCCTTTATGATGCGGGTAATATTCGTTTATTGCATCATTTAAATGCTGCTCTAAGAGCTCATGTGATGTTTAGTCTCGATGTTGACTATATCATCAAGGATGGTGAAATCGTCATTGTTGATGAATTTACGGGAAGAACTATGCCCGGAAGAAGATGGTCAGATGGACTTCATCAAGCTGTGGAAGCAAAAGAAAACGTTTCAGTTAAGCAAGAAAATCAGACTGTGGCATCTATTACTTTTCAGAATTATTTCCGTTTATATAATAATCTATCTGGTATGACTGGAACAGCAGATACAGAGGCTTATGAGTTTCAATCAATATATGGTCTTGAAGTAATTGTAATCCCAACGCATAAAGCAATGATCCGTAAGGATCAGCCAGATAAAGTCTATCTCACTGAGGAAGGAAAATTTAACGCCATAATTGAGGATATCATTGATTGCAGAGAAAGAAATCAACCCGCACTTGTCGGCACGACTTCAATTGAAACATCAGAACTATTATCTTCAATTTTAAATAAAAAGAATATTAAGCATGAAGTATTAAATGCCAAGCAGCACGAAAGAGAGGCAATTGTAGTTCAGCAAGCCGGTAGACCAGGAGCAATAACTATTGCGACTAATATGGCTGGACGAGGAACAGATATTGTACTGGGTGGAAATTTAAATGCAGAGATAGAAGAGCAAGAGGAAGATAAAGAATCCATAACAAATAATTGGGAAGAGAGGCAAAGCCAAGTAATCGAAGCCGGTGGACTCCATATAATTGGTACAGAGAGGCACGAATCTAGAAGAATTGATAATCAACTTAGAGGTAGATCGGGAAGACAAGGTGACCCGGGATCCAGTTGTTTTTATTTATCTATGGAAGATAATTTAATGCGTATTTTTGGTGATCCGGAGAGGACAAAATCCCTTCTATCGAGAGCTGGAATGAAAGAAAGCGAAGCTATTGAAAGTAAACTTTTAAGTCGTCAGATTGAAAAAGCGCAACGTAAGGTTGAGTCACATAATTTTGATATTCGAAAGAACCTATTAGAATATGATGATGTTTCCAATGATCAAAGAAAAGTTGTTTATCATCAGAGAAATGAATTAATGAGTGCTGATGAGATTGGCTCTTCAATTATGGCTATAAGAGAAGAAGTCATTGAACTTACGGTCGATAAATATATTTTGGAAGATAGTCATGAAGAAAACTGGGATTCGGAAGGGTTAATGCAAGCTTTAGAGAAAGAGTTTTTATTACCACTTAAAATACCTCAGTGGATAAAAGATGATCCAAAATTAAATGCTTCAATGATTCGCAAGCGCTGTGTTGAGAAAATGCAATCAGCTAGTCAAGAAAAAGAGGAGGCGGTTGGAGTAGATTTAATGAGAAAGGTTGAAAAAGAAATCATGCTCAAACAGCTCGATCTTCATTGGAAAGAGCATTTGGCAGCAATGGATTATTTGCGACAAGGTATAGGTCTTCGTGGTTATGCTCAAAAAAATCCAAAACAAGAATACAAGAGAGAAGCATACTTGATGTTTGGTGAAATGCTTGATCAAGTAAAATATGATGCGATTAGTATGTTATCAAGGATTAGAATTCAAAGTGAAGAAGACGTTACTAGGATGGAGGCGCAAAGACGAGCAGAACAATCCATGGATTTTAATTCACCAGTTACTGGGAGTTTAACTAATTTAAACACAAATAATGAGTTATCCAAAAAAAATGGTGATCCATTTGTAAGATCAGATAAAAAGATAGGTAGAAATGATCCCTGTCCATGTGAATCTGGAAAGAAATATAAGCAATGTCATGGGCGTTTGAAATAAGAGTATTTACGATTGCGAAATATTGAAGTTGCAGCGGGTATTCTTATTGATAAAAATAAACGAATATTACTTGCTCAAAGATCTCAGTCAAAAAATTTTCCCATTACAATGGGAATTTCCCGGCGGTAAATTGGAAAAAAGTGAGTCTATTGAATCTGCTTTAATTCGCGAATTAAAAGAAGAGCTTAATATTGAAATCCATGAAACTGAGTTTCTCATGAAACTTAAGCATGATTATGATGCGTTTAGAGTGAAGATTCATTTTTATTTAGTAAGCTCATGGTCTGGCTTAGCTATAGGCAATGAGAGTCAATTAATTCAGTGGTATTCAATAGATCAATTAAGTGATGTTGATTTATTGGCAGCGGATATGCCGGTTATTAAAGCGTTGAAGAAGGTATTATAAATCACTTTACCATTCAATTAAATTAGCAAATTGAAATTTTAAAATAAATATCATCATGAGTCTGAATAGCTCTTTGGTTAATATCGCACCATTCCAGGAATCTAACGGTAAATCGATGCTGGTTGCCGCTAATTTCTGGGAAAAGATAACTTTCTTTAGGTAGAGTAACTCTTACTAGCTGATCATGTGAATATGGTGGCATTTTATGTTGGTACATTCCATTGATTGCTGATTTTTCAATCGCAGCGGTGCTTTCACGAATCAACCAAAGTAGTTCGATTACAGCATTACAAACGGGTTTTATCATACTCAACCAAAGATCAAAGTCTTGTTTTCTTCTGTCGTGTATTTGTCTTAGCCAATGACTAAATTCAGGTAAATCAAATTCACAAGTGCCACCAGGAATGGTGTTACGATGTTTTATGGCACTCAGAAATTCATTGTCTCTTAGAGGCTGAATAAAATTAGTTCCTATGGCTCGAAGCGCATCCCTTCTTTTTGTTAAGTTCTCAACCATAACATCTAATCTTTCAGGATCAACGGTTGGTTGACTATGATAACTAGTCAGTATTCCGATATGACGATCCAATTCTTTATGAACATCACTTCTGATGTCCCCTCTCGTTAATATCGCCATCATTTCAAGGAGGCTAGTAACAGCAGTTCTAGAGGCCCAATCTGTATCTATTCCCACAAAATAGTTAAATTGCTGATACAGAAATTCTAAACGAAGAAATGTTCTCATTCTCTCACTGAGAGGTAATTCATATTCGGAC
>JAOIZZ010000037.1 GCA_028227395.1 Woeseiaceae bacterium | reverse complement strand
GAAAATATATTTAATTAAGCGTTAGTTTCAGTATTTTCCTCAACAGCTTGTACTTCAGTTACATCTATATTTTCAACTTCTCCAACATCAATATTTTCTTGCAAAGCTTCCTTTTCTTCACTTTCAGAGACAAATACTTCTTCTGCATCTTTTAATTGTCCGGCTAAATCCTGCTCCCTTGTCATTCGACGATCCGCATGATGAGAGAAGCCAGTTCCAGCTGGGATCAATCTTCCAACTATAACATTTTCTTTTAATCCACGAAGATCATCTCTGAGTCCTCGAACCGCGGCTTCGGTCAAAACTCTTGTAGTTTCTTGGAATGAGGCTGCAGATATAAATGAATCTGTAGCCAAGGATGCCTTTGTAATACCTAGCAATAATGGATGAATAGTAAATTGCTCTTTTCCTTTTGCTGCAAGCTTTTCGTTTACCTCAAGACCACGAGATTTATCAATTTGCTCACCTCGGAGATAGTTACTATCTCCAGGCTGATCAACAATTACCTTTCTTAGCATTTGACGGATTATAACTTCAATATGTTTATCATTAATCTTCACACCCTGAAGTCGATATACGTCCTGAATTTCGCGAATCAAATAACTAGCTAGTGGCTCAACTCCTTGTAAGCGAAGGATATCGTGAGGAACAGGCTCTCCATCTGCAATAACCTCACCTCGAGAAACTTGCTCGCCCTCAAAAACATTCAATGTTCTATAGTTATGAATTAACTCCTCATGACTATCACCAGATTCATCAGTTATAACAAGACGTTTTTTACTTTTTGTTTCCTTACCAAAACTTACGGTACCAGAATGTTCAGCCATAATTGCCGGTTCTTTTGGTTTTCTTGCTTCAAATAGATCCGCAACTCTTGGAAGCCCCCCTGTGATATCTCTAGATTTAGATGCCGCCAAAGGTATTCTTGCAATTACATCTCCAACAGCAACCTTATCTCCATTGCCCATACTGACAATTGCACCTGAGGGTAACTGATGCACAGCTGGAATTTCTGTATTAGCAAAGCATAATTGCTTACCACCTTTCATTAATCTAATTTCAGGTATCAAATCTTTACTAGTACTACCACGTTTTTTAGGATCATCAATAACAATACTTGTTAAGCCCGTCAATTCATCAACTTGCTCAGTAACCGTTATGCCATCTACAAAATCTTCAAAATGTAAATTACCCGCAACCTCAGTAATTACTGGATGCGTATGCGGATCCCAGGTAGCGACAACTTGGCCCTGTTTAACTTTCTTTGAATCTTTTACCATTATAGTTGCGCCATATGGAACCTTATAACGCTCTCTTTCACGACCTTGTTCATTTAAAATCTTAATTTCACCAGAGCGTGTTACAGCAATTATTTGACCTTTTTTATTAACCACTGTTTTGTCAATTTCAAGCTTTAATGTACCAGCACTTTTAATCTCAATAGAGTTAGCTGCCGCTGAGCTTGTTGCTGCACCACCAATATGAAAAGTTCTCATTGTTAATTGAGTTCCGGGCTCACCTATCGACTGAGCTGCCATGACACCGACTGCTTCACCCATACTAATTTTATGTCCACGCGCAAGATCACGACCGTAACATTGCTGACAAACACCATATCTTACTTCACAAGTAATTGGAGATCGGACGAGGACATAATCAATTGCTAGTTTCTCTAAACGAGCTACATTCTCTTCACCAAGCATGGTGCCAGCTTCAAAAGCTATTTCATCAGAACCAGGAAGGAGCGCTGGTATTGCAAGAACTCTACCTAATACTCTCTCATGCAGTGGTTCGACTATATCACCGCCTTCAACTATAGGTGACATTGAAACTCCTCTATCAGTTCCACAATCTTCTTGGGTAATTACCAAATCTTGTGCGACATCGACGAGTCGTCTAGTTAAATATCCAGAATTAGCAGTTTTTAAAGCTGTATCTGCGAGACCTTTCCTTGCTCCGTGAGTAGATATAAAGTATTGAAGTACATTTAATCCTTCTCTGAAGTTTGCAGTAATTGGAGTTTCTATAATTGAACCATCGGGCTTGGCCATCAATCCTCTCATTCCTGCCAATTGTCTGATCTGCGCCGCTGATCCCTGGCACCTGAATCAGCCATCATGTATATAGAATTAAAAGAGTCTTGAGTAACTTTGTTACCCTCATTATCCTCGACCATCTCTGATCCTAATTTATCCATCATAGCCTTAGCTATCTGTTCATTTGTTCTTGACCAAATATCAACCACTTTGTTGTATCTTTCACCATCCGTTACCAAGCCAGATGAATACTGATCTTGAATTTCTTTCACGTCTGCTTCAGCAACATTTAAAATTTCATTTTTTGATTCTGGAATTACCATGTCATCAATTCCTATTGAAATTCCAGCAATAGTGGCAAAACGAAATCCCGTGTACATTAATTGATCGGCGAAAATGACCGTTTCTTTTAGTCCAAGAGCTCTGTAACAAGAGTTAACTAAATTAGAAATTGCTTTCTTCGTCATATCACGATTAATCAATTCAAAACTTAGGCCCTCAGGTAAGATAGTAGACAATATTGCTCTACCTACAGTGGTATCTACGATTTTAGTCGTCAACTGCTTATTATCTTGATCATCTAATATCTGTACTGAAACTCTAACCTTTGCTTTTGTTTGCAATTCAACCGCATTATTCTCATAGGCACGCCTGGCTTCATCAACATCAGTAAATACTATACCTTCTCCTTTTCCATCAATTTTTGTTCTTGTCATATAATACAAGCCAAGAACCACATCTTGAGAAGGAACAATTATAGGTTCACCATTTGCAGGCGAAAGAATGTTATTCGAAG
The DNA here is from genome assembly GCA_028227395.1 of Woeseiaceae bacterium. Taxonomy (GTDB): domain Bacteria; phylum Pseudomonadota; class Gammaproteobacteria; order Steroidobacterales; family Woeseiaceae; genus SP4260. The sequence goes on along the minus strand of JAOIZZ010000037.1, from coordinate 1,075 downwards.
CCATCATTAATGCTCTGGTTTCAAGCTGTGCTTCAATTGATAGAGGAACATGAACAGCCATCTGATCGCCGTCAAAATCAGCATTGAAAGCGGTACATACGAGAGGATGCAATTGGATAGCTTTACCTTCGATTAGAACTGGCTCAAATGCTTGTATACCTAATCGATGAAGAGTTGGTGCTCTATTCAACATAACTGGATGTTCTCTAATTACGTCTTCCAAGATATCCCATACTTCTGGACCTTCTCTCTCAACCAATCTTTTTGCGGCTTTTATAGTAGAAGCTTCACCGCGTAACTGTAATTTTGAGTAAATAAAAGGTTTAAATAGTTCTAATGCCATTTTCTTTGGTAAACCACATTGATGCAACCTCAATGTTGGCCCAACAACAATTACCGACCTTCCAGAATAATCCACTCGTTTACCAAGAAGATTTTGTCTAAATCTACCTTGTTTACCTTTAATCATATCTGCTAATGATTTGAGAGGTCTTTTATTTGTGCCTGTAATTGCACGGCCCCTTCTTCCATTATCCAATAAAGCATCTACAGATTCCTGTAGCATGCGCTTTTCATTCCGACAAATAATATCAGGTGCATTTAACTCTAATAATCTTCGTAATCTGTTATTTCTATTAATAACTCGACGATATAAATCATTAAGATCAGATGTCGCAAATCTTCCACCATCAAGGGGAACAAGGGGTCTTAAGTCTGGTGGTAATACAGGCAATACTCTTAGTATCATCCATTCAGGCTTATTTTTTGACTCAAGAAAAGATTCAAGTAACTTCAATCTTTTTGAAAGCCGTTTTAATTTCGTTTCAGACCGAGTAGCTCCCATATCCTCTCTTACTTGCAGCATCTCTGCTGATAAGTCCATGGATGAAAGAAGGTCACTAACTGCATCAGCTCCCATACGGGCATCAAATTCGTCACCGTATTGCTCCATCGCATCTAAATACATCTCATCGGTCATTAACTGACCTTTTTCTAAAGGCGTCATACCAGGCTCTACAACAACAAATGCCTCAAAATACAATACTCTTTCTATTTCGCGAAGAGTCATATCTAA
>JAOIZZ010000036.1 GCA_028227395.1 Woeseiaceae bacterium | reverse complement strand
GTAACAAGTTATATTGGTGGAGAAGGCCATAATCTTCAGGAACACTCAGTAGTATTAATTAGAGGTGGAAGAGTAAAAGATCTTCCAGGTGTTAGATATCATACAATTCGTGGGACTTTAGATTGCTCTGGAGTTGCTGATCGCAGACAAGGTCGTTCAAAATATGGAACTAAGCGACCTAAATAATCCTTAAAGAAATCATAGAGAGAAAATAAATGTCCAGAAGAGCACGAGCACCAAAAAGAAATATTTTACCTGACCCTAGATTTGGCAGTGAATTATTAGCAAAATTTATGAACATGATCATGAATGATGGAAAAAAATCAGTTGCAGAAAGAATAATTTATGGTGCATTAGAGTGTATCTCTGAAAAAGAAACAAAAGATGACGCAAAATCTATTGAATTACTAGAGCAAGCTTTAGAGAACGTCAAGCCAATGGTAGAGGTAAAATCTAGACGAGTTGGTGGGGCGACTTATCAGGTCCCTGTAGAGGTAAGGCCTGCTAGGAGACAAACATTAGCAATGAGATGGCTTATTGAAGCTGCAAGAAAACGCACTGAAAAATCAATGGCATTTCGATTAGCTAATGAGCTTATGGAAGCAGCTGATAATCGTGGAACAGCAATTAAGAAAAAAGAAGATACACATCGAATGGCTGAAGCCAATAAAGCGTTTTCACACTATCGGTGGTAGAAGACCTTAAGTTTTCTATTTAATCCAGTGTCACGAATAACCCCTTTAGAGCAATATCGTAATATCGGTATTATGGCTCACATAGATGCGGGTAAAACCACAACAACAGAACGCATTCTCTTTTATACCGGCGTTTCCCATAAGCTTGGAGAAGTTCATGATGGTGCTGCGATCATGGACTGGATGGAACAAGAACAAGAGCGAGGTATTACCATTACCTCCGCCGCGACAACATGCTTTTGGTCAGGAATGAACGATCAATTTAATGAGCATAGAATAAATATAATCGATACTCCTGGACACGTTGATTTCACTATTGAGGTAGAGCGAAGTCTTCGTGTATTGGACGGTGCGGTAACTGTATTATGCGCGGTTGGTGGTGTTGAGCCACAAACAGAAACAGTCTGGCGTCAAGGTAATAAATATAAAGTTCCTCGAATGATCTTTGTTAATAAGATGGATCGAACTGGCGCTGATTATTTTCGTGTTATTTTGCAAATTAAAGAAAGACTAGGTGCGGAAGCTATACCAATTCAAATGCCTATTTTGGATGAAGATGAATTCATAGGGATAATAGATTTAATCAAAATGAAGTCTTTGTATTGGGACGGTGACGATAAAGGTGTAAATTTTGAATACAAAGAGATTCCCAATACTTACCAAGCTGATGCTCTAAAATGGAGGGAACGAATGATTGAATCTGCAGCAGAAGCAGATGAAATATTATTAGAGAATTATTTAGAGCAAGGTAATTTAAGTAACGAGCAAATTGTCAAAGGCTTAAGAAAAAGAACTATAGCCGGTGAGATCGTTATAACAACATGCGGATCTGCATTTAAAAATGTAGGTGTCCAATCATTACTTGATGCTGTGATTGAGTTTATGCCCTCACCAAATGATGTGCCAGCCATAACAGGTATGCTTGGTAATGAAAAAGAATCTTTTCGTAATGCCTCTGATAAAGAACCATTTTCTGCATTGGCTTTTAAAGTTGCAACCGACTCTTTTGTTGGTAATCTTACTTTTTTTCGAGTTTACTCGGGAGTTCTTCGGACTGGAGATTCGGTATATAACCCTATAAAAGGGAAGCGTGAACGAATTGGCCGATTATTACAAATGCACTCAAACGACCGTAAAGATATTAAAGAAGTGCTAGCAGGTGATATCGCTGCAGCAGTTGGTCTTAAAGATGTAACAACTGGAGATACGCTTTGCGATCCTAAAGAGATCATTACACTTGAAAAAATGGAGTTTCCTGATCCAGTAATTTCTGTCGCTATAGAACCAAGAACAAAGCCAGATCAGGAAAAAATGGGGATAGCATTACAAAAACTTGCTAAAGAAGATCCTTCTTTTCGAGTTCATACGGATGCTGAATCTGGTCAGACCATTATTTCAGGAATGGGTGAATTACACCTAGATATTATAGTGGATCGAATGTTGCGAGAATTTAGTGTAGATGCAAATGTCGGTAAACCTCAAGTAGCTTATAGAGAAACAATAACTCAATCTGTTGAACAAGAAGGAAAATTTGTCAGACAATCTGGAGGTCGAGGACAATATGGTCACGTATTTATTAAAATTGAACCCCAAGCATCTGGTTCGGGATATGAATTTATTAATGCAATTGTTGGGGGTGCGGTTCCAAGAGAGTATATCAGTGCAGTAGATAAAGGAATTCAAGAACAAATAGAAAATGGAGTAGTGGCAGGATATCCAGTAGTTGATATAAAAGTAACTCTTTATGATGGTTCCTATCATGATGTTGATTCAAGTGAGATAGCATTCAAAATTGCGGGTTCTATTGCATTTAAAGACGGTTCACTAAATGCTAATCCAGTATTATTAGAACCAATAATGAATATTGAAGTTGTTACACCCGAAGACTATATGGGTGATGTGATGGGCGATATAAATCGTAGAAGAGGCTTGCCACAAGGGATGGAGGATTCTCCGGCAGGAAAAATAATTAAAGCAGAGGTTCCATTAGCAGAAATGTTTGGTTATGCCACGGATCTGAGATCAATGAGTCAAGGAAGAGCTGTTTATTCTATGGAGTTTTTAAAATATAATACTGTCCCAAATAATATACTGAATGTAATTACAAATAGAACAGGATATTAGTAAAATTTACACATATTAAATTTAATTGACGAGAGTAAGTAACATGTCTAAAGAAAAATTTGAACGTAATAAACCGCATGTAAACGTGGGTACTATTGGTCACGTTGATCATGGTAAAACTACATTAACTGCGGCATTAACTAAATGTATGGCAGAAATCCATGGTGGTGAAGTGCAGGATTATTCCCAAATAGATAACGCCCCTGAAGAGAGGGAGCGTGGTATCACTATCGCAACAGCGCATGTTGAGTACGAAAGTGCAAATCGTCACTATGCTCATGTTGATTGCCCAGGACACGCGGATTATGTAAAAAACATGATTACCGGCGCAGCCCAAATGGATGGCGCGATACTTGTATGTAGTGCGGCCGATGGCCCAATGCCACAAACACGTGAACACATCTTATTGGCACGTCAAGTTGGCGTACCTTACGTTGTGGTTTATTTAAATAAAGCCGATCAAGTAGATGATGAAGAATTGCTTGAGTTGGTTGAGATGGAAGTTCGTGACTTACTAACAACGTATGAGTTTCCCGGTGATGATACACCGATAGTAACTGGCTCAGCACTGAAAGCCTTCGAAGGGGACGCATCAGATATAGGTGTTCCATCGATTGTGAAATTAGTTGAAGAAATGGATAACTATATTCCATTACCAGAACGAGCAATAGACGGTGATTTCTTGATGCCTGTTGAGGATGTTTTCTCAATCTCTGGGCGCGGAACGGTAGTAACAGGCCGTATCGAAAGAGGTATTGTTAACGTTGGTGACGACATTGAAGTTGTTGGTTTAAAAGACTCGGAGAAAACAACATGTACAGGTGTTGAAATGTTCCGTAAGTTATTAGACCAAGGAATGGCTGGAGATAATGTTGGTGTATTGCTTCGCGGAACTAAACGTGAAGATGTAGAGCGTGGTCAAGTATTATGTAAGCCAGGTTCAATCAAACCACACACAACATTCGAAGCAGAGATCTATATCCTTAGTAAAGAAGAAGGCGGTCGTCATACGCCGTTCTTTAAAGGATATCGACCACAGTTTTACTTCAGGACAACTGATGTAACTGGTGCTTGTGAGTTACCTGAAGGCACTGAAATGGTTATGCCTGGAGATAACGTGAAGATGGTAGTTGCATTGATTGCTCCGATCGCTATGGAGGAAGGTTTACGCTTCGCCATACGTGAAGGTGGTCGTACCGTTGGTGCTGGAGTAGTCGCGAAGATACTTAAGTAATTATTTAAGAAGGTTTATAAGGAAAAAATATCGTGGCAACAAATCAAAATATTCGAATTCGTCTTAAAGCATTTGATCATAGATTGATAGATACTTCTGCTAGAGAGATTGTTGATACAGCAAAAAGAACTGGCGCAGCTGTAAAAGGCCCAATTCCATTACCAATGAAAATGGAAAGATTTA
>JAOIZZ010000035.1 GCA_028227395.1 Woeseiaceae bacterium | reverse complement strand
AGTAACGAAAGATTACAATCTATAATGGATAGGAAAAAAATGATAACCAAGAAATATAAATCATCGCTAATCATATTCTTTTTTTTAATTGGTGCCTGCCAAGCATCCAAAGAAACTAACTCCACAAATTCGATATTTGAATCTGTATCCTCCGTTGATGAGGTAAAGAATCAATTTTCTAAACTACCTGAAAATGACATATGGTGGACCAAAAATGGGCGGGATATGGCATGGAATTTCAAGAATCTACATCGAATTTTTCCCACAGTAAATGTGTATCGCAATGGCCCGGTTAAAGAATTAGAAAAAGAACTTTCTCACGAGCTTGCATCCTACAAAATCAATACGCCCGAAGGTCAGGTAAGTTTTTATGATTATCTGCATAGTGATGAATCAACTGCGATGGGAGTGGTTATCAGTCATCAAGGAAAAATTATTTTTGAAGCCTATCCTAGAATGAAGGCTTACGAAAAACCTATCTATTGGTCTGTAGCAAAAATTCTACCGGCAACCTTAATACGTATTTATGAAGAAAGAGGGTTAATCGATGTTAGCCTTCCAATCGAAACCTACATCAATGATCTAAATGGCACCAGTTTTGCAGGAATATCTATAAGAAATATTCTTGATATGGCTACTGGTCTTGATTGTTCTGATAATTATCTCACTAAAGAAAGTTGTTACTACTTATATTCCATGTCTATTGGCGATGGTTTTCGAACCGGTCTAGCAAAAGATAATCCTTATGATTTTGTAAAAGAAACTAATATTGAACGGGAAATTGAAGCTGGTACTAAATACTCCTACTCGGGTTTAAATACTTTTGTCCTTGCCTGGTTGGTCGAAGAGATTACAAGCATGCCATTCCAGGATGCTTTGAGTAAGGAAATTTGGTATCACATTGGTGCCGAAGCAGATGCATCTTTCTTGGCTCCTAGATATGGAATACCCATGACGCACGGTGGTTTCATAGCAAATATGCAAGACATGATTAGATTTGGCATGTTATTTACACCTAGTTATAAAGTCGTTTCAAATAAAAAAATCATTACTGATGAACATATAGATTTAATTCTAAATGGAGGAAACCCAAAATTACTTCAAAACTTAAATATTCCAAACTTTGAAGAAAGTGACGTAAAACATAATGTTTATCAATGGGATAGTGTCTATGATAATGATGATATTTTTAAAGGTGGCTGGGCGGGTCAAGGTCTTTTGATTAATCCAACTCGAGATATTGTGGCGGTATTTACTGGATACAAAAAAGATGATGCGCATCATGCGCTTGAGATGAGAAAGTTTCTAAGAGAAGTTCTAAATGGCGTATTCAAAGATAATAACCGATTAACTATTAATTAATTTCATAATGAAACCACTTCAACATACAAATTCTTATTATGCCGCAAGCATTAATGAAGTAAATAATTACCCAGAATTAAAGGGTCATCAAACCACAGATATTTGTATTATCGGAGCTGGCTTTAGTGGCATCTCAGCTGGATTACATCTCTCGGAACTAGGTTACAAAGTAACTATAATAGAAGCTAATAAAATTGGTTGGGGTGCATCAGGAAGAAATGGTGGTGAAATTATTGGTGGTTTTTCTGGTGATGATGTTATGCAGAAAAAAAATAACACTAATGATGCAGATTTAATTTGGGATATGCGTTGGGAAGGTAACGACATTATCCGTAATCGAGTTAAGCAATATGATATCAATTGTGATCTTAAATGGGGCTATCTTGATGTAGCAATCAAAAAAAGACACATTAAATCTCTAGAGTCTTCTTATGAAGATATGCAAAAGCATCAATATCCACATGATATTTCCTTATTAGATAAACAAGAAACATCTAATTTAATAGGCACTGATGCTTATATTGGCAGTCTTCTAAATATGGGTAATGGTCATGTTCATTCCCTTAATTTATGTATCGGTGAGGCAAAAGCAGCAGCAGCATTAGGAGCTACAATATATGAGCAATCTCCTGTAATTAAAATAGATAAAGAGAATAAACCTAAAATTCATACCGCGAGTGGAAGCATTAGTGCGAATACATTATTACTGGCGGGCAATGCTTATCACCAATTAGATAAAAAAATGCGTAATTTTATTATTCCTGTAAATAGCTTCGTAATTGCTACAGAACCTCTATCGGATGAGATTATACAAAAAATTAACCCTAAAGATTTTGCTGTTTGTGACCCTAATTATATATTGGAGTATTTCCGTTTAACGGGTGATAAACGCTTATTATTTGGAACAAGACTTAATTATGATGGAAATGATGAAAGTTATATGAAGAGCGAACTTCGTAAAAAAATGTTACGAATATACCCAGACTTGAATAACGTAAAAATTGATTATGCATGGACGGGGAAAATCGGCGTCACAATCAACCATATACCTCAACTTGGAAAATTAGCCCCAAATGTATTTTACAGTCAAGGTTATTCAGGGCATGGAGTTAACATGACACATTTAGCTGGAAAAATTATGGCTGAAGCAATCTCAGGTACGATGAAAAGATTTGATTTATTTAATGATATTCGTCCAATTGCTGTCCCAGGAACTCATTTAATTCAACGACCGTTATTATCTCTGGGGGTGATGCTTTATAAAATTAGAGATCTTTTATAATGTATTAGAATTTGGTGGTGATGGGTGGACTTGAACCACCGACCTGCGCGTTATGAGTGCGCCGCTCTAACCGCCTGAGCTACATCACCTTTTCTAATTTTTTGAAATTTAGATGAGAATTGTCCGTACATGATAATCATCTGTCAAGTGACACGATAGTTAAAATTCTTTGACTACCAAAATCATACATTAAATCTAAAATGCATAATATCACCCTCTCTAACTATATACTCTTTTCCTTCCAATCTTAAAACTCCCGCTTCCTTTGCGCCTTGCTCTCCTTTTTTATCGATATAATCGTCGAATGCAATTACTTCGGCACGAATAAATCCTCTTTCAAAATCAGTATGAATTTCTGCAGCAGCTTTTGGTGCCGTGGCATTTATTCTTGTGGTCCATGCCCGCACTTCTTTTGGGCCTGCTGTAAAAAAGGTTTGCAACCCCAATAATGCATAACCGCTCCTTATTACTCGATTTAACCCCGGTTCAATGAGATTCATATCGGATAAAAAATCACCTTTATCCTCCTCATCCAGTAAGGCGATTTCAGCTTCAATAGCAGCACAGACCTCTACAACTTCAGCGCCATCCTCTTTTGCCAATGACTTTAGAGCATCAAGGTAGTCGTTGCCATGCATCCCAGCTTCATCCATATTTGCAATATACATAACTGGTTTGGCTGTTAGTAACTGAAGTTCATCAATTATTTCTATTTCTTTTTCATCTAATAACAATGTTCTTATAGGTTCACCTTTATCAAGATGATCTTTTGTTTTTTGCAGTGCATCTTTTTTTAAAATTGCAGATTTTTCATTGGTTTTTGCATTACGCTCAGCTTTATATAACTGTTTTCCAACCGACTCCATATCAGCCAAGGCAAGTTCAGTATTGATTGTCAAAATATCATCAATTGGATTAACTGAACCCGACACATGAATTACATCACTATCATCAAAACATCTAACTACATGGGCAATAGCATTTGTTTCTCTAATATTTGCCAAAAACTGATTACCAAGACCCTCTCCTTTTGATGCCCCTGCAACCAATCCAGCAATATCGACAAATTCCATTGTAGCGGGTAATACTTTTTCAGGTTTTACAATTTCCGCTATAGATTGAAGACGTAAATCAGGAACCTGAACAATTCCTATATTTGGCTCAATGGTACAAAATGGATAATTTTCAGCAGGTATTTCAGCTGCTGTGAGTGCGTTAAAAAGAGTTGATTTACCTACATTTGGAAGTCCTACAATGCCGCATTTAATTGTCATATTAATTCGCTACTTATGGTTAAGCTTTGATGATGTATGAAGTTTCTTCATAGCGCACTCAATGCCTTGCTCAAGAATAATAGTAATAATGTCCTGTACATCTTCGATATTTTCATTTATTGCTATTTCGAGACTCTGAGTGACATCACGCAAGACATAGTCAGTCACATCTCTCTTATCGCCAGGATGCCCAACACCAATTCGAATTCGCATAAAATTTCTATCGCAGTGATTAAAAATATTCCGCAGACCATTATGACCTCCATGCCCACCTCCCATTTTTAATTTTGTCACACCAGGGGGCAAATCAATTTCGTCATGAATTACTAGCATTTTCTCTGGAGATATACGGTAATAATCAAGTGCAGCTCTTATCGGTCCGCCACTCATATTCATAAAACTTTGTGGCTTTATCAGCCAAATATCATTCTTTGAAATAGTTATTTGACAGATTTCTGCATCAAACTTTTTGCTGTATGAAAAAACCGCATTGTATTTTTCAGCAATATCATCAATGCACCAGAATCCAGCATTATGAAGTGTTCGCTCATAACGTTTACCTGGGTTACCTAGTCCGGCAATAA
>JAOIZZ010000034.1 GCA_028227395.1 Woeseiaceae bacterium | reverse complement strand
TTTGATGTCAATATCTATCGTTAGCTTATCAATTAGGAAGTCTGATAAATCTTTCCCATTATCGAGTTCTTTCTCAAAAATAGCTGCACTATTTTTTTTAATAAAAGTGTCTGGATCATCATTTTCTGGAAGAAATACAAATTTTATTTGCCGCCCTTCACGAATGTGTTTCAATGCATTATTGAGTGCTCGCCATGCAGCATCTAGACCTGCTTGATCGCCATCAAAGCAAAAATAAATATAATCCGTAAGGCGAAATAAGCGATTAAAATGATCATCAGTAGTAGCTGTACCCATTGATGCAACAGCATAATCAATCCCATGTTGAGCTAAACTAATAACATCCATATAACCTTCTACCACAACCAGTCTTTCAATTTTTCTTAGAGCTTGTTGGCATTCGTATAAGCCATAAAGTTCTCTGCCTTTATGAAAGAGGGGGGTTTCAGGCGAATTAAGATATTTTGGTTGATCTTGATTTAATATTCTTCCACCAAAGCCAATAAAGCGACCGCGACTATCACGAATAGGAAACATAATGCGCTCGCGAAATCGATCGTAATGATTGTTATTGTCTTTAGGTATAACTAAGCCAAGGGTGGTTAATTTTTCGATCTCAGTTGATGATTTACCAAAACTATCCATAATATTTCGCCATCCAGATGGCGCATATCCAATGTTAAAACGTTTTGCAATTTTACCCGTTATACCTCTATTTTTAAGATATTCAATGGCAGTCTCATCATTTTTGAGTTCCAGTTGATAGTGAGCTTGAATCCTCTCTAGCAAATCAAATAGATTATTATTTTTTTTGATTGGTTGTTGATTTTTCTCGTAGGGAATTTCAATGCCTAAGTTTGAAGCTAAGCTTTCAATGGCCTCAACGAAGCTAAGATGTTCGTAATTCATTAAGAAACCCACTGCTGTTCCATGAGCCCCGCAGCTAAAACAATGATAAAAACCTTTCACAGGGCTGATGGTAAGTGATGGGTTGCTGTCATCATGAAATGGGCACACTGATTTGAATTCTTTGCCGGCTTTTTTTAGCTGAATTCGATTACCCATGACTTCAACAATATCGACTCTTGCGATGAGGTCGTCGATAAAATGTTGTGGTATTAATCCGCTCATTTATAAAGTCAATATAGGCTTTTCAGAAATACATTATATCATGAGCGATGTTACTCAAGAATGCACGAGGATTGATAATTTTTTAATAAAGTAATGTTCTAAATAACAATAAAAATTTTACTTTGAGAGTCTTGACCTAATGTCCTGACTGACCAGAGACATATCAGCTCTACCATTTATTTTAATTTTGATGGCTGCCATTGCTTTACCCATGTCTTTAATATCTGTGGCGGCGATTTCTGATAGAACCTCATCTATTAAAAGCTCAATCTCTTGTTCATTTAATTGAGCGGGGAGGTAGTTTTCGAGTATGTTAATTTCTGATAATTCAATATCAACTAAATCTTGCCTATTACCAGCGGTAAATTGTTTGACTGAATCTCGCCTTTGTTTGACCATTTTATTAATAATTTCAAGAATCTGGTTATCGTCATCAATGTCCTTACGAGTATCTATTTCTACTTGTTTTACGGATGAGATGATCAGGCGAATAACTTTAAGTCTTTCACGCTCACCAGAGCGCATGGCATCTTTCATTTCTTCTCGGATACGTAGTTTTAGTTTCATGACTGAAATGATATTTGCTTTGTCTTGCGTTTATTTAAAAGACAAGAGGAAATTTTTGTTTTAATAAAGACGTTTTCTTTTTGTGACGTCTCTAGAGACTTTTTTTAGGTGTCTTTTTACAGCTGCTGCTTTCTTGCGTTTTCGTTCCATAGTTGGTTTTTCATAGAACTCACGCTTACGGAGCTCGGTAAGGATACCGGCTTTTTCACAAGCACGCTTAAATCGACGCATTGCTGAATCAAAATATTCATTTTCTTTAAGATTTACACTTGGCATTTATTGTTACTCGTTTATATTTTCAAATACAAATTAAGGCGTGCATCATATCGGTTACATCAGCACTTTGCAAAAATTAAATAATTACATTTTAAGCATCTTCGCAGCTTTGCTTGATGTATTATCCCTCTTGATATGTATATTCTTGGAATTGAAACAAGTTGCGATGAGACAGCAGTAGCTCTTTTTGATACAAATAAGGGTCTGTTAGCCCATTCACTCAGAAGCCAAATTGCTTTGCATGCACCTTATGGTGGTGTTGTGCCAGAAATTGCATCCCGAGATCATTTACGTTGTTTATTGCCATTAATAAAAAAAATTCTAGTTGAGGCTAAGCTGAAAAAGCCCGATGTAATTGCTTATACAGCAGGACCAGGTTTAATTGGAGCTTTGATGGTTGGAGGCGGACTTGCAAATGGCTTGGCACTCGCTTGGCAGTGCAAAGTAATTCCTATCCATCACATGGAGGGTCATTTATTGGCTCCTATGCTCGAAGAGGAAAAGCCTGAATATCCATTTTTAGCTTTATTAGTCTCTGGCGGCCATTCTTTGCTGGTATCAGTAAAAGGTTTGGGGGATTATAAAGTATTGGGAACTACACTTGATGATGCTATTGGCGAAGCCTTTGATAAGGTCGCTAAATTGCTTAATCTTTCTTATCCGGGTGGACCTGAGATAGCAAAAATTGCTGAATATGGCGATTCTAATGCTTATTCATTTCCCAGACCAATGTTAAAAAAACCGGGTTTAAATTTTAGTTTCAGCGGATTAAAAACTGCGGTTATGCTCGTTGTAAGACAAGCTGAAAAAGATGGAACAATTGAGAAAAATAAGTCAGATATTGCAGCATCATTTCAAAAAGCCGCTATAGAAACATTGATAGGACGTACTTTAAAGGCAGCTAAACTTCATAATTTTGACCGCATAGTAGTTGCTGGAGGCGTTGGTGCAAATATAATGCTTAGAAAGAATTTAAAGGCCAGTTTTGAGGGAACTGTATTTTATCCTCGTCATGAATTTTGCACTGATAATGCTGCGATGATAGCTATTGCTGGAGCTTATCGAATTGCTGAAGCTCAAGAAATTGATGAGATTAAAGCAACTGCGAGATGGTCTCTAGAATCAATTAACACTTAATCCGTTTTAGAAAGGAAACATACGATGGATGCAATATTTTTAAATGAAATGAGAGTAGAGACCATAGTCGGAATTTGGGATTGGGAGAGAAAAACCAAGCAAATTGTATCAATTGATTTAGAGATGGGCGCTGATATAAAAAAAGCTGCTTTGACTGATAATATTGAAGACACTTTAAACTACAAAGGTGTTTCTAAGCGCATTCGTAAATTTGTTGAAGATTCAGATTTTCAATTAGTAGAGACTATGGCTGAAAAAATTGCTGAAATAATATTAGTAGAGTTTAATGTTCCATGGGTGAAGGTCAGGGTCAACAAGCCTGGTGCCATAAGGGGTTCAAAAGATGTTGGTGTATTCATAACACGAACTCAAGAGAGTTGATGCTTATGCGGCATATTTATTTGGGTATAGGAAGCAATGATAAACCAAAGGAAAATATTCGGCTGGCAATTAAGGAGCTCAGAGACTCCTTTGGTGAGATTCAAATATCACCTGTTTACAAAAATAAAGCAGTTGGATTTAAAGGCGAAGATTTTTTGAATCTAGTTGTAGCTTTTCATACCGAATTAAGTGTTGAAGAGATTATGAAAATTATCGAAAAAATCCATGCTTTATCGGGGCGTAAAAGAGTATCAGAAAAATATTCCTCACGAACACTCGATATTGATTTGCTTTTGTATGGCCAAGATATTTTAAATAATAGTAATTTTGAAGTTCCACGCGAGGACATATTGAAATATAGTTTCGTCCTTAAACCTCTATCAGAAATGGCTCCTAACCTTATCCATCCTGAGACTAAGCGGTCGATTTCAAGTCATTGGAAATCGATGTGCGGTAAATCTGAGGATCTTAAGTTGGTAGGTATTGAGCTTGATTAAGCTAGACGCTTCGACCGCCATCTACAGCAATAATTTGGCCTGTTATATAATTGGCTTGATTTAGGAGAAATAAAACACAATCAGCAATATCTTGTGGAGAACCGGTTCGATTTAGAGGTATTTGTTCTAAGATACTTTTTTTAGCCTCTTCACTGATACCATCTTCGGGCCATAGTATGGCACCCGGCGAGATTCCATTAACTCTTATTTCTGGAGCTAAATCTTTTGCCAGTGACCGAGTAAGCATTTTTAAACCAGCTTTAGCAGAACTGTAGGCTGGATGATTTTTTAAAGGGCTTCTAGTGTGCACATCGATTAGATTAATTACTGACCCATGCGCTTTTCTTAAAGCATCTGATGCTGCTTGAGTTATGAATAAAGGCCCTTTTAAATTGGTTCCAATAAGATCATTCCAGTGATTTTCAGTAATTGTTCCAATCGGAGTGGGGTAAAAGCTAGATGCATTATTTACCAGAAGATCAATACGACCACTCCAGCTAATAAAATCTTTCACTAAATTTTCTGTTTCATTTACAAGGGTAATGTCTCCAGAAAAAATTGAGGCTGAGTTGGGTCTTAATTCATTTAGT
>JAOIZZ010000033.1 GCA_028227395.1 Woeseiaceae bacterium | reverse complement strand
CTCTGTATTATGATGATATTTTCTCTTCAGGTTTTGTAATATAATTCACAAAATAACTTTATTAATTTAGTATTTTGTAGGTAAGTACCATGACAAAAAAAACATTACGAAAATATTCAAAGCAAATTGTTGATGGTTTAGAGCAAGCGCCAAGTAGAGCTATGCTCAGAGCTGTTGGCTTTAAAGATGGCGACTTTAAATTACCTCAAATTGGTATTGCATCTACATGGAGCACGATAACGCCATGCAACATGCATCTGGATAAACTGGCTTTAGAAGCATCAATTGGTGTGGAAAGATCTGGCGCTAAATCTGTTATTTTCAACACAATAACGGTTTCTGATGGAATTTCCATGGGTACTCCTGGTATGCGTTATTCATTAGTCTCTAGGGAGATTATCGCTGATTCCATAGAGGCGGTTACATCAGCTCAAGGATTCGATGGGCTTGTTACTATAGGTGGTTGTGATAAAAATATGCCTGCATGTGCCATGGCGATGGCAAGACTCAATAGACCCTCTATTTTTGTTTATGGTGGAACTATTAAACCTGGGCTAAAAAATAGAGATATTGTGTCTGTATTTGAAGCAGTGGGTGCAATATCAAGTGGAAAAATAGATGAAAAAGAGTTGTTAGAGGTTGAGAGTACAGCAATTCCTGGTCCAGGAGCATGCGGGGGAATGTATACAGCAAATACAATGGCATCTGCTATTGAGGCGATGGGTTTAAGTCTAGCAAATAGCTCTGCCCAAGAGGCTGTCTCGAATAATAAATTAATAGATTGCCAAAAAGCCGGAGAGGCGGTAATTAATTTAATCAAAAAAGACATAAAGCCCAAAGATATAATGACAAAACATGCATTTGAAAATGCTATCACAGTTGTAATTGCACTTAGTGGCTCAACGAATGCAGTTTTGCATTTGATCGCAATGGCAAAAGAAGCTGATGTTGTTTTAACACTAGATGATTTTACTAGAATTGGGACTCGTGTCCCGGTATTGGCTGATGTTAGGCCCAGTGGAAAATATCTAATGTCCGATTTGATTAAAATTGGTGGTATCCAACCACTAATGAAGCGCTTATTGAAAGCGGGGTTATTGCATGGTGAATGCATAACAGTTACGGGAAAAACTTTAGAAGAAAATTTACGCGATGTTGAGGACTATCCCCCCAATCAAAAAATTATCATGGATCTTGACTCACCAATAAAGCCGGAAAGTCACTTAAGCATACTATATGGTAATCTTGCTCCTGAAGGCTCTGTTGCAAAAATTTCTGGAAAAGAAGGTCTCTTTTTTGAGGGTTTTGCTAGAGTATTTGACTCCGAAGAGAATGCATTAAAAGCCATATTAAATGATGAGATAATCGCTGGAGATGTTGTGGTGATTCGCTATGAAGGTCCAAAAGGTGGGCCTGGTATGAGAGAGATGCTCAGCCCAACAGGTGCAATTATAGGCAAAGGCTTGGGCTCAGATGTTGCGCTTATAACTGATGGCAGGTTTTCTGGTGGCAGTCATGGTTTTGTGGTTGGCCATGTTTCTCCCGAAGCTATGGTTGGTGGTCCTTTAGCTCTGATTGAAGATGGTGATAAGATTAAGATAGACGCTAAGAATAAATCTATTGACTTAGTCATAGACGAAAATACGCTGGACCAAAGAAGGCTTGCTTGGAGCCGACCTTCATCGAATGTCAAGCGAGGTGCATTAGCGAAGTATCGATCTTCAGTAACATCTGCATCCCTTGGAGCGACGACCGAAGCACCAGTTTGGTAAACCCTTTCCATGATTAGAACTATTTCTTCTGAGAAACCAATTTGGTGGACTAGTAAAATTACTCAATTACTTAAGCTATCTGATGTTCATGGAAATTCCATTATCTATAACGTTGACACAATTAATGAAAATATTGATAGGCTTAATCAGTTAGACTCTATTGAAGGATTGTTTTATGCGATGAAAGCAAACTATAGTAATGATATTTTAAAGGCGGTAATGAAAAAAAATATTGGTTTTGAATGTGTATCTCCTGGGGAGGTGCAATTTTTAATTAACTTATTCCCAAATATTGATCCAGCAAGAATCTTATTTACCCCAAATTTTTCACCGAAAGAAGATTATATTTTTGCCCTAGAGAGAAACCTTGTGGTGACGGTGGATAGCATTTACCCCTTAAAAGCATGGCCAGATATTTTTATGGGTAGAAAAATAATGGCTCGTATTGATCTGGATGTTGGTGATGGGCATCATGAACATGTTAATACTGGGGGTGACTCCTCAAAATTTGGAATACCTTTAAATCAAATCTCAGAGCTAAAGCATTTAGCAAAAGTAAATAATATTACTATCGAGGGTTTGCATACTCACAGCGGTAGTGGCATTAAAAATGCATCTAACTGGATAGACGTAGCAAGTAAACTTGTTGAAATTGCAAGTAATATGCCTTTGGTGAAAATTATAAATCTAGGGGGTGGTATTCCAATTAGAGAGAAATTGGATGATAGTTCCTTTGACTTTAAGGAGCTTAATACCTTGCTTTTGGATCTAAAAATAAAACATCCTAATTTTAAATTTTGGTTAGAGCCAGGGAGGTATATTGTTGGTGAGGCAGGAGCTATTTTAACGAAAGTGACTCAGTTAAAAGAAAAAGGGAAAAATTATTATATTGGTGTTGAAGTAGGGATGAATACTCTGATTAGACCAGCTTTGTATGGTGCTTTTCATGAAATTGTTAATTTATCTAGATATGGTTTACCCAATACCCAGAATGTAACAATAGTTGGACCTGTGTGCGAATCCGGAGATAAGTTGGGAATTAATAGAAAATTTCCATTGACCATGGAGGGTGATACTATTCTCATAGGGAACACAGGTGCGTACGTTAAGTCGATGGCATCAAATTACAATTTAAGAGAGGTGCCACAAGAAATTATGATTTAAATCCATTTAAGTACCTCTTCGCTATATAACTGAAGAGATAGTTTCTATTAGTTTTCTGTTTTCCTCTGAATTTCCTACAGTGATTCTCAGGCAATCTTTTAGGGCATCACTATTTTTAATTTGTCCAACCAATATATGATTTTCTTCTAGTGCGTTTAAAATACTATTAGTATTAATAAAACGAACAAGCAAAAAGTTACCATCACTTTTCCAGACATTTTTCACACATGACAATGTCGATAGCGACTCATTCAAGTGTTCTCTTTGGGTAACTATATTTTTTATATGACGGTTATTCGCCCTTAAGTCATCTGATGATAGAACTGATTCAATATGATTTATTGTGGGTGTAGAGAATGAAAATGGTGGAGCTGTTTTCTTCAGAAGATCTATGCCTTCTGTGCTTGATATCATTGCGCCACACCTAGCTCCAGCTAGAGAAAAAGCTTTTGACAATGTTCTTAATACAATGAGATTTTCATGATCTCGTATCTGTTTAATCATTGATTCGATTGAGCTAAACTCAATATATGCTTCATCCACAACGACAATAGCATTGTCTTTAACCGCTTCTAAAACTGAAATTATATCATTTATCGTTGTAGATGAGCCACATGGGTTATTCGGTGTAGATATAAAAACAAGTTTTGTTTTCACGGTTATTGCATCTATCAAGTCCTTAATTTTTAAAACGAAATTATTTTCAGCTTTTAGTGGTGCTTCTTCGATGCTAATTGAATTCAAATTAGCAAAAAATTGATACATATCAAATGTTGGTGGAGAAACCAAAATGCTATCCATATTTGGATTGCAAAACGTTCTTATGATGGTATCAATAGCTTCTGTGCTGCCTCTTGATAGAAGTATTTCCCCTTCACTGACCCCATAAAAACTTGCCATTCCTTGAGTTAAAGAATTTGGACGAACTGGCGGATATCGATTAAGGGGTATAGCTTTGCTTTTTTGCCATGGAGAGCTGGGGGATTCATTCGCATTCATACGAATCATTCCATGACTCACCTCTGGTGCATTTATGGTCGGTAAATCAAGAACTTCAGGTCTTACAAGATTTTTTATCTTCATATATATTATGCAAAAAAGCCCTATTTTATTAGTCGACTTATAATGACATTAGTCATTTCATCTGTAGTAAGAATATTTTCATTATTAGTTGCAATATCAGCTGTTCTGGCACCCCCTTCAATCGCATCATAAATTGCTTGTTCTAATAAATTAGCTTCTTCGTTTAGGTTTAAACTATGTCTTAATAACAGTGCGACACTTCCTATCATCCCACAAGGATTGGCAATTCCTTTGCCAGCAATATCTGGTGCAGAGCCATGAATTGGTTCATAAAGCCCAACATTACTCTCACCTAAAGATGCGGATGGAAGCATGCCCATCGACCCTGATAGCATAGATGCTTCATCAGTTAGAATATCTCCAAACATATTCTCAGTTACAATTACATCGAAGTCGGCAGGACGGTTAATAAGATACATTGCTGCTGCATCAACTAGAATATGCTCTATAACAGTATCAGGAAATTCAGAGGTCATTGTCTTTGTTGTTATATCCCTCCATAGGCGAGATGTTTCTAAAACATTAGCTTTATCTACAGAGCATAATTTATTTTTTCTTGCTTTTGCTAGTTTCGCTGCCACTCTAATGATTCGCTCAACCTCATAATCATGGTAGATGCATAGATCGCTGGCAGATGATTTATTGCGTTGTTTTTCGCCAAAATATATTCCTCCAGTAAGTTCACGAATTACCAGAAGATCAACATCTTTGAGGAGATGATTTTTTAACGGCGATGCATTTGATAGAGAGGGTATTATCTGAACAGGGCGGATATTTGCAAAGACCTTTAGCGCTGCACGCAATCCTAATAATCCCTGCTCTGGTCTAATCTTCGCATTTGGATTGTCCCATTTAGGCCCTCCTACTGCACCAAGTATAACGGCATTTGATTCCTTGCAACTAGAAATCGTATCTGATGGCAGGGGGTCATTACAATGATCTATTCCTGAGCCACCAATATGTTGCTCTGAGAAGCTAAAGCTATGACCGAACTCTTTACCAATTGCATCTAATATAGATCGCCCAGATTTTGTAACTTCAGGTCCTATGCCGTCACCTGGCAATAATGTTATTAAGGCGTCCATGTTCTTAT
>JAOIZZ010000032.1 GCA_028227395.1 Woeseiaceae bacterium | reverse complement strand
CAGAGGATGATATTGAACGCACCATCGGTGCGTTCAATGATTTTTACAAAACTTAATGATTAAAATAAACCTGTGACAGTTTTCACCTCAAGATAGTCGCGAAAGCTCCAAATACTTATTTCACTGCGGTATCGGTTGTTTATAGCCACCAAAAGACTTCCCAGACTTGCCGCGTTTATAATTGACATTCACTTGACCGGCACGGATTTGCTCAGTCACTTCTTTTGCATTTAGCCAAGAATAGTTTCTGGCTCTTCATGAATGCGTGTCATGGTTTTATCTCTATACGCTAAATACAAAGATATCATAGGTGAGATAAAACCAAAAAACACATATGGTAAATAATCGAGCGTAGCAACGCCGAGGGCGGTTGTGCAAAATATCGCGTTAGTATTCCACGGAACTAGCGGTGCAGTTACAGTACCTGCGTCTTCACAGGCTCTTGAAAGTGTTTTCGGGTGAAGCCCAAATGATCGAAATGTCGGCGCAAACATACGAGCTGGAATAATAATTGCCATCGATTGGTTGGCCGCCGTAACATTAACAAAAATACAGGATGCCAGTGTTGACGATACCAGTCCACCGATTGATTTAACCTTTGATATCGTGGCACCTGCAAGTGATTGCAGCATTCCGCTTGCTTCCATTACGCCACCAAAAGACATCGCAGCAAAAACTAAAAATAAAATATCCATCATTGACGCCATACCGCCACGATTAAAAAGCTGATCAGTCATAATATTTCCGCTATCGATGACGAATCCCGTCGCGAGAATGTTGAGTATCAACGAATATACTGTCGTCAATGAAACGTCACCGTCAAGAGCGAAAACCAGATAATTCCACTGAAAAATTGGCACAGCGAGCACCGCAAGAAAAATCCCCAGAATCAACGCTGGCATTGCCGGAAGACCACGTGCCACAGTTGTTACCACAGAAATGGGCGCAATAAGAAGCCAAAGGGATACATTGAAATGGTTGCTGATTAGTCCTTGTAAATTTTCCAATTGAGATATTTCCATGGCCGACGGGGAAAAGAAAATATCAATCGCGAGAAATAATATTAGCGAAATTACTATCGCTGGACCTGATGTATACGTCATATGTTTTATATGTGTAATAACGTCTGTTCCAACCATTGCAGGCGCTAAATTCGTAGTATCCGAAACAGGTGACATTTTGTCACCGAAAAAAGCGCCAGATATAATTGCACCAGCTACCATTCCGGGGTTAATACCCATGACCGTCCCTACACCTATTAATGCTAGACCAACAGTTCCGATAGTTGACCAGCTTGAGCCGGTACAAATGGCGACTATGCCACAACTAATGCAGCATATCGTCAAAAATATCTTCGGTGAAATAAGTGCCAAGCCATAATAAATAAGCATAGGAACAATTCCGGACGCAATCCAAATAGCAATTAAAGCGCCAACCAGAAGCATAATCAGGTTAGCATGCATAGCCATATCAATAGACTTTAGCATGCCTCTTTCAAGTTTTTTATAAGGTGTGTTTAAAAAGAAAAATGCAACCAATGCTGCAATAATAGTCGATAAAAACAGGATCATTTCACTTGGCACTTCAATGGTATCAACCATCAAATTTGCAGTCATTAGACCGATTAGGACGACAAAAGGGATTATTGCTATTCGAACCGGTGGTAGTTCTTTAGCTTTGCTGTTTTCTTTTTCCTGCTCCATACTAATCCTTTTTTTATATCCTTATGATTACAATCAATTTAGTGGATAAACGACTTTGCCTACTAAGTTAACTTAATCTCGGTTTCAGGTATAGATACCAGTAGTATAAGTAACAATTATGGATATTAATATTATTGCTTATAACGACGGCTGGGATATTGACGCAATTGTTATTTCGACGGATGATTGCGTTTGATGACTACCAATCTGTCAATACCCAGTTTTTTATAGCCTTAATTACTGTCCACGATAACAAAAAATTTTTCCTTAAAAATGTCACACTATAAGTTACAAAAACATACCATATTAATTATTTATCATGCCCAGTAGTTTTACTTATGATGTTAGTATTGAATTGAAGATTGCAAATGTGTAGTTAAGAATCTGCATTCTTAAACAAAAAATTCAATATAGATAAAACTTATAACCTAATCTTGGGTCAATTTTAAAATCTATTTCAAATGAGTTAAAATAAATTATGGATCTCATTACTTATGCTGTTCCCTTTTTCTTGCTAGCCCTGCTAGTGGAGTTAGTTTATGGAATAGCAATAAAGAAAAATACCTATAGATTAAATGATGCTATCAGTAATTTATTCATGGGAACCCTTCGTACCGCAAATAAATTAATCGTTATTGGTGCTGCAGGATACGTTTTTTACTCAGTAGAGACCCACTATGCATTGTGGAGATTGGATTCCACATCTCCTGCTACATGGATTTTTGCATTTATTATTTATGATTTTTTTTACTATTGGTTTCATCGTATTAGTCATGAAAGACAAATTTTTTGGGCATCTCATGCAGCTCACCATCAAAGCGAGGATTACAACCTTAGCACTGCCTTAAGACAAACAAGCACCGGTGCATTTGTCAGTTGGATTTTTTACATTCCAATATTTCTTATGGGCGTTCCTTCTTATGTTTTTGTGAGTGTCGCGTCATTAAATCTCATCTATCAATTTTGGGTTCACAGTGAACATATTCCAAAATTGGGCTGGTATGAAAATTATTTTGTGACTGCCTCGAATCATCGAGTTCATCATGCTCAAAACGATCAATACATCGATAAAAATTACGGTGGTGTTTTTATTATTTGGGATAGGATGTTTGGAACTCATAAAGTAGAAGATGAAAACGAAGCATGTATCTATGGGATTAGAAGCACATTAAATACCTTCAATCCAATTTGGGCTAATCTGCACGTTTACTCAAAAATAATAAAAGAAATATGGCTCTCAAAAGATTTGAAAGATAAGCTTTATGCTCCATTTGCCAGAACAAGCTGGACCCCAGAAAGCCTTCCTGAAAAAGCAGACAAAGACAATTTTAATGCCCAAACTTTTAAAAAATACGATCCTATAATTAGTAAACGGCATAAAATATATGCTCTGTTTCAATACTTATTCATAGCCTATATTTTTCTAGTTTTCATCCAAAGTGGTTACTTAAATTACCTGCAGCTATGGATAACAATAAGCATGATGACATTTACTATGTATTGTACGTCCATGTGGTTTGATGGAAAAGGAGGAATCAAACTAGAGATAGTAAGGCTGGCTTTATGTTTATCGATTGGAGTTTACGCTTACCTTGAAATTTCGCTCGCACAGATTGCAATAAGCGTTTTGGTTTATTCAGCAATAAATATTTTACTTTTACCGTTAGTAAATAAGACAGAAGTAATGCCTGAGGCCCAGCAAATTTAGTTAACCCTTAAAGTTGTTTACCAAGCCAATCTAGAGATCTCATCATCCATTGGTCGGAGGTTCGAGTCCTCCCGGGCCGATCATATTAGAAATACTTTCACTCTACATTGATTGATTGTGTCACATCATAAAGAAAGTCATGGGGCTTGTAATTCTGTATCCCACCCAAACCAATTCCTCCCGGCAATGAGAGTATATAGTTGGATGTTGCAAACTGATCGTTATCTTTATACTTTCTTTCAGCATTATAATTCAAACTAAGCTCATAAAGGCTAAATCTAAGTACAAGCATATTATTGGTAAAATCGATCATGATCATCTGATCATCAAAACCCAAAGTATGAAAGATGGTATCTACCGCTGGAAAAGTTGTGCCATTATCTGTAGTGCCCGGCTTCAAAGTCCAGAAATTTAAGGCATAACTATTATTGGGATATCTTGCATTCCAATTACCAGGTTTTTCTTCGTTGGGTATATTTTTAATTTTCTCAATATAAGACTTAGGAATAATTTGCTCCCCATCTAATACTCCATTATTAAGAATTACTTGGCCAAATTTTGCAAAATCTCTGACGGTAGCGTCAATACAACAAAAAGTAAGGTAATTACCATCTATATCCTGCCACCACTCAGCGTTCATCCCAATTTTAGAAAAAAGATTAAGATCCGCATACGTTTCAATATTTTTCCCTGTTGCTCGAAATAATATTTCACCCACAATCATCGTGTCACAATTCATATAAATATAATCACCTGGTTGCCATAATTCACCAGAGCCATAAGCAGTGAACCAGGGGTAATCAACACCAGTTTGAGCCATTTCTCGATTTATGCATCCAGTGAGCATATCATCGAAATAAAATACACCGTTATCACGTCTCCAGGTTTCACAGTTACCAACCAAAACCCATTCGCCACCGCTATTGCTAGCACAAGCCATTGTTAGTCCAGAGTGCATATCAAGCAAATCGCGAATAGTAATTTGCTTACGACTATCATTTGCCCATTCACTTATAAAATCGGATGCACTCTGTTCCAAAGAATTGATATAACCTTGCTCTATCGCTATAGCTGTAATAATACTGGTAAAAGATTTTGCTGTTGACCAAGAAGTGACGAGACTATTCTTATCTCTAGCACCATAGCGACTTTGGATATTGTCGCTGTAACCCACCCAATTCTTGTCTTTTAATGTTTTCTCTTCATTGACTGCGATTCCTCTATAACGCTCATAAACAAGCTTGCTATCTTTAATTACGAGTGCACCTTGTGTATAGGAACCATCAGCTAGTACCTTATCAAAAGCATCGGATAGCTTAGTTGAGCTCATCCCCACCGACTCAGGTTCTGTCAATTGCCAAACTATTGGTTCAGGTACATTAGAAATAGAAATAGTTATATCTTGAGATGCAGAAAGAGATCCAGCAGCGACATTTAGTTTGACTGCATATGTATTTTTAGTTTCATAATCTGGGGCTGAGTTAAATGACATCACACCAGTTGCTGAATCAATTGAAATAGCGCTAGCATCGGTTCCTGAAAGTGAATATTTTAATGCACTTGAAGGGTTTGCAGCTGTGGCTAACACTAATCCAATCGAGGTTCGGTTTTCACGGACATTGAATGAACTGTTTGAAACGATTATAGGGGCAAAAGCTTGTGTAACTCCAATTACTTTTTCAGCATCAACACCGCCTCCTCCACCGCCACAAGCATTTAGAAAAATTAGTGATGACACAAATAAACAATAACTGAGATTTTTTTAGTACTGTCA
>JAOIZZ010000031.1 GCA_028227395.1 Woeseiaceae bacterium | reverse complement strand
AAAGATACATTTACTGAGATTCCAGGCGTTTACGATGACGTATATATGGACTTAACGTTCGTTCAAGTATTCGAAGATTACGGCTTAGATGCTCCTGCAAGTGCATTTGCGAATGCATTTGCGAATGCAGATTATAAGTTATGGTTTGCAAACCAAGTCTCAAGATACAATATATTAAATGGTATAGAGCCACCGCAATCTGGACATTGGTTAAATAATCCTGCTGCTGATGATATCGACTTTCAAATAGAAGCCGACTTTGCAGGTATTATGACGCCTGGTATGGTAAATAGTGCAACCAAGATTAGTGATCGTGTAGGCCACATCATGAATTATGGTGATGGTTGGTATGGGGGTGTTTATATTGCTGCAATGTACTCATTAGCTTATGTTTCTGATGATATAGATTATGTTGTTAATGAGAGCCTAAAACTAATCCCTGAGAAAAGTAATTTTCACAAAATTATTACTGATGTGATAAATATTCATGCAAAACATCCGAATGACTGGAAAGTTGGATGGCAGCATATTCATGATAATTGGACTGATACAGATTTAGGCCCATGGGGTGTTTTTGATACGTTTAACATAGATGCAAAGATAAATGCTGCTTGGGTAGTGTTGGGATTGCTATACGGAGAAGGTGATTTTACCAAAACAATAGATATCGCTACTCGTGCGGGTGATGACGCAGATTGTAATCCAGCTTCAGCGGCAGGTATTTTAGGTACGATGCAAGGCTTCGATGCGATACCTGATTTTTGGAAACAGGGCTTGGAGGAAATTGAAGGGCTTCCGTTTGCCTATACCAGTATATCCTTGAATGATGCCTACAATCTATCTTATGAGCATGCTCTCGCTATGATTAGCCTTAATGGTGGAAGCATAGAGGACAATTCAGTATCAATTAAGCTACAAAACCCTATTGAAGTTCCTTTTGAGCAGTCATTTGAGGGTCACTATGCGAAAGCAAAGAAAGAAATTAATGACAGTGAAATAAATATTACCCATAACTTCTCTTTTGATTTTAATGGCACTGGTTTTGCTCTTATGGGTAAAGCGCTTAGCATGAATGAGGAGGATCATACTTATACTGCTGAATTACTCATTAATGGAGAGTTAATTGAAACCGTTAAATGGCCAACAAATTTCACTACAAGGCGTTTTTACCTATTCTGGAAGTACCAGCTTCCAAAAGACAATTATAAGATTGAAATTAGAGTAAAAAATCCTATTGATACTGGTGAAATATCTCTCGAATCGATTGTAATTTATGATGATCAACCACTTATCAGTAGCAATACATAATGAATGTGCAAGCAAGATAAAATTAGTTGTAAGGACCATGCTCAATATAAATGATTAAACTATTTTTTCTTTTCACAGCCATCATCGTATGCATCCCACTTAAAGCGGAACCTACTTGCAAAGGAAGTCCAATCAATCAAGGTGAGTATTTCAATAAAATGCCACCCAAAGTTTGGTCAGATTGTATTGGTAATTATATTTACTTAAATGACGTTGGCACATATAAGGGTCTATTTCAGAATGGCCAGCCAAATGGTAATGGTGAACTCAAGTTATATAATGGCAGTTACTACCAAGGTAATTGGCATAATGGGGTAATTCAAGGGTATGGTCTAGTTTTTACCGTTGATAGGATCAAATATGAAGGGCAATGGCACCATGATACTTTCAAGGGATACGCTTTATTTCATGATGGGACTAGGTACGAGGGAACCTGGCTAAGTGGATATCTTGAGGGAGAAGCAAATTTATATTACCCAGATAAAACTTCATACAAGGGAAGTTTAAAAAAAGGAATATATCATGGTTATGGCGAGCTAATTGATCAAAGCAATAATTACTATAAAGGTAATTGGCATAATGGCTCAAAAAATGGAAAAGGAACACTTATATTCAATGATGGAAAGGAGTATGCTGGTTTTTGGCAGATGGGGCGCTATTTTGGCGAAATCAAAGCAAAACTTTAAGTGACTTAAGTTACTGACTTAAAATTTAATTTTTAGGAATAAATATGTGGGGACTCAACAAAACACTTGCAATGATCTTGTCGTGTATTTTTACATTTAATGCAATCGCTCAAGAAAATGAATTTCCAGCTGATAAATGGAAAACTAAATCATCATCTGAATTTAACATTGATCAAATAAAAATTGATACTCTATTCGATTTATCATTTGAAGATTCTGCAACGCAATCAGTAGTTCTCATCAAGGATGGGTTTCTAATAGGAGAACGTTATGCGGACGGCTATGATCAAAAATCATATGGCACATCATGGTCTATGGCCAAGAGTTTCTATGCTGCTCTTATTGGAATATCGCTTGAGCTTGGTGAAATATCAAGCCTAGATGACACTGTTGGAACTTATTTAAGTTATTTCGATGATGAGCGATCAGTAGTTACCATCAGAGATTTATTAAATATGACGAGTGGCTTAGAGTTTCCAGAACATGAGCATGAAAATATGTTCTTTAGAGATGATCAGATGGAGTATGTTAAGTCTATCGGTATGGAAAAGGCACCTAATACATTATTTGAATACAACAATGTTAACTCTATGCTAATTGGTGATATTTTGTTGCAAGTAACAGGTAAGAAAGCCGATGTTTTATTGCGTGAAAGGATTTTTGATAAAATAGGTATCAATGATACGACATTATGGCAGGATGGATCTGGCAATGTTATGACTTATTGCTGTATCGATATGACAGCAAGAGATTATTCGAAATTTGGTTTACTGTTCTCAAGAAATGGCAACTGGGCTGGTGATCAAGTTGTGCCCTCAGATTACGTAAATGAAACTTTCAGTACTGTTTGGGAGTCAACGCCCAATTGGTGGACAGATCAAAATCGTGGCTATTCATTGCATTGGTGGATTTCAAAAAACGATGAAGAAGGAACAATCTTTAATGCCAGCGGTAAATTTGGTCAATATATATTTGTTGATCGTGCAAATGATATTATTTTTACTCGAATTACCAAATACCACCCAATGCCCGGATCTGTTCAGGATTGGGGCTTTTTGAAATATTTTGATATCACTAATGTCGATTTATGGATTAATATAATCAGAATATTGCATAAAATAGGTTTGATCGAAATAAATAAAGATATTACTACTCCAAATACCTTTCCAGATGGAGAGTCAAACGAGTTTTATACTAATTACGAGGAAATCATTGATGCAATGGCTGATTTAAGCAGAAACTGATCAAAGATTTAATTATTTAACTTGATAGGGTGTTTTGATCAGTCTTTCCGGCTTTACATTCATTGCTGGTGACAATTTCCTTGGTCTTCCAGCTTGATTGTCAGTTGCGTAAAGGTTGCCACTCTTATCAACAGAGATTGAATGCATCTCTATCCAAAAATTCGACCCTGAAGTAGGTAACTCTATCGCCTGAAGTAAATTACCCTCAAAACTATATTGCTTGAGGCGAGGGGGGTTTGTTTCGGTTATCCATAAGGAATCATCATTAACTATAAGATCGAGTATTAAACCCAAGTCACTCCAGCTTTCAATGTATTTATAATTGGGATAACTTAAGGAATTGACTTCAGCAATTTGTTGATAGATCTTCATATCTTTGTTTATCCTATCCACCACATATAACATCTCATCAGGACCAAATGCTAAGCTATGGACGCTTCCGTATTGATGCGATTCACTCCCTCCCTCTCCAAACTCAGAATGATAAGAGTGATCTTCATTTCTGATTATCATTCTTTTATTACCGATCCCATCAGCAATAATATATTTACCATTCGGTAAGAATGCTACATCTTGGGGGAGGTTTAAGTGATAATGATCGTTACCAGGTATATTTTTTTCTCCTATTGTCAGTAATAATTCTTTGCCATCATTAGAAAAAACATAGATTATGTGACCTGTCTCATCAACTACCCATACTTTTTTTATCCACATCATAGGGGTTGATACGAATTCTGTGCGGCCCGGGCCCATTGGTGCCCTGAAATAAATAATCCCATTGATTCCAGATATCAATAATCTCTCCTTGACTATTGCTAATATAGATACAATTTTGCCAAACACGCCCACGACCTCGAAGAACATTCCATTCTGGAATACCCATTGATGCTGGAAAATTAGTATAACTTTCTGGGATCGGTTCAGGTATTCTAGTTTCACCTCTTTGTAAGAAAAATATGCGGTCTTCAGACTCTACGTGAACGCCAGAGTTTCCTCCCCATGTAAACCCAGATTCAGCAAATGGTTCTATCCAAGTCTCCTCATTAAAGATATATAAGGATTGAGAAATATCATCTGCTTTTAAGTGGTTACTGAACTGGCACAAGGCAATGAAAATCAATTGCTGAAAAAGGTGGTATCTATTCATTTTAAATTCCTCTTTATCAATTATGGTCATTAAGGATGTCCTAAGTCTACAATATACCTGTATTTTTTCCCTTCCATATATGCAAAGCCAAATAAGACTTATAAGGTGAGAAATGAGCTAAAAATTCGCTTGGTAATATTCCATGAGAGATCGATAGTTTGTTGATCCCTTTATTTAAAATCAAATCACCATCTGACCATACATCTTGAAGACCACAATAGAACATGGCGATCATCTCACCAGACCATGGCCCAAAACCCCAAAGCTTACATACTAGCTCAGATACATCTTTTTGAGAGGCCTTCATTATTAGCTCATGAGATATATCGCCCCTTTCAAATGCTTGTTTTAATTCTTGCAGGGCTTTGACCTTGTTTCTCGATAGCCCACAAGCTCTCAATAGTTCAGTGTAATTGCCATTGCAAGCTTCTATTAAACATAATTTATCTTCTTGAAGACGATTAATTATTTTATGCCAAATTGTTTCTGCCGCTTTAAGTGATAATTGCTGACTACAAACTAACCTTGCCATATGTTCAAAGAGGGTATCTTCACTTTTTATCAGAGAGACCACTCCGTTTGCATCAAGCAAATTCGTTACATGACTATATTTACCAACTGATTTTGATAATAAGATTTTGTGAATTTTTTTACTCATGACTACCATCTTACTTTGAATGCTTGATAACTATCAGATATTAATAAAAAATTTTATTTAATGCAGTCTTTGTTATAGTGCGCACCGAGGCATAATGCGATTCTTCCAAATTCAAACTTGATTTTGAGATTTGTTATCCTGCAAAGTGTCAACTTATAAGCTCCATTTCCACTATCTCAAGGATGGCGATCATGTTATTTAGTTCATTGAATTTATCAAAAGAACTTCTTGATGCAATAAATAAAAAAGGCTATGACACTGCCACTCCTATCCAATCAAAGGTAATTCCCCTTATATTGGAAGGTAAGGATATTCTTGCATCTGCTCAGACCGGTACTGGCAAAACAGCTGGATTTGCTTTGCCATTATTGCAAAAAATACAACATTCCAATAATAAAACAAGGCAAGTTAAAGGTTTGATATTAACTCCAACGCGTGAATTAGCCGCACAAGTTGCGGAAAGTGTAAGAGAATATGGATCCTATCTGAGGTTTAGGACAGTTGTTATATATGGTGGTGTCAGTATGAATACCCAAATAAAAAAAATAAATCAAGGCGTAGATATTGTTGTTGCAACTCCTGGAAGGCTGCTTGATCATTTACAACGGAGAACTCTTAAGCTTAATAATGTGGAAATGTTCGTGCTTGATGAGGCAGACCGCATGCTTGATATGGGTTTTATTACGGATATTCGTAAAATCATTAAAACATTACCAGCTGAACGTCAAAACCTTTTATTTTCGGCCACTTTTTCTAAAGAAATTAGATCACTGGCAGGGACTCTTCTCGATTCCCCAACTGTAGTAGAGGTTGCTCCACCAAATTCTACAGTTGATAAAGTAAAGCAGATAGTTCTGCCCGTAGACAAACAAAGAAAAAGAGAACTACTTTCATATCAAATTGGTATTGGTAATTGGAAGCAAGTCTTAGTTTTCACAAGAACAAAGCACATGGCAAATCGTCTATCAGAAAAATTAAATGAGGATGGTATTGTCTCAACCGCATTTCATGGAAATAAATCACAAGCGGCAAGGACAAAAGCGCTCGCGCAATTCAAATCAGGGCAAACTCGTGTTCTCGTGGCTACAGATATCGCTGCAAGAGGAATCGATATTGACGCACTTCCATATGTGGTAAATTATGAATTACCGTATCTACCCGAAGATTATGTTCATCGTATAGGAAGAACTGCGAGGGCAGGGCAAGAAGGCTTTGCGGTTTCCTTGGTATGCGTTGATGAGAATAAGCTTTTAAGAGGGATAGAAAAATTACTTAACATTCAAATTGAAAAAAATATAATTGCCGGTTTTGAGGTAGATCCTAGAATCAATGC
>JAOIZZ010000030.1 GCA_028227395.1 Woeseiaceae bacterium | reverse complement strand
TCCTTCAACATATTGAGGTGACCCTAAACGGACTGGAATATGGAAAACCTCTTCGGCTAATTCCACCGCACCCTCCATTTTAGAGCTGCCACCAGTTATGACAATTCCTGCTGGAATTGATTCTTCAAAACCACTTCTTCTTAATTCATTTCGTATTAAACTGAATAACTCTTCAAATCTTGGCTCTACAATTTCTGCTAACGTTTGTCTTGCTAGTCTTCTGGGTGGTCTATCACCGACACTTGGCACTTCAATCGTTTCATCTGGATTAGCAAGTTGAGACAACGCACAGGCGTATTTTATTTTTATGTCTTCAGCATAATGAGTTGGTGTTCTCATAGAAACGGCAATATCGTTAGTCACTTGGTCACCAGCTATTGGTATGACAGCAGTATGTTGAATAGCGCCACCCTGAAAGACAGCAATATCTGTTGTACCACCTCCAATATCAACCAAACAAGAACCCAGCTCTTTTTCGTCCTCAGTCAAAACAGCATAGCTTGAAGCAAGTTGCTCCAAAACAATATCATCAACCTCTAATCCACATTTCTGGATACATTTTGTTATGTTTTGAGCTGCACTTTCCGCACCAGTTACCATATGAACTTTAGCTTCCATACGAATACCTGACATTCCAATTGGATCTAGAATACCTTCTTGGCTATCAATCAAAAATTCTTGAGGTAATATATGTAATATTCTCTGATCAGTCGGTATTGCAACAGCGCGTGCCGCATCAATGACTCTATCTATATCATTTGAGCTTACTTCTTTTTCTTGAATGGCTACAATCCCATGAGAATTTAAACTTCTTATATGACTACCAGCAATACCAGCATATACCGAATGTATATCGCAACCGGCCATTAACTCTGCCTCTTCAACTGCTTTCTGGATGGAATGCACGGTAGATTCAATATTAACAACGACACCTTTTTTCAAGCCTCGAGATGGGTGAGTTCCAATTCCTATGACTTCAATTTGATTGTTTTCATTGATTTCACCAACGATAGCAACAACCTTCGATGTGCCTATATCCAATCCAACAATAAGATTCTTTTCGCCTTTCTTACTCACATAGATCCTTTTTATATTAGCTATCTTTAGAGGGTTTTTTCCATAATATCGTAAAACCACTGTCATATCTCATATCTATAGATTCTATGTCATCTGATTGTTGAGATATAATATTTCTTGCAATGTCTATAAATATATTTACTTTATCATCAAGCCCTTCTCGACCAAAATTTATATTGATTCCATTATATAATTTAATCTCCCAAGCTCCTCGTGGACTAACAAAAACCCGCTTAACATTCATGCCTAATGGAATCAAATGATCACGCAGGTAAAAATATCTTTCTGCAACTTCCATTGAAGTACCCTCAGGACCAAACAAATATGCTAGATCAGGAATATGATTTATATTCTCAATTTCAATGAATAAAATTCCTTTATCATTCAATAAACCTCGTTCCCCCCATCTAGCCACAGGTGTGTGTTCAAAGACATTTATTTCCAATTTTCCTGGCCATCTCTTTCCTATTGATACCTTATCTATCCATCTGATTTTAAGTATGTCTTTCTGTATATCAGCAATATTTATATTCAAAAAACCCTTATCCAAATGCTCACTAATTACACCTTCAATCTGATTAGATTTAACCTGCTGAAAAGATCCTTCGATTGAAATAGAAGTTACTGGTTGATTCAAAATATTAGTTAATAGCTGGTAGCCAAAAAAACAGGTCATTAAGACTACGGAGATTTTAAAATAATTATATTTACTTCCCTTCTGCCAAGACTGGATATTTAGTTGTTTTTGTTTTCTTTTTTTTGCTTGATTCATGGACTTTAAAATTCGCTTTAAATATCAATGCTCGTTTCTAGGATTTGCCAACATAATTCGGGGAAATCAATTCCTGCTTTCTTTGCTGCCATTGGCACAAGACTTTTTTCTGTCATACCTGGTATCGTATTCACTTCCAGTACTTTAGGTAAATCACTGGCATGCCTCATAAAATCGATTCTACCCCAACCCGAACAACCAAGAGCATCAAAAGCTTTTAATGCTAGATCTGCATAAAGTTTTTCTGAATCAATATCATCAGTTCCCGGACAAATATACTGAGTTTCAATTGATTTGTACTTTGCTCTAAAATCGTAAAAAATCCGAGGTGTTTTTATTCGAATACTAGGCAAAGCGTTTCCGTTAAGGATGGTGACTGTTAATTCATCACCAACAATGCACTCCTCTGCCATAGCAGTATCACTATATTTCAAGGCCATATTTACAGCTTCTTCCAAATCACGAACATCAGAAATAATACTCATACCAAGACTCGAACCTTCCGAAATTGGTTTTACTACCATTGGCAAACCCAAATATTCCATTGCCTCAAGAGCATCGCGCTTGGTATGTATAATTCTATAATCAGGAGTGGGAATATCATGATTTTGAAAAATTTTTTTACTTATTATTTTATTCATGGCGGTCGATGAAGCCAAAATATTACTTCCAGTATACGGAATGCCTAAAAATTCTAGCGCCCCCTGTATGGAACCATCTTCACCACCCTTTCCGTGCAGCGCAATCCAGGCACGATCAAAATTATTTTCTATTAACTTATAAAATGGCTTATCTTTTGGATCCCATCCATACGCATCAATTCCTTTCGACTTAAGTGCTTCTAATACTGCCTTTCCACTATTGAGTGAGACCTCTCTCTCATTAGAATTGCCGCCATAGATAACCAGAACCTTCCCAAAATCTATGGGTTTTTCAATCATTTTATTTATTGTTATTTCGCTCACAATATTTCTATAAATTTCCTATTATTTTTACTTCACAAATCAATGATATATCATGCAATTTCTTTACTATTGTTTTTATATGTTCGATTAATTGTTCGACATCTTTAGCGCAAGCCCGTTCATCAGTAATGATAAAATTTGCATGTTTTGATGAAACATGAGCCCCACCAATCCTATAACCTTTCAGGTTTGACTGTTCAATTAATTTTGCAGCAAAATTTCCAGGTGGATTACGGAAAACAGATCCGCAACTTGGTTGACCTAATGGTTGAGATAATTTTCGTTGTTCAAGCATTTTCTTTTGCCTATCCATCGAAGCAATTACGTTAGACTCAAATTTCAAAATAGCACTAATAAACCATTCATTAATAGGGCCTTTAACTTCGCGATAATCAATCTGATATTCTTCTTTATTGCGATTTTTTATCTTTCCATCTCGATCAATTGTCTTTACAGAAATTACTCTCTCCCAGGTTTCATTTCCATAAGCACCAGCATTCATTGCTAAAGCACCTCCAAATGAGCCGGGTATTCCCGAGAAAAATTCAGACGGACCCAAGCCCCAACGAATACATTTTTTTGCCAGCATTGTACATGGAACATTTGCTTCGACCTCTATAGTCAAACCATTAATCCCTCTTATTTCTCTTAATATTTTTGATGATGAAATAACAACTCCTGAAAGACCTTTATCCCTCACAAGAATATTACTTCCTCTGCCCAACCAAAATATAGAAATATTGCCACTCAACGCTGATAAAAAATACGCAAGGTCATCCAAATCAGATGGTTTATAAAAATACTCTGCAGCACCACCAACTCTCAATGAAGTATGTTTTTTCATTGGCTCAGAGTCAATTAGTTCGCCACGAATAGAATTAATTGGTACGAGCAAAATTATTCACCTCATGATTGATGTTCAATATTAAGATTATCGGGCAAATCAGATGCAAATTTTCCGATATCTCCTGCACCCATACATAATAAAATTTCATCATTTCCTAGTAGATTATCTAAAATCGGAATTGCATCATTCAACGATGACAATAAATATATATTGATGACACCATTCTTTTTTAATCTATTTACAATATTTACACTATTAATACCTTCAATGGGAGATTCACCAGCAGGGTATATCTCTCCTACAAAGACTTGATCAACATTCGTTAAGGCATCAATAAATTCGTCAAACAACTCTTTAGTTCGACTGTATCTATGTGGCTGAAACACTAGGGTTAATTTCTTTTCGGGCCAACTTGCACGAACAGCATCCACAGTCGCCCTAATTTCTGTGGGATGATGGCCATAATCATCAATCAAAGTAAATTGTCCATTATTGCATTTAACATTATTGGTAATCTGGAATCTTCGATCAATACCACCAAAATTTTCAAATGCAGCAACAATAGAATCATCGTCAATTTCCAGTTCCGAAGCTACTGCAATTGCTGCCAGAGCATTCTGTATATTATGTTTACCAGGTAAGTTCAAACTAATTTTTAATTTGCTTTTATTTTGTTTCCTGCTGACCTCGAATGTAGTTAACTCTTTTGATAATTTGATATTTGAAGCCCTGATATCAGCATTTTCAGATAAACCATAACTTG
The DNA here is from genome assembly GCA_028227395.1 of Woeseiaceae bacterium. GTDB lineage: Bacteria > Pseudomonadota > Gammaproteobacteria > Steroidobacterales > Woeseiaceae > SP4260. Next base: position 2,811 of record JAOIZZ010000030.1, on the reverse strand, counting down.
TTATTGACCTTTTTATTTTGGGGAGTATTTCACAAACTCCAGGATCGTCAATACACATAATTGCAAGACCATAAAATGGCAGATTATGTAGAAAATTGAGAAATCCTTGATTTAACTTATTCATGTCATTGTCATATGTAGACATATGATCTGCGTCAATATTAGTCACTACAGCAATCATGGGTTTCAGATGCATAAAAGATGCATCACTTTCATCGGCTTCGGCTACCAGATATTCACTTAAGCCAAGTTTTGCATGAGAATTTGAACTCTTAAGGCGACCTCCAATTATATATGTAGGATCTAGTCCACCTTCAGCTAAAATGCTTGCTACAAGGCTCGTTGTAGTGGTTTTTCCATGAGTCCCAGCAACAGCAATTGAATAACAAAAACGCATGAGCTCAGCTAACATTTCAGCGCGAGCTACAATTGGAAGCATCAATTTTTGAGCTTCAATAAGCTCACAATTATTATCATCTATTGCACTTGAAACGATCACAGCATCAGCTTTATGAACATTGTCTCGATGATGACCTATAAATACTGTAGCACCTAATGATTCTAGTCTTTTGACTTGTTCGCTTTTACTTAAATCTGAACCTTGAATTTGATAACCAAGTCCAAGCATTACTTCTGCAATGCCTGACATACCTGATCCTCCAATACCAACAAAATGAACTCGTTTAAGTCGTCGCATTTTTTTAATCATAACTACTCACATAGTTGAGGCAAGCTCTAACAATTTCATTAGTGGCATTAGGTTTGGACATTGTAGTCGCCAAACAAGCTCTTTGCTGAAGCTTATTTCTATCTTCAATCCAATTACGTAAAAGCAAAGTAAGCTTCCCATTTAAGAGTTCTTTTTCATGAATAATTTCTGCAGCACCAATTTTTTTCATTATATCGGCATTTGCAGTTTGATGATCATCTATAGCTAGGGAAAATGGTATTAAAATTGCCGGTAAACCTACAGTCATTAATTCAGTAATTGTCATTGCTCCAGATCTACAAATTACTATATCAGCCCAATTGTATGCATCCGCCATATCATCAATGAATTCCACCAGATATAAACCAACGGATACGCCTTCATAAGCCTTTTGCGCCTCACTTAAAGTTTTCTTTCCGGCTTGATGTAGAATCTCAATTTTTGCTGATGAAGCTAAATCATTAAATACTTTCGGTAGGGATTTATTTAAAATCAATGAGCCCTGACTTCCACCGATAACTAAAATCCTTATTGGACCTTCGCGGTCTTTTAATCTGATATTTGGAGGATCAAGTATTGTAATATCCTGTCTAACAGGGTTACCTATTGTTTGAACTTTAATATTTTCAGGAAAGCTTCCCGGAAAAGCTTCCATTACCAATGATGCTATTCTAGCTAGAATTTTATTGGTGCCCCCAGCGATTGCATTTTGTTCGTGAATAATTACTGGATAACGCAATAGAAAAGCTGCCAATGCACCTGGTCCACTAACAAAACCACCCATTCCTAATATTACATTAGGTCGATGACGTAATAGAATGACAAATGAATGTACGAATGCCATTGATAATTTACCTAGCGAATAAAGAAAAGCTTTAAACGTCTTTCCCCGAAGGCCACCAACATTTATGTATTCAATCTTAAAGCCAGCTTCAGGCACTACTTTTGATTCGATTCCAATTTTAGTTCCCAACCAAATTACTGAGCAATTACGATCTTTTAAAGCATTGGCAATTGCAAGCCCAGGGAAAACATGACCACCCGTTCCTCCAGCCATTATCATAATTTTAGGTTGATTCATTGACTTTTTCTTTTTGATTGTGAATGAGAAGCATATCCTGAGTCCAGTTCATGATAAATCCTCAGTAGAATACCCAATGTTATCATTGTCATGATTATACTACTCCTGCCATAACTTATCAGCGGGAGTGTTAAACCCTTTGTAGGGAGCAATCCCATGTTTACACCAAGATTAATTGCGACTTGAAAGGCAAGCCAAGAACCAACACCAATACAAAAGTATGCTTCAAAAAAATGATCGGCTTTAGCTGATTTGATAGCAAGTCGAAATACCCTCCAAATTAAGGTTACAAATAATAAAATTAAACATATGGATCCAATTAAACCAAACTCTTCTGAAAAAACAGCAAAAATAAAATCTGTATGTGCTTCCGGTAAATAAAATAACTTCTGAACACTATTTCCCAATCCCACTCCCAACCATTCCCCTCGACCGATAGCAATAAGAGACTGGGCCAATTGATATCCGGCATTAAAGACAACATTCTCATCCCACGGATCTAAGAATCCAGAAAAACGTCTCATGCGAGAGGGGAACTGCATGATTAGTAATGCAAGAATAGTAGTTGTTGAAAGAAGGAATATCAAAAAATCTCTAATTCTCGCACCCGCAACTAATAGCATTGATAATACAGTCACCAATAAAACAGCTGTAGCGCCAAAATCCGTCTCTAATAATAGCAATAACGAGGCTACTCCCAGAACTAACATTGGCCGAAGAAAACCTACGAAACCCTCTCTTAACTGCCTATTCCGTCTAACTAAATAACCTGCTATGTAAATCATGATACAGAGGCGAGCCGGATCAGAAACCTGCACATTCATGACGCCCAATTTTAACCACCTTGTTGAGCCATTTGCGGTATGACCAAATCCAGGTATCAAAACAATAATCAGTAAAAATATCCCCAGTGCCAGCAATAAAGGTCCCATTTTTTTCCAGTAATCAATAGGTAGCATTAAACAAAATAATGCGCCTATAGATCCTAAAAAAACTGCAAATAGTTGCCTATTTAGATAGT
>JAOIZZ010000003.1 GCA_028227395.1 Woeseiaceae bacterium | reverse complement strand
TTGAATGATGGCCTAACATTGAGTGATTGCCAGACATTGAGTGCTGAAGCCCATATGATGGATAGATAAAAAACAGAGCTAGAGGGATACACCATAATTTTTGATTTATCATGATTTACCTTTATTCTTTTCTGTATATATTGATCGTAAAATTGCTAGGAAACTCCCAAAAAATAACATCAGCAAGAGAATTCTGAATAATAAAATATTGTCTTTATCAGGCTCAGAGTAAAACGCTGGGATATAGCTCTCCCAAATTGGAATCTCTTTTCTATAGTAATCGGCGCTGAAATATTGAGCATAATCAACCCCACGAGTCATTGGCCAACCTGATTTATCAAGATATGCTTTATCAACAATTGCGCTTATATTGCCTCCAGGAGCAATACCATCAGTGGTTGTACCTTTATTCTGGTGATCATGATACAACCAAATGCCAGGCCCATAAGTTTTAGTGCCATCGTTTGTAAAAGAAAGATCTATATCATATCGCTGTGATGTTGCCATCCATAGAACATCCTGAGGAGTTCTGTTTGATATTGGTAGTTTAACCCCATCTCTTTCAATAACTGTAAATTTATGTCCATGAGTATGTAGAGCAATTCCTTTACTACCTCCATTTACAACTCTTAATTTTGCCTTTTCGCCTTCTTTTGAGATGATCAAAGATTCTCTAAAAGTATAAGGAAATGACCGCCCATTTAAAGTGAAAAAATCAACATTTGCATCCGTAATGTCATAATCACGATGCATTGATTTTGTGATTAATCTTGGATCGTTATTATCTTGAATTCTAACTCCAAGTTCTTTATCAAGATCAAGATAATGTAAATCATATTCACTATCATACGATTCTTTTAGAGATTTTGATGGAACCCTTACCTTTCCAGCCCCTAAGTTCATTGTTTGTAAATTATTGTTTGGTCTATTTTCTTCTATTATAAATAAACCTTGTAAGCCCATCTGAACATGAACATGCGGTTGAACATGACAATGATAAAACATGGTACCAGCTTTCCTGGGTGTCAAATCATAGGTCCGTGACTGTCCAGGAAGAATAGGTAATTCACTTGTCAAAGGCACGCCATCATTACCTTCCCCATTACTATCAATGAAACCATGGTCAGCGCCATGCAAATGCAATGTATGTGGCATGTAATGAGTATTTTCAAGTGTAACCTTAACCACATCGCCTTGCTCAACACGAATTGCTGGTGAAGGAAGTTTTAACGAGTATCTAGCTTCTTGTGTTTCAAAATTTTCAACAGCCATTCCAATTAATTTTGGAGCGAATACCCATATACCAGGTTGAACGCCAGGAGCGATATCATAAGTTGTGACTGGCCTTTTCGAAATTGGAGAACTGCCATTAAGTTCGACAACTTCTAACCGTATGTGAATCTCATCTGGATCGCCATCCCCATCAAGATCTCTGCCTTTTACAATTGCATCTGAACTTAATCCACTGCGTTGTAATGTCTCTTCACTCACATTGTTAGTTCCTAATACAAATGCTGCTACTCCATATGGATTATCCGCCATACAAGGTAACGATTCCTCAATATTGACTCCTTCGATAATCTGAGAAGCACGCCAACCTGATGGATCCTCAGGGCAAGCTTGTTCAGACTGTAAATCTAAAGTTTTTGTTGATAGTGGTAGAGACCGATAGTCTTTCGCTCCAAACCAAGAGGTGAGTGTTAAACGGACATCAAAAGGATACCATTGAGATGGATATACTAACAACATGGCGAGCACTGAGATTGCTAATAGTAGATATTGTTTTTTTAAATTTTTTATTTGCATCGATCTAGTCCGTTTTCATCATGCGAAATAAATAAGTACCAAATATAAGTATAAGACCAAAAAAAATGATAATTGACCATGACAAATTACTTGCCCCAACACTAAATGGAAAGACAGATGAGTAAATATTATTGTTTGTCGGATGACCAGCTGTGACTATACCTACATACTCACCTTTCTCGAGAAATTTATGGTTTACAGCATAAGATGCATTAGTTTTAATAATTGGCTCCTGATAAAAAACCGTGACAGGATCAATATCTTGAATTTTTATTATGTCTGCCATTTGCACAAACTCACCCTTATCAGTCACATTTTTAATAATTCGAAAATCTACAGGAACCTGACTTAAACTTTTGTGCAGATAATCTAGGACAAAAATTGTATTCCCTGTTTCGTCAAGATCCTCACAAAATTGCTTATCACCAGATGAATCTGGTTGATAGGCAGTAAAATGAGCCTCATAAAATCCAATAGTGATAATACAACTATCTTCAGAGAGTAAAACACCTCCTCCTGCTAGACAGTTTGACATCCAACTCAATAGAATAAATATCACGGACAAATTAATATTTTTTGTCATAATGCATTTTAATCGAAAATTGGGAGATAAATATAATAATTAATTGTAAAGTTTTGTGACAGATTCAATTATTTGAGTAAAAAATTACAAGCTTAAATAAAGCTCATCCTTTATTTTTATCCAATTTTTCAATAGTAAAACCTGTAAACCCATAAATCATTGAAATTACGGGATTAATCAAATTAAAAAAAACATATGGTAAGTAGGTAAAGGTTGGCACACCCAGAGTAGCTGCCATATAAGCGCCACATGTGTTCCATGGCACTAAAGGAGAGGTTAACGTTCCAGAATCCTCAATTACTCTTGAAAGATTTTTTGGGTCAAGGTTGCGTTTTTTGAACTCTGCTTTAAACATTTTCCCTGCCAACACAATAGAGATGTATTGATCAGCACATACTATATTAATGCTAATACAACTAAGAATGACTGTTGAGATTAAGGAGCCAGTTGATTTTGCTGCTTTAAGAGACGAGCTGATGATTGTTTTTAACATTCCAGCAAGTTCAAGAACAGCACCAAATGACATTGCGCTAATGACAAGCCACATAGTGTTAAGCATAGATTGCATGCCACCACGTGAAAGTAAGCTGTCTATCTCTGGAATACCTGTAGCTGAAGTATAGCCAGTTGCTAAGGCCAGCCAAATACCCTTGATTAGCGATAAAGTTGGAGGCAGATCATTTGAGTCTGCAAAAATAATGACGGCTTCGGGCTGAAGAAAAAATGCCATAACTCCACCCAATATAGCGCCAAATAAAATTGTAGGTAATGCTGGAACTTTACGAATAGCCATGAGGAAAACTACCAATAAAGGTAACAATGCTAATAAAGTAATATTGAAGGTGGCATCTAATGTTTCAGTCAAAAGAGAGATTGTAGAATCTTCTATATCTGAATCTACACCAAAACCTAATATCATAAAAATTACTAAAGCCATTAAAAATGATGGAGTAGTTGTCCAGACCATGTGTTTTATGTGTGTAAATAAATCGGTACCTGTAACTGCGGGGGCTAAATTAGTAGTATCTGAAAGTGGAGACATTTTATCGCCAAAATAAGCTCCTGAAATTATGGCGCCTGCGGCTATAGCAGGTGAAAGATTCAAACCAATCGAGACAGCTATAAGAGCTACACCAAGAGTGCCTGCAACAGTCCATGAGCTCCCAGTAGCTAGAGCGGCAACGGCACAAATAAGACATGCTGCTGGATAAAATATCTTTGGATTCAGTATCTCAAGACCATAAAAAATCAGTGTTGGCACAGTACCAGAAATTAGCCAAGTTCCAATCAAAGCGCCCACACAAAGAAAAATTAATAATGCACCCATCGCAGTACTGATACTAGCAATCATGGACTCCAAGATATTTGACCAAGTATGTCCAATTTTAATAGCCACCATACTTGCAATGGCTGCAGCTATAATCAAAGCAATTTGATTCGGTCCATACGATGAATCAGATCCAAAGAAGAATACTGAAAATCCCAACATAAAGACAAGGCTCATGATTGGTATTAATGACTCTAATAAAGAAGCTTGGCGTGGTTCACTCATTAATTGTTCTCATTTATGAATTTTTCAGAAATTTAATTCTAATCAAAAGATCCCATTATTCCTGGGAATACTACTGGTGATTCATATCCATCATTAGAGACACTTGCTACACCAAAAAAATAATTATCAATGACAATATTTTCTAATGTGTAATTATCCACCAAACCAACATATCGACTGTTGGTCCATTCAGGACTTGATGTATGACGCCAATATACCTTATACCCTCTTAGATTCTCAGCAACATTACTTTCTGGGAAGGTCCATTCAAGGATAGTATTAGCACTTACCGCTCCCTTTATCTTTACCTTAGAGGGAAAAGGAGGAGCTGATGCCATGCCGGCTAATGAAACAACATTCAATGCGGTTAATTTTTTTGCATATTCAAAATCCACACCCTCAATCACGTCACCGTATTCAATGCCATTTTCCAACCTAATATCTTGATGTTGACGGTGATAATGTTCGTGCGTTTCCATGATTCTCACACCAGGAATACCAAGCTCATTAAAGGGACGATGATGCCCGCCTCTTCCAAAACGATCAAGCCTATAAATCATCATCACATCAAGATTGGTTATAAATTGGTCAGCCATTTTATCTATGTAACGAGCAATATTCCTTGATGGCGAATCCACTTCTCCACCTCTATAGCGTCTTTTTAGAGCCTCATCTTTGGTTTCAAGAAAACGCGTACCTTCTGAGAACACTCTGGCTGACGAATTGTCTATAACGCCGTCAATACCAGTAATATTGCCGATCATATCGTTGTTTAAGACCGCTTTTATTTGCCAGTCTTTCTCTAAAGCATGGCGTGCCACGATCTCTCCACCAAATAAGCCTTGCTCTTCACCAGACAGCCCAGCATAAATAATAGTTCCAGGAAATCTTGATTTGGAGAGGACTCTAGCCGCCTCAATAACACCAGCCATACCACTGGCATTATCGTTAGCTCCTGGCGAATCTGAGGTATAATCCATAGGATCACTCACTCGAGAATCTATATCGCCACTCATCATAACCATTCTATTGGGGTCTACGTTGCCCCTTTGAATAGCTATAATATTGACAATCTCTGTCGCAATTGGCACTCGCTCTTTCCCAGAGACAACACCGCTGATTCGAATAACGTCAAGGCAATTACCGCAAGCTGACGAGATCTGATTGAATTCATTTTCGATCCATCGGCGAGCCGCACCAATACCCCGCTTATCTGAGTTGGTTTCTGACAAGGTATGGCGTGTACCAAAACTAACCAACTGCCTTATATCGGCTTCAATTCGTTGACTAGAGACTTGCTCTGGTAATAACTCCCTTATATCTTCGATACTCTCTGCAAATAAAAAGGGAGAGGAAAAAGAAGCAAGCAATATAGAGACTCTAAAAAAATGATTCATTTCAATATTAAAACTCTCTAATGAATGCTTCTATTCAGTATTAAAGTTTTGGTGTCAACTTTAACATCCGAGCACCTTTTTTATCTTCCAGCAGCCAAAGTGCACCATCAGGGCCCTCCTCAACTGAACGAATACGTTTGCCCATATCAAAGCGCTCTATTTCTTCAGCCGATGACCCAGAAAACTTCACATGCACCAGAGATTTCGAAGACAATCCCGATATAAAACCATCACCTTTCCAATCGGAAAATAGATCACCTTGATAAATTATAAATGAGCTTGGAGAAATTACTGGAGTCCACCATTCTTTTGGTTCTATAAATTCGGGCCTTGTGTGATGGTCAGGAATCTCTCCCATATTGTAATGTCTACCGTTTGAAACCAGCGGATAACCATAATTCGCTCCCTTAAATACTCGATTCAATTCATCTCCACCTTTTGGTCCCATTTCTGTTTCCCAAAGTTGTCCATCAGCATCAAAATCAAAACCCAACGGATTACGATGCCCTAGTGACCATATTTCTGCAGCAACTCCGCCATAAGCATAAAAAGGATTATCCTCTGGAATACTGCCATCATCATATAAACGAAGGATTTTACCTAAATTCATGGTCATATCCTGAGCTGGATCAAATTTTTGACGATCGCCCGAAGAGATATACAAAAAGCCATCACTGGAAAATTCTATTCGGTGACCGTAGTGACCGCTTCCAGTAACTTTTGGTACCTGTCTCCAAATATATTTTATGTCAGTAAGCTCAGCACTATTATTTTTGATATTCAGTTTCGCTCTAATAACAGCTGCACCTTTCTTATCTTTATCATCTTCGTCAGCTTCTGCAAAACTTAAATAAAGCATTTTATTATCTACATAGTCTGGATGCAGCGTGACATCACCTAAACCGCCTTGTCCATCATAGGCAACAGAAGGGATTCCTTGAACTTCAATCATATTACCATTTTCAGAGCTCATCATTAAAAGACGGCCTGATTTTTCAGTAACCAAGATATCTCCGTCAGGTAGAAATGTCATCGCCCAAGGGCTATCAAAACTGGCAATTCTTTCTATTTCAAAAGGGAGTGAATTTTGACTTAACGCAGATCCCATCGAAAAAAATAGCAGATAAATAGATAATATTATTCTCATTTCTTATTCCTCATAACTGTATTAATTAATAATTTTTTTACACTTTTATTTCAAACATTGATTCAATCTCAACAGCTGCATTTAGTGGTAATGTATTAACACCAAGAGCAGCTCTAGCAGATAATCCCGCATCACCAAAAACATCACGTAGTAACTCTGAAGCGCCATTTATAACATTTGCCTGTTTAGTGAAGTCATCTGTAGAATTTACAAATCCTCGAATTTGTATACATTTTACGACTCGATCAAGATCACCATCACAAGCTGCTTTGAGCTGAGCGATTATTCTAAGACCAACTTGTTGCGCCGCGATATAACCATCATCAACCGTTAAATCTTTTCCTAACTTACCATAAGTTGGAGTATCCAAATCATTAGGAGGAATCTGACCCGCAATAAATACTTGATTGCCCGATATTCGATATGGAACGTAAACCGCAACAGGTCGGGCAGCTTCCGGCAAGGCAAGCCCTAATTGTTTGATTTTTGCTTCTGCGCTATATGATACTTGTGAGTTTGCACTCTTAGAAACACCAAAGGCAACTGCGGCTGTTCCCAGCATTTCAAAAAATAATCTTCTATTCATTTTCTTCAAACTCTCCATTGTATTTTTTAGCAAATTCTGTAATAAAGAATAATATACTTTTTTTATTGGACTTCTAAAAGAACTTAATGCCGAAGATACCTAAGAATAGTCATGGTCAATATTTGTATTAAGAACATACATAAGACAATCCATGTCATTGAGGTTAGTCCAGCTATCAAAAAACCTATCGAAGCTATTATACCATTTGTTAACGCATAAGGAATTTGCGTACGAAAATGTGATAATGGCTCAATACCTGCGCCAATTGAAGAGAGGATAGTTGTTTCAGATATGGGGGATGAATGATCACCAAATAAAGCACCCGAGAGAACTGCGCCAATGATTATTGGAAACTCATTTCCCGTAGCTATAGCGGAAGGAATAGATAAAGGCATCATAATAATTATAGTTCCCCAAGATGAGCCAATAGCAAAAGAAATAACGCCAGAGACAAGAAATATTACAAAAGGCAATAAACTTGGACTCACTATTTCTTTAGCTAAGTTACCAACATATTGTCCCGTTCCAAGCTCCTCACTGACTTGACCTAACGCCCATGCGAGAATGAGTGTTGCTGCAATAGGGAGCATTCCAGACATACCCTTTATATAAACAGAAAGTAAATCACTGAGTTTTTTTACCCCCTTAAATAAAACCAAAGAGATAAGAGTAATAGTTGCCAAAAAATATGCGGAGGCAAGTGCTGCTCTAAAATCAGAGCCAGGTATCTGTTTATCTGGGAATCCATAGATACTGAGAACAGAAAATAATGTTAAGCCCAAAACTAAAAGAGGTAGCCAAACGAAAATTGCTGCAATATTTTTAGGATAACTTTTAGATGAGTTTTTTGAAATTTTTGTTGCACTTTCCGCAACACGCATTTCACCATAGTCAAAACCCAATATTGATAATACTGGTACAATACTAATTGCGAGCCAAGCGTAAAATTGATAAGAAATAGCGGAAACAAAAACTTCCCATTCACTGAGGATTATCTGGTTAATCTCAAAGCTATCCTTAATAACACTCATCGTAAATACCCCCCATCCGATAAAAGGGATTAATATTGCAATCGGTGATGAGGTTGAATCGATTATAAAAGCTAACTTCTGTCTTGAAATACCATACTGGTCAAATAAAGGTTGAAATACTGGACCTACAATTAATGGCGTACCCAGATCAGAAAAGAAAATTAGAATACCACTAAACCATGCGCTAATTTGAGCTGATGCTTTATTAATTATAAATTTCATGGTGATCTTTGCGAACGCTAAACCACCACCAGAATACTGGATTAATTTTACAAAACCACCAATAAACCCAAGTAAAATAAGAATACTTGCATTATATGTATCAGCAACTTCAGGAACTAAATAATCATTTATAACCAAAGGAAGAAACAAAAGTGGTGACGTTGAGCGCAGAAGAAAGACACCCAAGATTACTCCCGAGAATAATCCTAAGAGAACATTTCTTGAACTTAAAGACACACATAGTGTCGCAACTACCGGTAATAGAGAAATAACGCTCGCTTCACTCAAAATAAACTATTAGGTATTTTCTTGCAGCGCCTTTTCTAATGCCCCTATGATTTCATTATCATAAGGTTTTGTACCAGATCTGAAGTCAGTGATGAGGTCGCCATCTCTACCAATCAAATACTTATGAAAATTCCATTGCGGATAGCTACCGGCCGAATCAGCTAAACCATGATAGAAGGGATGAGCATTGTTCTTTTTAACAGTTGTTTTTTCAAACATTGGAAACTTTACGCCATAAGTAAGTCTACAAAAATCTTGAATCTCTTCTTCAGTTCCTGGCTCTTGCCCCATGAAATCATTAGAAGGAAAGCCAAGCACTACTAACCCCTCATTGCCATATTCCTTATTAAGTTTCTCTAAACCATCATACTGATAAGTATATCCGCACTTGGACGCTGTATTGACAACCAAAATAACCTTGCCTGAGTATGTTTCACATAAATTTACTTCTTCATCTGAAGCTAATTTTTTGAAATTATGATCTAAAAGCGTACCTTTGCAAGCCAGTGCAGTGATGCTGAACAAGCACAGTATAATTGTTGTAAGACTTCTCATAGCTTTTCCTCTAAGTAAATGAAAAAATATATTTAACCGCTTTACGATAAATATTTTTATAAAGACAATAATACTAAATTTTTCATTAATGTTTGAATGTATTTGTATCTAATATTAGCATACCTACTCATTTTATTATTTACATTGAAAGAAACTGGTTAATAATAGATTATTAATATAAACATAAACTACTAAAAATAGGTGCCATCTTGCTCAATATAAAATCCTCAAGACTTTTTATATCAATCGGTGTTTTATTATTCATTATATCAACCAACCTGAGTGCCGCTGGAAAAACTCCTGAACGTGGCAATAATGGCGCTATAGCTTCTTCTTCCTTGATAGCCTCAAAAGTGGGTATTCAAATATTAAAAGAGGGGGGGAATGCTATCGATGCAGCTGTTGCTACTGCATTTGCGATGGCGGTCACGCACCCAACAGCTGGGAATATAGGTGGGGGTGGATTTCTCGTCTATCATGGAGTTAATGGCGAAACCACCACATTTGATTTTCGTGAGAAAGCACCACTCGCTGCAACTAAAGACATGTATCTCGACGCTGATGGTAAGGTCATTAATAACGAAATAGGACCTATAGATCATTTTAGCATCAAAGCAGTAGGTGTTCCTGGAACTGTTGCTGGTCTTGAGTTAGCGCATCAACGTCTTGGTTCTCTCGAATGGAAGCAATTACTCAGTCCTGCTATTAAACTAGCTCGCCAAGGGATACCAATTACTTTCAAATTACATGATGATTTTAATAATCAAAGAAGAAAATCTTGGTTTGGTAACTACCCTAGTTCGCAAAAAATCTTTTATAAAGATCAAGGTAAACCCTATTTAGTTGGAGATCTATGGAAACAAGATGATCTAGCAAACACTCTAGAAAGAATTCAGTCTGATGGTAAAGAAGGTTTTTATGGTGGTAGAACTGCAGAGTTAATAGCTAATTTTATGACTGCGAATGATGGGCTTATCACACTTGAAGATCTAAAAAAATACGAAGCAGTTGAACGGAAACCAATTAAAAATAACTATCGTGATTATGAAATTATCAGCATGCCACCGCCAAGTTCTGGTGGAGTAATTATATCTGAAATGCTAAATATTCTGGAACAGTATGATCTTAATCAAATTGGTCACAACTCAGCTCAATATCTACATATTTTAACCGAGACAATGCGTCGTGGTTATGCGGATCGAGCAAACTATCTTGGTGACCCTGACTTCAATAAGAATATGCCTCTTGAACGTTTAACATCAAAAGAACATGCAATTAACTTACAAAAAACCATTGATTTGAATACAAAATCGGAAAGTGATCCAGCGTTATTTGCAGAAGTATACGAAAGTGATGAAACTACACATTTTTCAGTGGTAGATAAAGAGGGAAATATGGTCTCCCTGACATATACATTAGAATTTGGTTATGGATCACATATCGTGGTTGAAGGAGCAGGCTTCCTGTTGAACAATGAAATGGGTGACTTTAATGAACAGCCTGGAGTGACCAATATAAGGGGAGAAATTGGTACCCCTCCGAACCAGATAAGACCAGAACAAAGAATGTTATCCAGTATGACCCCAACAATTGTAGCAAAAGATGGAATCCCAGTTTTCGCTACTGGTAGCCCGGGTGGAAAAACCATTATTAATACCACCATGCAAACCATCCTTAATTTTGTTGATCATGGAATGACTATTGCAGAAGCTATTGAGGCGCCTAGAATTCATCATCAATGGCTTCCTGACATTACGACCTTTGAGAAACTTGGAATCTCAGCTGATACGCAAGCCATCTATGAGTCTTATGGGCATAAAGTTCGCTCAAGAAACTCAATAGGAACTGCGATGGGAGTCCATCGTGATGCTGAAACTGGTGTAGTTTCTGGGGCTGCTGACTCTCGTGCTGAGGACGGTGGGGCAGCAGTTTACTAAAAAATTATTATGATTGCTGTAATTTGGGTCTTACATTCAAAAAGTCTGTATTGGCTTCATAGGCCATCGCAAATTCAATTAATTTAGCATCCTCTCCCATACGGCCAATAAACTGCATACCCATAGGTCTTCCCTGGCTATCAAAGCCCGCTGGTAAATTAATTACTGGAAGTCCAGCTAATGTGCCACCAATTACCACTTCCATCCAACGATGATAAGTATCCATTTTTACCCCATTAATGGACTTTGGCCAATGCAGATCTACTGAAAAAGGGAATACTTGTGCTGAGGGTAAGGCAAGAAAATCATAATTTTTCAATAAACTAAATAATGATTCATACCACAAAGTCCGAGCAATTCCTGCCTGATGGAGTTGATCTGCGGTGACCTGATAGGCTCCTTCCACCTCCCAAATCAATTCAGGCTTGAGTAATTTTCTAGTTTCTAAATCTTCGTAATAATCTTTAGCCCATAAACAATCCCAGTGCCTCAAGGTCAACCAAGTTTGCCATAATCTATTCATATCATAATTAGGGGAACAAAATTCTGTAATAAGACCAGTATGTCCAATATCTTCCAGAGCTTTCTCACATAGCTTCAATAGACCATTTTCAGTGGGTAAGTAGCCCTCATAATCTCCCATCCAACCTATCTTGACGTTATTTAATGATGCTGGCTTAAGTTCTTCATATTTTGGTAATCGCTCCATTAAGGTCAGAGGTAATCTCTTGTCTGGACCAGACATAATCGATAGTAACCTCATCATATCTTCAACATTTCTTCCCATTGGTCCATCAGTCGATAATTGTTGATAAAAATTATCATAGCCCGAAAAATAACTGGGAACACGCCAGCGACTTGGACGAAAACCAATCACATTATTAAAAGCAGCTGGATTCCGCAATGAACCCATCATGTCACTACCATCTGCAACAGGTAGCATGTGCGTAGCAAGTCCTACAGCAGCTCCCCCACTACTTCCACCTGCCGTAAGAGACGGATTATAAGCATTGCGTGTCGCACCAAATACCTTATTATAGGTTTGCGAGCCGTAACCAAATTCAGGAACATTAGTCTTTCCAATAAAAATGGCTCCTGCCGCCCTGAGCCGAGAAACAAATAAATTATCTTTAGTTCCTCTAGTACCAGCTAAAATTGGAGAACCCTCACTGGTAGGGAGATCTTTTGAATAGGCCAAATCTTTAATGGCATGAGGCATTCCATGCATCCAGCCTCGATACATATCCTTTGATAATTCAATATCCGCAGTGCGCGCTTGATTTATTAAAATTTCTTCATTTGGCATGCTAACAATAGCATTATACAGTGGATTAACTGCCGCTATTTTGGTCAAATAGGCATGCATAACTTCTTCACAACTAACTTTCTTGGCAAGAATCATTGCAGATAATTCAGAGGCACTGAAATCGGTAATCATAGATGATGATTTTCCTATTCCTTTGAGTGGCAAACTCATCAATAAAGCAGATGAACTGAATGCCTTAAGCGCCTCTCGACGAGAGATATAATTTATTTCTTTGATTAAATATTCCCCTAAATCATGAAACCAATGCACGAACAATTAAAAATAATACAGAAGGTGCGAGCAAACAACCAACACCAGTATAGAATGTAGCAGTCATTGCTCCATAAGGAACCAGCTTTGGATCAGTAGCAGCTAATCCGCCTGCCACTCCACTCGTGGTGCCCATCAAACCTCCAAAGATCATAGCCGATTCTGCGTTATTCAATTTTATGTATGGTGCGACAAATGGAGTGACAATCATAACCAAAATTGATTTTATTAAACCAACTGCAACACTAAGAGCTATGATTTCAGTACTCGCGGATAGAGCCGTTCCAGTTACAGGCCCAACAATATAAGTGGCAGCTCCAGCACCAATAGTGGTAATTGAGATCGCATCATTATAGCCAAACATAACGGCAACAATGGCACCGATAAAAAAAGAAAGTGCCACACCAAAGACAACCGAAATAGCACCAATTAATCCTGCATTTTTTAGATGTTTTAAGTCGACTCCAAATGCCGTGGCAACTATGGCAAAATCACGAAACATAGCTCCACCTAGAATACCTATGCCAGTAAAAATTGGAATATCAGCTAGGCCTTTATCACCGCCAGTTAGATGCCCTCCGAAGTAAGCCATTAACAAACCCAAAGCAATGGCAATCGCTGAGCCATGCAAGTATCCATTTGTCAGATTGGTTGAGATCCAATAAGAAATTGCTGTAACCAAACCTACAAAAAAGAAGGCTGTTATAATTGCATTATTAGTCAATGCATTAGATAAAGTGTCAAGAATCATCACTTCAATTCCTCTTTATCAACTTATACAAAACTGGGATCATCATAAAACTGATAATTACTGTGAGCACCCCGGCAATAAGGGCCATCCAGCCACCTGAAATGGCAGCAAGGACATTTTGTTTCGCTGCCATTGCAACCACGATTGGAATGTACATGGCACTCCAAAAATTTACGCCAGATTTTGTTAGTAAATTAATTTCAAAAAAACTATTTTTTATATTTGCCATAAAAATTAGCAATAGCATTGCAATACCGATACCACCTACATTAGCATCTACTCCAATTAATTGGCCCAATAGGTCGCCTAAAAAAATTCCGGTCAGCATACAAAAAGCCAATAAAGCAACTCCATAAACTACCATTGATACACTCCAAATTATGCTTATTAGAAATTATTGTTTATTATTTATATATTGTTTTAACATTTATCTTTACATAGGAAAAGAATGACATTAAAAAACTGCAACCTTTTTTCTCACTTTGATGCCTCTCTGAAGAAAACAGATAATAAACCGATATTAATTCTTGATAATGGAACAACTTATGATTATGAAGTCATAAAAGGTAAATCTGCTCAAATTGCCTCCTTATTAATCAATCTAAAGGTATCTCCTGGAGAGAGAATTTCTATTCAGATAGAAAAAAGTCCAGAATCTCTTTTTCTATATCTTGCATGCTTAAGAGCAGGCCTTATTTATCATCCACTAAACCCAGGTTATACTGAAAGTGAATTAGAATTCTTCATAAGTGATGCTGAACCAACTGTAATTATCTGCGATCCAAAAAACCTCTCAGTGTTTGAAAAATTAGCCAAAAAAAATAATATTAATCATGTCTTTACACTTGACCAAGACGGGCAAGGTACATTAACTAAGTCATCAGAGTCAGAAAAAAAGATATTTCAAAGCTACATTACGCCCAAAGATCATGTAGCAGCGCTTCTCTATTCTTCTGGAACTACTGGCAGACCCAAAGGGATCATGCTCACCCATCAAAACTTAATAAGTAACACTCAAACATTAGTCGATAGTTGGCAATTTACAGAACGAGATACATTATTACATGCATTGCCTATCTTTCATGTGCATGGTCTATTTGTAGCTATAGGATGTGCATTATTAAGCGGTGCGAGCATGTATTGGTTACCAAAATTTGATGTAGCAAGAATTCTTCGAAATTTGAGTCAATGTACAGCACTTATGGGAGTTCCCACTTATTACACAAGATTGCTAGCAACAAATAATATCACGCATAAAAATTGTAAAAATATGCGTATATTTATCTCTGGATCAGCACCTCTATTGGAAGAAACATTTCATGATTTTGCAACTAAAACAGGGCATGAGATTTTAGAGCGCTATGGCATGACAGAAACTAATATGAATACCTCTAACCCAATCAAAGGTAAACGAAAGCCCGGTACAGTAGGACTTCCACTTCCAGGTGTTGAAGTTCGCATCATGGATGATGAGGGGCAGAGTTTAGAAAAAGATATGATTGGTAATCTTCAAGTAAAAGGTCCCAATGTATTTAAGGGTTATTGGAAAATGTCTGAAAAAACTGCAGAAGATTTTACTAATGATGGTTACTTCAAAACAGGTGATAAAGCGAAGATTGATATAGACGGTTATGTTTCAATTGTAGGTCGATCAAAAGATATGATTATCTCTGGAGGACTCAATGTTTATCCAAAAGAAGTAGAATTAATTATTGATGATATTGATGGCGTCATGGAATCTGCAGTGATAGGTATACAGCATCGAGATCTTGGTGAAGGTGTAGTTGCTATCGTAATCGAATCTGGATCTATTAAGGTTAAAGAAGAAGACATCATCAAACTATGCAAACAACAACTCGCTGGTTACAAAATACCAAAGAAAATTATCCTTGCTAAGACACTTCCAAGAAACTCAATGGCAAAAGTACAAAAAAATATATTGCGTGAAAATTACAAAGATTTATTTATTTAGGTGCAAATTTATCACCAAAAAAATCATCTGCATTCCAGGTTGGTTTTTGCTCATCATTTGCAACTATAAGACCTAATAGCAACCCAGTTCGAGCAAAACGTTCAGTACCTTCATTGCTAAATGGTAAATTTAAATCATCCGTCGGCTGGTGGTAGTGGTTTTTTAAAAAATTATCTAATTCTTTACCGCCATCTATATTTGGGTCTGAAGAGATAGTTCCTGCCTTAAGAGCTAGTGCTGGGATTCCTTCTTTAACAAAAGAAAATTGGTCTGATCTAACGAATCGAACTTCTTCGGGAAGAGGGTCAGGCGTAAATTGAATTCCTATATATTGAGTGGCCATCTCCATAGCTCCATAGAGTGAACTATGCTCAGCCCCAAAAGCATGTATATCAGCCACAGGAAAGCCAAGATAAGGCATATCGATATTTATATTAGCAACAAGACTTTCAATTGGAACTGTGGGGTTTTTCACGAAATAAGATGAGCCTTGCAATCCTTTTTCCTCAGCTGTTAGTGCGGCAAAAATAATGGAGCGTCTTGGCGGTTGATCCATAGAGAGAATACTGCTGGCTATTTCTATGATAGAACCTATGCCCGCAGCATTATCATAAGCCCCATTGTGAATATGATCATTGCCCTTGCCAGTTCTAATACCAATATGATCGAGATGTGCTGTGTAAATTACATATTGGCTGCGAAGAATAGGATCTGACCCTTCGATAAATCCAATAATATTAGAAGATAAAACCTCTCTTTGGTTGGATGAACGCTCTAGAGTAGCAGTAACTCCCATATCAAAACTATTGTTCAAACCTTCAGCATGATGATTGAAAATTTGGTCTAAATCATGCCCAGATAATTCAAATAGCTTTTTTGCTCCAGCTTGGCTAATAGTCGCACTTCCTTGCAATTGGGTATAGCCATTATAAGGTTCATTATCTTGGTTTAGCCAACGCATCCCCGGTGACCCCACTCCGGGTAAATATCTTTCCCAGGGCCTTCTCTTTTGATCCACAGGCGTTCTTAAAGAAATTATCCCAGAAGCCCCTTGAGCAATAGCAATTTCTGCTTTGGTTCTACCAGAAGAATAAAATGCACGCTGATCAGTGTTAAAGTTTGGTGGTGCACCACTTAGTACCACCAAAATTTTATCCTTAACATTTATTCCCTTATAATCATCGTGATTATATTCTGGAGCGATAATTCCGTAACCAACAAATACCAATGGTGCAGTAATTTTCTCACTCACATTACCAAAACCACCAGAACGGATATAATCATCTTTAAAGATAAAATCAACGGCTCGGTCATCATTATAAATCCTCATGACAGTTGATTCAGTATCAAGCCTTGATTCAATAAAACGTATTGGCTGCTCGAAACTACCGCCATTTCCAAGAGGCTTAAGCCCAAGATCACTAAAATTTTGAATGAGATATTGGGCTGCTTTATCATAATTTTCAGTCCCTGCCTCACGGCCAAGCATCTCATCACTGGCTAAAACCTCCATATGTTCTCGCACATTCTCGCCTTTAAGTTCTCCTACCACAAAATCAATGTTATTAACCAAATTAGAGTCATCAGTATTAGAGCTTGTGCACGCAATGATGGTTGTAAAAAATAAACCAATAATAAATTTTTTGAACATAATATTTCCTTAGCTTTTGCTCTTAATTAACCAACAATATATATTTGTTGATCATTAAATATCAATTAAACTATTAAATTAATCAGTCAATAAAGATTATTTGATGAATAAAAAAGTAATTTATTGTATTTATTATAAGCTATGGAAAAAAAATCAATCATATTGATACCAATAAACTTTCGTCCTATGTAGAGTAGATTGATGAAAGTTATTCACACAAATAAACAACTTATTCATGCGCCTGAACAATTCATGGTGACCGGAAAATTACAAACTCATCCTGAGTCACCTGAACGTGCAGAAATACTTATGAATGCCGCAAAAAAATTTGGCCTTACAGAGGAATCGCCATTAAATTATCAATTAAAATATATATCTAGAGTCCATACTCAAAGATATATTCACTACTTACAAACCATTTACCAAAGATGGGAACGAAAAAAACAAACTTCAATTGAGGTAATGCCAGGTATTCACCCCGATCGCAGAGATTGTGGTTATCCAGATTCCGCAGAAGGTCAAATTGGATTTCATCACGCTGATTTATCCAGCCCAATTGGACCATACACATGGGAGGCAGCTTATTGGAGTGCTCATTCCGCAACACATGCTGCAAAACTAGTAATCAATGGAGAACAAGCTTGTTATGCTCTATCAAGACCTCCAGGGCATCATGCGGCAAAGGATTATGCAGCTGGTTTTTGCTACCTCGGAAACACAGCAATTGCAGCCCAAACATTAAGTGAAAAATTTAATAAAATTGCCATTCTAGATATTGATGTCCATCACGGGAATGGCACACAAGATATCTTTTATGAGCGAGATGACATATTTACTGTTTCAATTCATGCTGATCCTATTCGCTTCTATCCTTTTTTTTGGGGTCATGCGAATGAAATCGGCAAAGATAAAGGTGCGGGTTTCAATCTAAATCTGCCTTTAGTTCGTGGTACAAAAGACGACGAATATATGAGTACTCTTCATTCTGCATTAGAAAAAATAGAAGCTTTTGCACCTGATGCTTTAGTTATAGCCCTGGGCCTTGATGCTTACGAAAAAGATCCATTACAAGGCCTATCAATTACCACCAAAGGTTTCGAGAAAATTGGTCTAGCAATAGGTGATATAATGTTACCGACTGTAATTGTTCAAGAAGGTGGCTACCTCTCTCCTGAGTTAGGAGTTAACCTCTCTTCTTTTCTCGAAGGCTTTACTATTGGGAGGAAATTATAAACGATGTTAAATGAACCACAATGGTATTCTGTATTACCACCAATCATTGCAATTATCTTAGCGATAAGAACGAAACAAGTTATGCCCTCGTTATTTGCAGGCATATGGATTGGTTGCACTCTTCTTAATAATTTTAACCCTTTGATTGGTCTTGCCAAGGGTTTTGATAGCATCATTGATGTATTTAGTGATGCTGGTGATACTCGCATTTTGATTTTCACCCTCCTTATTGGCGCATTAATTACAACCATCGAAAAATCCGGAGGTGTAAGCGGTTTTGTTGCCTTCTTAGAGAATCGAAAATGGGTACATACTGGTCTTCGAGCACAAATTCTAGCGTGGATGACAGGAATTGTAATTTTCATTGAATCCAATATTACTTCATTGGTCGCGGGTTCAGTAAGTAGACCATTGTTTGATCGCTATAAAATCTCAAGAGAAAAATTAGCTTATCTTATCGATGCGACTGCTGCGCCGGTTTGTGTAATGGTGCCATTGAATGCTTGGACGGCTGTAATTATAGGATTGATCGCTTCCACCGGCATGGAGAATGCTTTTGGAGTGTTCATACAATCCATACCTTATAATTTCTATGCAATTACTGCGATTATCTTAGCATTCATTGTAGTTTGGAAAAATATCAATTTAGGGCCAATGGCCGCAGCAGAAATCAGAACTCAACAAGGTCAAATCAGCTGGCAGAGTAATGAGCATTCAACAGAAATACCTGATAATTCAAAGGAAAAATCATCGGATGCCAAAGAAAGTTCTGCCATATTTATGATCCTACCAATATTAACAATGACTCTTTCGATGCCTGCTTTCCTTTTTTTAACGGGTGGTGGAAATATAATGAAAGGCAACGGTCCTACAGCCATTTTTTGGTCCATATGTGCCGCCTTATTTGTTTGTTGGGCCATGCTATTAATTAAAAAGAGACACAATATATCTGAATTAATGCAATTTTTTATGGAAGGAGCCGGAAAATTACTTCCCATTGCAACCATACTGCTATTGGCATTAACGTTAGGTGATGTTGCAAAATCTCTAGGTACTGGACCCTATGTGGCAGGTATTGCAGGAGCAAATGTGCCTGCTGTTTTCTTAGCTCCTTTGGTATTTCTAGTGTCCGGTTTTATCGCATTTTCAGTGGGTTCGAGTTGGGGTACTTTTGCGATCATGATTCCCATTGCCATATCCATTGCCACAACCCTTGGTCTTTCGGTGCCGATGTTCTTAGGGGCGGCTCTTTCTGGTGGAATTTTTGGAGATCATGCCTCACCTATTAGTGATACCACTGTCGTTGCTTCTATGGCGGCGGGAACCGATCATATAGAACACGTGAGAACTCAATTACCTTATGCCATGATAGCCGGCATTATTTCAATTATTGGCTTCATCTTATTAAGCTTATGATAGTAACCCACTGTAAACATAGGCAACTGGGCCACTCATAATAAGTGAGTCATCATCAAGAAGCTCGATGTCAACATAACCAGCCGGCATAATCACTTGCATTTTATTTGAAACATCGAGTTTTCTTTTATTGGCAGCATAAACCGCTGCGCATGCACCTGATCCGCAAGCTGATGTTAAGCCCGCACCTCTCTCATAAACCTCAAGCTTAAGAGTCTGCTGATCCATGATTTCTGCCACACCCACATTCACTTGCTCTGGAAATAAAGAATTTTTTTGTACGGCTGGTGCCCATTTTTCAATATTAATACCTTCGATACTATCAACAAAAAAAGTGGCATGAGGATTCCCAATATTTGAAATGACTGGGCGAGATAATGGCCCAGACTCTAATTTCACATTAAGGGTATCTATATCCATTGATAGAGGTATTTTTCTGGGGTCAAGAGAAGCGATACCCATATTGCACTGCACTCGCGAATCTTTCAGTTTATGGCATTCCAATACTCCGGCCAGTGTTTCGATTTTCACTGTCGCCAGAGTTTCATTTTCCATCAACAACGAAGCCACACATCTAGTTGCATTGCCACAAGCCTCTACCTCGCGACCATCAATATTAAGTAGCCTCATAAATACCTTTGCACCGACCTTTAGGCCATCAATGCTTGGTTCATTTAATATAATTAGTTGATCCGCACCAATACCCGTTTTCGGGTTACAGATTCTGGATATCTCAGAGTTTTTAGGCAAAAAAGGAACATCGCGCCCATCAAAAATAACAAAATGGTTTTCTAAGCCATGCATTTTTATAAAAGATCGTCCTGTTGATTTAATACCAAAGAAATTTGTATATATATTCTTGTCTCGAGTCATTTTATGCAGAATTAGATCATTATTTTTTTAATTGATGTAAGTTATCATACTACCTAACGATTTAAATCATAATATTTCTAAGACAGGATAATTGATTATGACTCAAAAATTATACAGGCAAGATGCTTATCTTAAGACCAATACTTCTGGAGTGACCTCAAGTATTGATAATATAATTACCCTTGAAAGCAGTATATTTTATCCTTTAGGTGGAGGGCAGCCCGGTGACATAGGAACACTTTCTTGGGATGGTCATGAGGCTGAGGTAATTAACACTACAATAAATGCAGCAGATGAAATCCAACATATCTTATCTGAAGAAAGCCCTATTCCTAAGATAGGCGAAATACTAACTACTGCGATTGACTGGGAAAGACGATACTTACATATGCGCATGCATACTGGGCTGCATTTATTGGGTTCAGTTCTACAATATGGAGTAACAGGAGGCAATATCTCCGTGTCTAAAAGTCGCTTAGACTTTGATATGGAAGAGCCTGTCGATAAAGAAAAAGTTGCCCAAGACTTAATAAAATTGGTTGATGAAAATCATTTAATACAATCTAAATGGATCAGTCAGAAAGAACTCCGGGAGCAACCAGAACTAATCCGTACTATGTCTGTTAAACCTCCATCAACAGATCAAGATATTAGATTGCTAGCGATAGGGGATATTGATCTTCAACCTTGTGGGGGTACTCATCTAAATTCAACTGGAGAAGTGGGGCAAATACGTATTGGCAAAGTTGAAAAAAAAGGTAAACGAAATCGACGCGTTTATATAAAATTAATAGATTAATCTTTCTGGTCAAAGTTAGTATAAAATAATAACAAGGAGATTAAGATGGCTATGGAAATTACAAGACGCTCATTACTAAATGGAATACTGCTAGGAACGGCAAGTATGACCATGAGTCAAACTGTCCTATCGATGGTAGGGCCCGATCCAAGTATCATCCGTCTAAGCGCTAATGAAAATCCATATGGCCCAAGTAATAATGCCCTAAAGGCTGCTGCCCAAGCTAGCAGTAAGGGAGCTTATTATCCGGGTAAAATTGCCGCTGAACTCATGCAAATGATCGCGGATAAAAATAAATTAGAAATTAATCAAGTAGCAATCAGCTCTGGTTCCAATGAGGCACTTTCAGCGGCTGTTGTGGGTTGGGGGAAAGAGGGGCAAATAATTTCTCCCTCTTTTACTTATGACTTACACCTGGGTTATGCTCAAAGAATAGGAACTAAAGTGCTTCGAGTACCACTTGATAATGATATGTCTATTGATCTTGATGCCATGCAAGCTGCTGTAGATAAATCAGTGAGTATGGTGTATCTGTGCAATCCAAATAATCCAACTGGAAAAACAATTGATGGTGATACGTTAAGAAAATTCTGTCGTGCTGTTGGAAAAAAAGTGACGGTCTTGGTTGATGAAGCCTACAACGAATTAACCGATAACCCAGAATATACCTCGATGGTCGACCTTGTCCGAGAAGGTGAAAATGTTATTGTGATGCGAACCTTTTCAAAATTATATGGTATGGCTGGAATGCGAGTGGGTTATGCATTGGGTAGAAAAGACCTCATAACAAAAGTACGTAATCATGTTATGGCTTGGCCTAACATTGTAGGTCTTGCAGCTGCTCATGCTTGTTATAATGAAGATGATTTTATCAAATACTCAATTGATAAAATCAATCAAGGAAGAGACTTGGTGAATGAGGTATTTATCCAACAGGGAATCGAGCCACTCCCATCGGAAACTAACTTTGTCCTTGCTGATATAGGGAGAGATGTAAAAGACTTCGAGATAAAAATGCGACAAGAAAATATTCTCGTTCATCGAGCTTATTCACTGTACCCGAATCATTTGCGAGTAAGCATGGGAAAGATGGAAGATTTAAGGAAATTTGCCGAAGTATTTAAACAGGTTTATAACAGTTAATTCATTGACTTTTGGCTGAATATGAATCAGCTTCATCAACTGATAACTCTTTAATTTTGAAATTCCAGTTAGTCAAAGAAGAGCTAATTCTGAGGCGATAACGTCCATCTTTATTGAACATCTTAACGCCATTACCGGCATATTTTGTCTTAAGAATTCTACCGATGAGAAAACCGGTTTTTGCATCAACCAAAGATACCTCTAGACCCATACTTTCCTTGAAATTACTGTTAACTCGCCAATCAAGAATCCAAGGCTCCTTAACTACAAATTCGGCAGTAGTGATCGACTTATTTCCGTTAAATTCCCGAACTAAACGTTCGGCATTCGCCGTACCGGATAAAACCAAAAAAGAAAGGTATATCAAGACAAAAAATGCATAGTTATTTTTCATTAATAGAATCACGCGTTTCATCCTGTGAAATTGTTATCAATATTTACACAATTTTGCTTAAAAGTGCCTATAATACCGGCTCAAATGCTATCTGTATCTTCTCTGTCCCAGGATAATAAATCAATCTTTTGTTGATTAAAATTAAAAAAAATAGTTAAGAAAAATATTAGGAGCCTTTGAGTCAATCCATCGAAATTTAAAAATTATAAGAATTACTGCGATAATAGGGAACAATGTGCTTAAAAAACATGAGTTAAAGAAAAGGATAAATCTTGCATTAATATTATTCTTGATATTTCCACGAATACTATTTTCTCAAATTACAGATGACTCATTGCAATTTTCTTTGAACAACAATGAAGCAATTAACATTCAAAATAAACCGCTTGATATTGACATCAAAATTGACGGTAAAATTGATGATGCTGTTTGGGATGATATAGATTCTTATGGTTCGTTTAAGGTGACTAGACCGGATACCCTTGAAAAAACCATTTATAAAACCGATGTAAAAATATTTTATACCGCGGATGGCTTTTATATTTCAATGGATATGGAACAACCCAAAGAAACCTTAGTAAAAAGATTTAAATCGCGAGATGATTGGCAAACAAAATCTGATAAGACTGGATTTTCAATAGATACCTCAGGAGATGCTAAATATGGTTATTGGTTCTCAAAATCCCTGGGAGACTCAGAAGCAGATGGCGTAATCATGCCAGAAAAAATTTACTCAACAGATTGGGATGGAGCATGGTATGGATCTACCGCAGAAACAGCTAATGGCTGGTCTGCTGAATTCTATATTCCTTGGTCACAAATGGCGATGCCTAAAAAAATCGGCGATAGAATTATCAAGCTATTTATTTTTCGTGAAGTGGCTCATTTAGAAGAAGAGTGGTCTTGGCCAGCATTGCCAGATTCATCACCTCAATTCATGAGTCTTTTTCAGCCCGCAAAAATGAATAATGTTAACCTCAGACAACAATGGAGTATCTTCCCCTATGCTTCAGCAACTCAAGACCAGATTGATAACAAATCTTCGTATCGAGGTGGTGCAGATTTTTTCTGGAGGCCATCAACAAATGCCCAAATTACAGCTACCATAAATCCTGATTTTGGTGCCGTGGAATCAGATAATGTGGTTGTCAATTTATCAGCGAATGAAACATTTCTCCCTGAAAAAAGGCTGTTCTTTCAAGAGGGAAATGAGGTCTTTACAGCTACACCCAGAGCAAGCGAGTATTCCTGGGGAGGAAATAGAGTCTCTGTGATCAATACCAGGCGTATTGGTAGTGCCCCAATATTACCCTCATTGCCAGAAGGTGTCAGCCTCTCAAAACGTGAAAAACAAATAACCAAAGCAGATCTAATAGGCGCTCTTAAAACAACGGGTCAATACAAAAAAATTCGTTATGGAATTCTCGCGGCTTCTGAGGAAGACACAGATTTTAGAGCGGATGACAAACAATTATATAATCAAATCGGCCGTGACTTTGGTGCAATCCGTGTGCTGTATGAAGATACAGAACAAGGGGACACAAAAGCATTCGGCTTGCTATCAACCATTGTTACAAAACCAATAATGGATTCTGTGGTCACGGCGGCTGATTTTCATTATTTAACTAGCTCGGGTATTTGGAAGACAGATGCTCAGTTTATGCACTCTGAGACTGCCGAAGATGGCTCCGGCATTGGTGGCTTTATTGATCTAGAATATTCACCAAGACAAGGCAGAAAGAGCGAATTAAAACTAACTATATTTGATAAGCATCTTGAAATTAACGATTTTGGTTATAATCAACGAAATAATATCCGTAATTTGCAATACAACTATGAAGCAATTAATTCAAATCTCAAAAAATTTAGAGATTCTGAGATGCGGATGTATTTGCAATATGCAGAAAATTTCGAGGGTCATCGTGTTAAAAACGCCATAGGTGGTAGTCTTGATTTAACTCTCAATAGTTTAAATAAGATCAAAGCATCCTTTGCCCATTGGCCTAATCGCTTTGAAGATAGAAATAGCTTCGGCAATGGAATATATAAAATGCCAGGGCGGACCAGATTGAGACTTGAATTACGCACCAATTCAGCTGAAAAATTAGCTTTTGGTACTACTTTTACATACCAAGAAGAAGATCTGTATGGCGAAAAACTTGAAGGTGAATTTGAATTCACTTGGTACCCAAAAAGCAATATAAGTTTTGAATTGGAATCAAAGTTTGTCCATGGAAGTGGTGGCTGGTTGCTTCATCAAGAAAATCAGAACTTTACTTCTTTTTTCCATCAAAAATGGGAACAAGAGCTTAAATTTAATTATTTCATTACTGCCAAACAGCAACTCAGTATTAATCTACAATGGGTAGGTATTCAAGCGAACGAAAATAAATTCTATTTTCTTGATACTAATAGTTATAACTTAAAAGAAATTAGTAAAATAGACAAAGAAAGTGATAATTTCAGCATCTCTGATTTGAATATTCAATTACGATATCGCTGGCAAATAGCGCCATTATCAGATATTTATCTGGTGGCAACCAAATCAGGATCGAGTAGAAATAACCTCACTACGTTTAATGATCTTTTTGAAGACACCATGGATAACCCTATGAGCGATCAAATAATTTTAAAAATACGTTATCGGTTTGGCTCCTAGTCAATTTAAGATACATTATCTTTTCAGGAGGAAGTTGTGTCATAAAAAGCGTAACTATACCTTTACAAATGCTTACAATTTTTTTCAGAGAATTACTGTAATCAATTGGCTATTGAGGGATAATCCCCACCATGATTTGTAGAAAATTCTCTCAGCTGAATGGCTTACTTGCGATTTACTTAATTGTAATAAGCTCCTCGCCTTTATTTGCTCAGAGTACATCTGAATCAATTCAACTTTCCTTTAACAAGACCGAAATTATTGACGTGCAACAACGAGATATTGATGTTGACATAAATATTGACGGGAAAATTGATGAAAGCACATGGCATGAGATTACCCCTTTCGAGCGAATGAAAGTAACCAAACCAGATACACTTAAAGAGCCAATCTATAGAAGTGTGGCTCGTTTTTTCTATACTGCTGATGGATTATATTTTTCAATAGATATGGAACAACCTAAAAATACATTGGTTAAACGCTTTACTAACAGAGACGACTGGAGAAGCTCCTCTGATAAAGTGTCAATTAGTTTAGATACCTCTGGTGAAGCAAAATATGCCTATTGGATGGCATTATCTTTAGGTGATTCAGAAGGTGATGGAACGCTTTTGCCAGAACGAAGATACAGCATGGACTGGGATGGTGCATGGTATGGCGCCACAACTGAAACAAATAATGGCTGGTCCGCTGAATTTTATATTCCATGGTCACAAATGGCGATGCCTAAAAAAACCGGTGATCGAATAATTAACATATATACTACTCGTCGTGTTGCTCATTTAGAGGAGGACTGGTCTTGGCCTGCACTCCCAGACTCAATACCCCAATTTTTAAGCCTTTTTCAACCGACAAAAATGAACGATGTTAATCTCAAACAGCAATGGAGTATTTTTCCTTATATGTCTGTTACTCGTGATCGTATTGATGATGAGACAGACCTTCAAGCTGGTGCTGATTTTTTTTGGAGACCTTCAACTAATGCTCAAATTACAGCCACCATTAAACCTGATTTTGGTGCGGTAGAATCGGATAATGTAGTCGTCAATTTGACTGCTAATGAGACATTTTTTCCAGAAAAAAGATTGTTCTTTCAAGAGGGCAATGAGATCTTTAGCGCCACTCCCAGAGCAAGCCGGCAGGGTGGAGGTCGAAATCGTTTTACTGTGATCAATACACGACGTATTGGGAGTGCTCCATCACTGCCAGAGTTACCTGAAAGTGTAAGCATTTCTGAAAGAGACAAAAAAACCATTAAAGCTGATCTAATCGGTGCACTTAAGACCACAGGTCAATACAAAAAACTACGTTATGGTGCTCTGGCCGCTTTCGAGGAAAGCACTTCTTATCGAGCGGATGACAATAACATATATAATCAAATCGGACGTGATTTTGGAGCAATACGCCTACTCTATGAGGATAGTGACCAAGGAGATGTTAGAAGTCTTGGCTTGTTATCAACCATCGTCACTAAACCCACCAGTGACTCGCTGGTAAATGCCATGGATTTCCATTATTTAAATAGATCTGGTGCCTTCAAGCTTGATGGTCAATACATCAATTCAAATACAGAGAGTGATGGAAGTGGCAATGGTGGTTATGCCGATATGTCATTCACACCAAAACGTGGACAAAAACATGATTTAAAGCTCACAGTCTTCGATAAATATCTCCAAGTCAATGATTTTGGTTTTAACCAAAGAAATAACGTACGTGATTTGCAATATAGTAATAATTTCATCAATTCAAATACTGGAAGATTTAAAAATAGAATAATTAGAAATTGGATGAGATATGGAGAAAATCTAACTGGCCAACAAATTACTGGTGGTTTTGGTTCAGGGATTGAGCTCCTTTTGAAAAATTTGCATGGAATTAAAACTGGTTTAGCCTACTTCCCAGCACGTTATGAAGACAGAAATAGCTTTGGTAATGGCACTTATAAAATTAAAAAACGCAATCGATTTGAATTTGAATATTCAACAAATAAGTCGAAAAAGATTTCTTATTTAGGCAAAATAACTTATCAAGATGAAGATTTATATGGCGAGAAGTTAACCTCTGAATTAGAAGTATTATGGTACTTAAAGAGCAACCTAAGTATTGATGCAAAAATACAATATGTAGATGCAACTGGCTGGTTATTGCATCAAGAGGATAAGAACTTTACTACATTTCATGCTCAAAAATGGCAACCTGAGTTCAAAGTCAATTATTTCGTCACAGCAAAACAACAACTCAGTCTCAATCTTCAGTGGGTAGGAATTCAAGCTAATGAAGATAAATTCTATCTTATTAATAGCAACAGTTATGATTTAACAGAAACAACTAAACCCATCGGTGATTCTGACAACTTTAGTATTTCTCAATTGAATATCCAATTTCGTTATCGCTGGCAAATAGCCCCTCTTTCAGATCTTTACATTGTCGCTACTAAAACTGGTTCAAGCAGAAATATGCTTACCTCTTTCAATGAATTATACGAAGACACTATGGATAACCCAATGAGCGATCAGATCATCTTGAAATTTCGCTATCGTTTTGGCTCTTAATTACGCCAATTTATTTCAATCATTACCTCGTTACGTCTCAGAAACCAAGGAACGAAAGGAGCGTTATACCTCGCAAATATTGGTGCTCCTATAATTTTAATATTATTTTTATATAGATCATTAAGTAATTGTTGCTCTTCTTTCTTGTAATTCTTTTCGCTCCAACGACCTGAGAATAGCTTCACTGCCATATATCTTGGCTCAATCTTAAGTAGGCGAATTCTTTTGTCATCAGGGATAGGCAAGCTATCCAAAGTATACTTTTTCTCCATAACAAAACGATAAATATGCTTATCTTCATTTTTTAAAGATAGAACAGGAGCAGTCATCGCCATTTTTTCAGAGTTAGCGACCAACTGCGACTCAACAGGAGCAGTCATCGCCATTTTTTCAGCTGCCTGATTAGCGCCAAAAATATATCCCGCCAATACCCTAAAAGCTTGATTTCCTGATGAGGAAAAATCTCCATCAAGAGTAACTTCTGCAACAAGATATTCATTGTAATACCTGATTTCAAAATTTAAGTTTTTATCAACCACTTTAAATTCTGGCTCTTCTAATGCACTCACGATATCTCCAAAGAAAATAGCAAATAATAATACTAATTTTTTAATATTCAATAGAACTCCCATCCCAGGCTAAAAAACCTCCTGTATCCTTAACATTTAAACCATCTATTACATTAATTAATTTATTTACTGCATCGCCGGCCTCAAATAAAGATCCTTCATTTACATTTTTTTGAAATGGTTGGGAAAGCTGAGTATCAACCGTGCCTGGATGAAGGGAAATAATTATGCTCTCAGGATGACGGCGTTTTTGCTCGATAGCCGCTGTTTTTATAAGCATATTTAGTGCAGCTTTTGAGGCACGATAGGATGCCCAGCCACCCATATGATTGTCATTAATACTTCCAACTCTTGCTGATAATACAGCGAAGACTGTTTTCTCACCTCGTGTTAATTTCGGTAAAAAATGCTTAGCTACCAAAATAGGTCCGATTGTATTAATACTGATTACCTTATTCATGATATGTGGATCAATTTGGGCAATACTTTTTTCTGGTTTAATACTCGTTTCTTTATGCAAGATACCTGTTGCAACTATAACAAGATCAACTTCCTTGTCAGAGCTTGATAGTTCTACTGCTTGTTTAATTGATTCTTCATCTTCTATATCAATAGAAGAATAATGTGTTTTTTTATTCTCACTTACTTTTATTTTTCTTGAAAAAGCATAAATAGAATTAACTTTATCGTCTGCCTCAAAAGCCCTTACAAAAGCTTTTCCAAGGCCACCATTAGCACCAATTACCACAACATTTAACTTAGATGAAAAAGAGTTTAAATTAGTCATTATTTAGAAGATAACCTAGATTATTTGCATTAAATCTTATTAGTGGTTTCTGAATCAATTCACACAAATAATCAGAATTGGCAGTATTTCCTTCTGAAAGCATTGTTAATTGATCTACCGTCACTGGGAAAAAAGGGATCCATTGAAATAAACTTGCTATTAATTTCATAAATTTTATAGGCATTGGAAAAACAATTTTCTTCTTCTCTGTAACTTCCATAATATGATGAAGAATCTCATACCACGATAACGTATCTGATCCACCAAGGATAATGGTCTTATAATCTGTACTTTCTTTTATTAGTGCCTGATAAAATGCAGCTATTACGTCATCAATATGGACCGGAGACATTTTTACAGACCCTCTAATGGGTGACTTTCCTAGATAAAAATTAATTGCTGGTATTGGTGGCCGCACCATATCATTATATAGTTGAGTAGCAAATTCCATTTTTCCTTGCGGATCACCAAAGATGACCGAGGGTCTAAAAATCGTATATTTAAGCTTACTTTCCTTAAGATATTCTTCGGCAAGGTACTTAGTTGCTTGATATGAGGTACCATTTTTATGTATACCATTAGCACTCATTAAGATAAATTTTTTAATACCAACCCTCACACTCTCATCAACAACTGCTCGTAATCCCTCTAATTGTAGAGCGCGATAAGTGATGCCTTGCTTTGGGAGCTCTCTTAAAATACCAATGTTATAGATAACGTAATCGCAATCATTAATAGTCTCTTTAATTGCATTAAGAGACTTTACAGAACCAACTGTAATACGTGTTTTTTTGCGGGATATATTATTTTCATTTTCGTTATTAACAGAACGCACCAGCAAAGATATTTCAAATTTTTCTTTCAACAATAACTTGGTCAAATAAGAACCAACAAAACCGGTTCCACCAAAGATAGCTACACGCATTTTTATCACCTTATTAAAACTGTCTTACAAAATAACATCATTGGTAAATTAAACATTACAAACTTTTGCTTTGTTACAAGTTTATACAAAATTCAATGGGTTTTACCTCTTCTATGCACTAAAATTTATGGATGAACAATACACTTAATATCGTCTGGTTTAGGCAGGATCTTCGGTTAGAAGATAATCCTGCCTTAACCAAAGCTGCCGAAAATTATGCTAGGATCTTGCCCATTTATATTCTGGACGATGAAAATGCCGAAAGCTGGAGTATGGGTGAAGCTAGTCGTTGGTGGCTTCATAAAAGTTTAGAATCATTAAATAAATCGCTTGATGAAAATCTTCATTTCTTTATAGGAAAAGCAGATGAAATCATCCCAGATCTCATAGAAAAAACAAAAGCAACAGGAGTTTATTGGAATCGTTGCTACGAACCTTGGCGAATCAATAGAGATAAGAAAATTAAAACTGCTCTGTTGAATAATAATATTAAAGTGCGAAGCTTCAATGGGTCGCTCCTTTTTGAGCCACCTAATATCAAAAAACAAGACGATACCCCTTATAAGGTATTCACTCCTTTTTATAAAAAAGGTTGCCTTGAGAATGGTCCATTACCACGAGATTTGTTGGTGTGCCCATCAAAACTAATATTTGAAAAAAATATTGAATCAAAAAAATTATCTGAATTAAAATTATTACCGCTTATAAATTGGCATCATAATATCGAAAATACATGGTCTCCAGGCGAAAAAGGTGCTCAGCATAGGCTAAATAACTTTCTTAAAACAGGCATAAAAAATTATAAAATAGGAAGAAATCGCCCCGATAAAGAGTTCATATCCAGACTAAGTGCTCATTTACATTTTGGTGAATTATCACCACATCAAGCATGGTTTCGTGTCAAAGAGCTCAGACAATCATCTGACACAAAAGATAGTATTGAACACTTCCTGAGTGAACTGGGTTGGCGAGAATTTTCAAACAACCTTCTCTATTATTGGCAAAATTTACCTGAGATCAATCTACAAAAAAAATTCGATCGATTTCCTTGGCTAGACAATCCAAAATCTCTTGAATGCTGGCAACGTGGAATGACCGGTTACCCTATTGTCGATGCTGGTATGCGGCAATTATGGAAAACAGGCTATATGCATAATCGAGTCCGGATGGTAACTGGGTCATTCCTAGTCAAGAATCTAATGTTGGATTGGCGACATGGAGAACGATGGTTTTGGGATACCTTGTTAGATGCAGATCTAGCCAATAACAGTGCTTCTTGGCAATGGATAGCTGGTTGTGGTGCAGATGCTGCTCCTTATTTCAGAATATTCAATCCAATAATTCAGGGTGAAAAATTTGATCCTAATGGAGATTATGTAAGGGAATATATTCCTGAATTATCCCAAATACCGACAAAATTTATTCATAAGCCTTGGGAGGCTCCTGAAGATATTCTTTTACAAGTAGGAATAATCTTGGATAAAGACTATCCACTGCCCATCGTTGATCTAAAATTATCAAGAGAAAGGGCGCTATCCGCTTTTAAGGGTCTCAGCGAGAATAATTAACAACCAATCAAGATTTTTTTCTGTTGTCATGCTAAGTTAATAGTGTGTTAAGTAAGCTTTGGAATAATATTGACAAATAAAAATAAATTCATGGATATGCTGGTAAATTATGCTTCAGCACATCAAAATAAAACAAATATTTTATTCCATCTAATTGGAATCCCAACGATTATGCTTGGAATAAATATTCCACTCAGCTGGATAAATTTTGATATTTTAGGTTATACCATTACTGCAGCGCATATTATTACCGTGGGATTATTTCTATTTTATTTAACCTTGGATACAGCTTTTTCTCTTGTCTTTCTAATAATGGGATTAATTATCATAGAATATGCAATATTCTTAAGCGCCCATCCATCAGCAATTAATATTTCAGCATTAGCATTCTTTGGTGGGTATGCATTACAATTCATTGGTCATGCAATTGAAAAATCAATGCCTGTTTTAATCAAGCATCCGATTCAAGCAAATTTAGCTGCTCCATTTTTTGTTGTTGTCGAAATTTTTGGCCTACTTCGATTGAGAAAATCTCTATTTGATGAGATTAATTCACTCGTCGCACAGCAAAGAAAAATTGATACGCAAATAAACTAATAAATATGAAACGTCGTGACTTTATTCTGGGGGCATCTACGGTAGCTGCAACCAGCATAATTAATCGATCATCATTTGGTAATAATTATCCCTATGATGTAGCTATTATAGGTGCCGGTCTATCTGGTTTAAATGCAGCACGAATACTCGAAGATCAGGGCTTAAAAATTATAGTTATAGAGGCAAATGGTCGTGTTGGTGGCAAATTACTCACTACTAAATCACTCGATGGCAATCAAGAAATTGGTGGCACAAGCATAGGTAGCGGCTACGAGAGACTCATTAAAGTTATTGATAAATACAAATTAAAGCCATACAGCCCAGGCAAGAATAATCCTTATTTTGGTAATCGGGCTATCGCAATGCATCTCAATAACACATTAATCTCAACTAGAGATAATTGGGAAAAAAGTAAGCAGAATCCATTTCCCTCTAATCTAAAGCGCCAATATCCATGGGAAAGATTGCGATATATCGTCAATGATCTTAATCCTTTATCAGAAACTACTGATTGGTATAACCCATTATATTCAAAATACGATATTTCATTACATAAGGCACTTCAAGGATATGGACTTAAAGATGACGAAATTCGTTTAATTGCTGGAATTAATCCATCACATGGAAATGGAGCAAAAGATATATCAATATTGCAATATTTCTTTAGTTCATCGTGGGTGAGTGATCAAGGGAAAAAAATGGATAAGAGTAAACCTGGAGTTTTTCAGATACTTGGTGGTAATAGCCTCATTCCCCAGCATATGGCTGCTTCCTTAAAAGGTGACTTAATACTCAATACGAAAATCAATAATCTAAAATCTTATAATCAAGGCGTTCGTCTATCTTCTGAGAGTGGAATGAAAATTGATGCTAAGACTGTCATTACATCTATTCCTTTAACCGCATTATCAAATATAGAAATAGAAACTCCCATAATTGATCATGATAGACTGACAGCAATTAATAACGTGGGTTATTCAAAGGTATATTTGATTTATTTCAAAATATTAAGACCTTTTTGGGAATATGATGAGCTACCTCTCACATATTGGACAGATACACACATTGGTAGGATATTTACTGTTCCAGGCGGTGATAGTAACCCGGCATACATTAAAACTTGGACAACAGGTTCAAATACTGCCTTTCTTGATAAAATGTCCCCAAGTCAGACTGCTGAGTATATCTTGAAGCAATTAATATTATTGAGACCTAGTTTAAAAAATGCTATCGAGCCAGCACTCTCCTGGTCTTGGCAAAATCAAACAACAGCAGGTGGAACTTATGTAGCATGGCAACCCGGAGAAATAAAACAATTTGCAAATATTGTAGCAAAACCAATACCGCCGCTATTCTTTGCTGGTGAATACACAGCAAAAACTGATAGAGGTATGGAAGGTGCTATGGAATCTGGCGAGAGGGCCGCAGCAGAAGTAATAAATTATTTAGGATAATTATTAGTTTCACAATAAAGAGTAATTTATGGCTCAAAAAGATATTGGAAACAGAATACCCATTCATACACTGAATACTACTGAGCAGGTAAAAGATTTCTATAATGAATGGGGTATTAAGGACAAATATAATCAAGACATGCTTGAATGGAATTATACAGGACCAATAGAAGCAGCCCATATATTTAATAATTATGCCCATGATAAAGATATGCTTATTTTTGATGCTGGGTGCGGTTCCGGACTTGTTGGAAAAGCTTTAAAAGAAGTGGGATACAGTAACTTACAAGGTGCTGATTTATCACAAACTCTCTTAGAAAGTATTCCTAAAAATCTTTATAAAAAACTCTCACAATCAGATCTAAATGAGCCGTTGGATATTTCAGATAATAGCTTTGATGCTGTTATGTGTGTTGGCACATTTACCTATGGACATTTAAAAGCAGAAGTATTGGATGAATTTGTAAGAATTACTAAAAATGAAGGTTTGATTTGTTTTACCGTTAATGAAGGCATTTACGAAGAGTATGGATTTGACACAAAAATAGCTGCATTAGAAACTCAAAATAACTGGTGTAAACTTGCATTGTATAAGTTTGATTATCTTGCCAGTAAGGATGTTCATGCTTGGCTTGGTCTCTATCAAGTAATAAAAGTATCTGATAGTTGAAATTGGCAATAATTATCCTCTAACTTTTTAGCTTATTCCCATTTTCCCAATATTTTTCCATCTTGAAATTTTGCCCCAATAAATGCTCCCGCATTTGAGCCATCAAGCATTGGATTAAAACTGATTTCTATTATGTCGCCAGCAACAAAAGAATTAGGTCGCCAACCTCTTCTAAATAAAGTATTGATACCAATTCCCTCAATACTCCATTCCTCTGGACGATCGTCTGAGTTCACGATATATATTTGAATCCAAACATGTGGGTTTGCCCATTGAAACTCCCTTACTGTTGCAGTTAAAGTACGAATTTCATTTTTATCAAACATTGCGCTGGAATGATGAGCGAATGTAAATTGTGAGAAGATTAATAAAAGAAAAATACAAATGGTATTTACAAAATAAGATTTATTAAAAATCATAATGATCACCTCTTAATCAAAATTTATATCAATTGGAACGCCATCAGGCCCAAGTGTTAATGTTTTTCCTGAGCTCGTAATTGGATTACGATTATTCTCAGCACAAGCATAATCAAAGATTCGTGTCCCTGGTGGTAGTTTTCTAAAATGACGAATAACATTCCAAGGCTTAGTCAATGCTATGGGATCAGTAATCGATAATTCTGCGCGCAATAATCCTTCCTCATTTAAAAACATACGTGTAAAAATTTCAGCTTGATCACTTAGTGTCAAGCCGCTTCGATCAAGAACGGTATTTTTTTCACCGATCATACTGACTGTAGTGAAAACTAAAACCCCTTGATCCCAGCTTCCTACTGACTCACCCGTGTATGTTGGCCAGCGCTCATTTATTCCTGGAAGGGCTCTGCCATCGGTATATATTCTCATTATATTGGGACCATTTTCTGTAATAATCCACGTTTTTTCTTCTCTAACTATAAATTCATAAACATCTGGTAAAGCCAGTAACCTTGGATACCCAGCAGGTGTACCACAAACCGATATTGGATCAGGTAATCTATCAAGCGCAACCAAATCTATATTCTGCGTGTATTTTTTTTCCCAAAAATCAGTCAATGGTGGAAACTGCCTCACACCTGGACTCCCTGCACGACCCTCAGGAGGTTGTGTCGTGGCAATATCAAACATACCACCATTGCCTTCATAGCGCTCCCAAACACCACTCCAATCAGGAAGTGTTTTTATTTCTTGGGACATAGCCGAACTACATAAAAGTATGGTGAGGCAATTGATCCAAATATGAGGTGGTAATAAAAGAATAATATTTTTTATATTCATATTTGATTCCGTTTACTTAATAATAAATATTAACGGTATGTGCTCAATTGAGCAAAAATGAATTTTTTTAAATTACCAATGAAAAAATAAAGTTATGATGTGTTAAAGAAAAAATTACTGATTGCTTATAATACAGGAAGGAATAATGTGGATAAATTAAACCTCTATTTTAGCCCAAGAGCCTGTTCATTGGCTTGTCATATTGCACTCGAAGAATCTGGGCTAGACTATATCTCGACCTCAACTAAAATCAGAATGGATGAACATAAAACTGTTTCATATCAAGCAATCAATCCTTGGGGGAAAATTCCAATACTTTCCTTCAATGGAGAAGTTCTCACTGAAACACATGCTATATTGTCTTATATTGCCGATCTATCTTCTATTAATTTAATCCCAAAAAACCCTCTTGCCAGAGCACGCGCACATGAATGGTTAAATTTCTTATCTAGTACCGTACACATTGCATTTCGACCTTTATTTAGACCAAATTTATTATTAGATCGTGAAGAATTACATCCAGAACTTAGAAAAAAAGGTATCCCAAACCTAAAAAAAACCCTTTTAGAGATAGAACGACGTTTAATTGGGAAAAAATGGGCCTTGGGAGACACATATAGTATCTGCGATCCTTATTTATTGGTATTTCATATCTGGAGTCAACGAGATGATATTATTGAGCATGTTGCTGACATGCCAAATTGGATGGCACATAGAAAAAGAATAGAAGTTCGGGAGGCGACAAAAAAAGTATTCTTAAAGGAAGGTATTAATGCTCAAAATATCACTAATAAATAGAAAAACTTATGACGGTTATTCTAATTAAAATGAAATTAAACACATGACAATGGTTTATGCGGGTATATGCTGTCATGCACCAGGCATCACAAGCCGTCCAGAAAAAGCCAATCAAGAAGATCTTTTCTTTTTATTAAATCAATTTGATCGTTTGAGAAATGAAATTGAAGCGGTACGTCCAGATGCCATCTTTTTAGTTTCAGCAGAACACTATGCAAACTTTTTTAACGACAATATGCCTACTTATGCAGTTGGAATGGCCAATCATTATGAAGGGCCAATTGAGGATCCTGGGTGGTTAGGTATTGCAAGAGTCCAGGTTCCTGGAAATTCAAGTTTATCAAAAAAAATAGTTGCTTCGCTGTTAAATGATATTGATGTTTCTTATTCTGAGGAATGGAAATTTGATCATGGCATGATGGTACCCTTGCATCATCTGACACCCAATTACGATATTCCCATTATTCCATCAAATATCAACTGTCAATCACCACCATTTACGTCTTTAGCCAGAAGTTATGAATTTGGAGCAGCTCTTAGAAAAGTATTTGATAGTATACCAGAAAGAATAGCTTTAATCGGAACAGGTGGCACTTCTCATTGGCCGTGCACGCCAGACAGTGGAAAAATCAATGAAGCTTGGGACAGAGAATTTCTTAGTTATTGGCAAGATAACAATCACAGTGCTATGACAAACTATAAAGATGAGGATGTTTTAAATATTGCTGGGCAGGGTGCATTTGAAATCAGGACATCAATTGCGATTGCCGGTGCTGCGGGCGGGAAAGGTGATATATATTTCTACCAACCGATACCAGAATTTGCATGCGGTTGTCTTGTAGCTTCAATGGAGATTAAATAGTTATTTTAACCCCCTTGTAAGTATAATTTTGCACTCTCCATTGTGCATGGTGCCTGTATAACTTCGCGATCAGCAATCTTCTTCCAACGATGAAAAAAAGTATGCGGTTTCGTCAAATAAACCGGGTCATTGATCGTAATTTCTGCAATCAAATAAGTACCATTTTCAGATAAGGTAAATTTTTCAGTTAGTTGTTTCTTATCACTTGAGTTTATTCCGGTATGAGATCCCCATAGATCATCAACAAAGTTATCCGTTGAGATAATTAAACTATTACCTTCAAACCAACCAAGAGAATGCCCAAGTTTAGACGGTTCTTCTCTCTTAACAGAATGATCCAAATGAATCACTCTTACATCACGCATTAACTCTCTCTCAAATATGATGGTCTTATCATTGGGCCTAGAAATCATAACCGGATAAGGAACAATCATTGCTTTTGGCGGTCCAGGATTACCGCAACTAACCATAGGATTTTGATCTTCATGAAAATTATCTACCATTTCTTGGCCAAGTTCAGTAAGAGGCCAGTTTTTAGGGGGTTTATAATGAGGATTAAATTTGGCTTTTCCTGTCGCTGGATCAAAGTCAGATCTTTTCCATAACCCTGAAAAGTCTGTTGATGGAACAACAATCCCTTCTTCCTTTTCTGTCATTGATAACCTTGAACCATCCTTACGTTCAGCCCAACTTAGTCCCGTATAATGTCGTAATTCATTATAATCATGCGGTCCTTGCCAAGTAATCAAATCTCCTTTAGCAAAACTTTTCTTTTCCCAGCCTCGTTTAGCCATAGCAGGTGGATGAAGCATTTCAATACTATACTCAACAACATTTCCATTTTTATCGGGAGCTTTAACCTTAAGAAAGACATGCGGCATTGTCCAACTGTATCTGGTTACAATTCCACTATAAGTTCTGACATCATCACGATTTAAATTTGCATGTGAATGATGTGCTTGAGCGCTATAGTAACCAAATATAAGAAGGCTTAATAACAGAATTTGTTGTAATAATTTTTTTATCATTACTGTGAATTTCCTTTATTTATTACATGCCTGGTAAAAGTTCATTATCAGCAGCGAAACAATTAGCCTCTCTAATATCTGCACGCAATGTGCGATCGCGGAATTTTGTGTGCTTCCATTCTCCTTCCCAATGTTCGGGATCAGTCATAATAAAATCAATTTTTAAAGTATTGCCATTATTAAGTATTGAAATATGCTCAACGATTTTAAGCTGATCGCCAGTAAAAATCCCTTGCTGTATTAAATGATTTTCATTGGTGAATCCAATTGTTTCGACAACTAATGTATCCCCTTCCCAGTGCCCAATAGATTCTCCATTCCAATTATTATCTCTACTTTCAACTGGTTCACGATCTCTCCCATCCAACCAAATTGCCCTATACTCATTATTCAATCTGGATATCATAAAAATTGCTGTCGGATGCTGAAGCATCATTAAGGATCCATAACGTGTCATTAAGCGAGGCATGCCAGCTGGATAGCATCTTGCTGTTGGCTCGTAATAACGTTTTCCAGCTTTAGCATAACTTTTATACTCATCTAATGTCGCTTGTCCTTTCTTTGTAAATTCAGGATGAGGTTTGAATTCATAAGAGCCATACATAGAAGTGTAATTTTGATCGCCCCTATCTTCGCCTCTAAAAGACCAAATACCTGTCAAATCAAATGGTGCTGGGGATCTTTTTTTATTTAGATTTTCAGGATCTAGTGCGCCTGGTCCAGTTTGTCTTGCCTCACTGGCAATAATAGGTAATTTACTTGGACGGGTTTTCGCTTCTCTCTGCTGCCAGGTTTCACCTTTCGGTGGAGGTGTCCATTCCACCAGAGAAGGGATTACTCTCTCTTGTTCGCCTGCAGCTGGATCTTGATATTCTTCTCCAACTTGATAAGAATCACCACTGGCAAGCGTAATTCTTTGAAGTAAACCACCTGGTTTGCCAGAACGAAGTGGATGCATAACTACGGTGATTAATTCGCTGGATTTAGTGGCATCCATAAGCAATTTTTTATTAAAACCTTTTCCAGCGAGAATTGTGGTTCCAGGTCCCTCAATCTTCCAAAGAATCGAATTATCCGTATCACCAGGAACCTCTATATTGATGGCCATATGAGGATTGCGCCAGACTGAGCGCATGATTTTACCCGAAACGGTAACCGATTTTGTCTTGTCGAAGGCAATCGCTGAGTGATGAGCCATCAGTTCTTGATGAGAAAAAATCAAACATAGAATGAAGGCAAATAATTTAAATTTTTGAGTGATTTTATTCATTTTCGGTTTTCCTAATAGCGTTATCAAGTATATTTTTAAGGATAGGTATATTTTCAATCTGCGGCGGATTATCTGTTAGGGTATTTATATAGGCATATAAATCTTGAGCTTGCTCATCATTAATTACTGCTTCACTGTAATTTGGCATACTATTTGATGGTTTTAAGGGGTTGAGATCAGCTCTTAATCTTAAGAAAGTTATAAATAATGCCTCACTGGACATAATACCACTGATATTATTAGCAATTGGATGCCTGCCGCTTCCATTATAGCCATGACAACTATAACAACCATGATCCAAGTAAAGTGATGCACCATTTTCAGTATTTATAGCTGAATTAATTATGGGTACGTACAAAAATACTATAAATATAAAAACATATAGAGAGAATTTCTTCATCTTGGCTCAGTGATAACATCTATGAGATATGGTTTACCGGATAAAACTGTTTTTATACCTCTTTTATAAGCAGCGGCAAGCTCTTCTGGATTCTCAATTGGCCCCTCACTTTTAACACCATAGGCTTCAGCAAGTTTTGCATAATCTATAAATGGTTCTCTCAGGGTGGTACCAATATGCATACGATCGCTCCCCCTTCCCCTTACTCCAGCCATATAATGAAGATACATGACCTCCTGATGATAACCTCGATTATTATGCATGATTGTTAATAATGGCAATTTATGATGTGCCGCAGTCCATAAAGAACCAGGCGTATAATTCAAATCTCCATCACATTGAATATTCACTACTATTCGATTTCGATCTTTTGCAGCAAGCCCTGCACCTGCAGATGCACCAATGCAATATCCTATACCTCCAGCCCCATGCATGCCCAAATAACTATAAGGTTTATTGTGATCCCAGAGACCAACATGATGACGACTAGAAAACACAGTTGGAGAGGATAAACACCAATCGAGATCTCTTATGAGCGGCCATAATTCTGAATACAATCTTGCAAGGCTGACTGGGCTGGAATTCCATCCTTTTCTTTTTTTCTCGAGTGTTTTCTTTAATTCTTTTTCATAATTTTCTGAATTTGCAGATTCATGTCTTGAGACCCTCACCGAGATATTATCAAGCGCTTCTTGTGTCTGTAGTCTTTTGAATTGCTCGATAATAATGGGAATACTGGCTTCAGCGTCTGCTGTAATATCATTTTTTCCAGTAAGATCAAGCCTTGGAGGAATAACTGGATCCCTAATAAACCCAAAACCAATTTCTGTAAGGTCCCTATTTTCAGCGTTTGATAATAAAGTAGGCCCTTGAATTGAAACATCAACTCCATCCGATTCCAGACCCAATATATAGTCATAATTTGTATCGTTTCCCTTGCCAGTCTGAGGATGTCTTTCGGGGAAACTCATTGATACATTGGTGGCTGCAGTTCTTACTGAGCATCCAGATAATTCAACTAACTTAATCGAATTTAAAATACCTTCTGGCGTTCTAAGTTTTCCTATTTGAATTCTAGGATTTTTTGCTAGTAGGAGGTCTTGAGCTATTTTTTTTGCTTGTTTTTTATTTATAGTATTAAAAATAGGTGGAGTATAAATTGGTAATTTTAGTTCGCCTGCCTCTTCTTTTTGAAATTCTGTATCAATTACAATCACTACTGGACCCATTGGAGGAGTAATGGCTTCCTTATGAGCA
Source organism: Woeseiaceae bacterium (assembly GCA_028227395.1). GTDB lineage: Bacteria > Pseudomonadota > Gammaproteobacteria > Steroidobacterales > Woeseiaceae > SP4260. Next base: position 124,725 of record JAOIZZ010000003.1, on the reverse strand, counting down.
CGCTGAATTGCATCCAGTGTTCCACTTAGAGATGTTGGCTGTACGTCCCATTTGGTAAATGCCCTAGTAAGACCTGCAATATCATTAGCAGTTTGCTCTTGACGAAAAAATTTATCATCCCTACCTACGATAATTATAATTGGAGTCTTATCATGATACGCCTGATAAATAGCCATGGAAGCATGCTGTAAACCAACTGTTCCATGCAACATCACCGCCATTGGAGCACCTTCAGCTTTAGCATAACCATGTGCCATATCAACAGCTGATTCTTCATGAAGCGCAGTAATAAGTTCAGGCATGGTATTTGGTACTGGACCATAATTGATAATTGATTCTTGCAAGCCTTCAAAACTTGATGCAGGGTTGGCTGCAATAAACTCTATCTTCAAATCCTTTAGTACCTGCACCATCAAATCAGAGCCAGGCCTCTGAGCCGCTCTCTTTATTACTATGGGAGGCTTCATAGCTCCGACATCACGATCCAATTGTGATGGGGAAGGTTCAGGAATCTTACCTCTTATTTCTTCTTTAACACTGACCTGTGCATTGACATTTGTACCACTTCCAATAACAGCCGCAGCACTGGCTGAAGTACCCAAAAATGCTCGGCGGGTAACCCCTTTTTTTATTTTTTTATTTTTTTGTGAATCTTTTATATTAATTTCCTATAAATATTTTTTTATTTCTAACAGTCATTTTTCTTTAAAGTGAGGCAGTAAATTTCTCTGAGTTTATCCCTGGTGTAGATTGCAGTTTTGCCTCCATTTCTCTTGCCAATTCCATATCACCATTTTTTTCTGCCGCAATAGATAGACCAAGAATAGAAGGTGTTCTATTTGGAACCCAATTTAAAGCAGCCTTAAATGCATTAACCGCCTCATCATATCGGCCAGCAGCAGCTAATATTTCCCCATACATCTCTGCAGCAGGCTTCATTGGTATAGGCGGACCTGATGGCGCTGACATATTTTCTAGTTCAATTAAAGAAGCCTCTCTAGCCAAAACAACGGCTTGATCAAATTCGCCTTGCATCATTTTAATTATAGCGCCTAATTCTTTTTCATGAATTTCAATCTCAAATGCTTTATAACTCTCACCAGACTCTCGGGTTTTCTCTCGCTTCATTGACAAACGAGTTAGTGCCTCAGTAGCTGTTTCCATATCAAGATTTTTAGCTGCACACATACCTAATGCTGTAACCCATGCTGTATGTTGGCCTTCATTAGAATCAGCACTTTTAAGCTCCGATTCCTCACAATCACCAGTTTCAATTATATACCTCGCACGCATATTTAAATAACGCGAAAGAACACGATTATCATCTGGATTTCTCTCAACAGTAGCGAGTGCAATAGCCAAGTTTTCTTGAGCTCGATCAAAATGACCAAGCATGAGGTTGGCATAAGCCAACCAAGATAGCGTATGAAAATCCTCCCCACCCTCTCTTAAGCCAAGCTTTTTATTATTACTCACTGCAGCTGCAAAAGCTTCAATATTAGAATTCACAACACGATCCCACATGCCTAACTGTAAGAAGATATGTGAAGGCATATGCAATGCATGAGCTGATGATGGAGCAATATTTGCGTACACAGTTGCTGCGGGGAGTGCAAGAATTGCATGCTCAGGATCATCTAGTGAATGAATTGTAAAATGTGCTGCGCCAGGATGATTTTCGTTCTTCTTGAAGACATCCATGGCGATAGAGGCAGCTAGCGCTTGCCTACGAAAACCATCATCACCAGGACGAATAGTCCCCAGTAATGAGAGTGCATAAAATATAGAAATTTCATGATCATCAGGCCATCTTTCATGCATACGAGACAGTGCTGATGAATAAGCGAAATCTCTTTCAAGCTTATTATCAGAGGAGAAATATAAGGCCTCGATAGCGGTCATATAGGCTTTTTCTTTCTCACTACCTGATTTTGCTAAACGCTCTTCAAATGTTGGTGCAAGACGAATTAAAGCTTTTTCGGCAGCCATTTTATCTTGTTGGGCCCAGAGTGGATGATTATCACTCATCGCCTGGCCCCAATAAGCCATTGCGAAAGATGGGTCTATGGTTTGTGCTTCTTCGAAAGCAATACGAGCTCCATCAAATTGAAAGCTATGCAGCGCCTTAACACCCGTCAAAAATGCTAATTGCGCTTCAGGAGAGCCCGAATTTATAAAACTAATATTTCCAAAATTTTGATTTGAAGTATTTATTTGCTGGGAACAACCCACCAAAAAACTAACCGCCAAAATTACGACTAATAATTTAATATTCTTAATAAAACTCATCTTTAATAAACTCCATTATTTGCTTTTACTTATTGTTATTATGCGAATTTCAATATTTCAGTCTACAATTATCCTTACATGAGTGTCTATGTAAGTTTTGTTAAGATCTGCAAACTATAATCCTACTACATCTAGTCTAAAAAATAAGTGGAGCTCTATTTATAACTTTTTGCTAAAGATTCAAGAGTTTTATTTCTGGTTTCTGGCATAAAAAAAATAACAAAAATTAATTGCATTATCATCATAAATGCAAAAAAACCAAATATGATATGGGCTTCATATTGACCCAAGAAATAGGGCATCAACAAAGCAATTAAAGCAGCCAAAATCCAGTGCACCCCACTACCTAAAGATTGTCCTTTAGTACGAACATTATTTGGAAATATTTCTGCAAAGAATACCCAAATTACAGCACCTTGACCAATTGCATGAGAGCCTATAAATAGAAATACTAGGAATACAACAATCAATCCATCAACATTTGTATAAAAAGCCAATGAAATTGTTGTTAATGAAAAAATATACCCTAAAGAGCCTATAATCATTAATAGCTTTCTCCCATAACGATCAATCAACAACATTCCAAATAATGTAAAAACTAGATTAACCATGCCTACTCCTGCTGAAGATAATAGAGCAATCGAGTCACTTAACCCCGCCAGAGAAAATATGCGTGGAGCAAAATAAATAATAAAATTTATACCAGAGAGTTGATTGAATAATGCAATAAAAAAAGCTAAAGCTATGGGTATTTTATAGAGGCTGGAAAATAAACGATCCTGATTAGAATCTTTCTTTACATCTTTAATACTAGCCATAGTTGCTGCAGCTGACTTAGGATCAATAATATTTAATATTCGACGGCACTCAACCTCATCATCTCTTCTAAGAAATAACCATCTTGGACTTTCGGGCACTCTTATTACCATAGTTAAGAAAATTATCGCAGGTAATATCTCTATCCCTAACATCCATCTCCAATTTAAAGCAAAATATTCAGACAGAATATAATTAGACAAAAATGCTACTAAAATCCCAAATACAATCTGGAATTGATAAAGAGCAACCAATCTGCCCCTCTGTTTAGCTGGAGCTATTTCAGCAATATACGCAGGCACTACTATGCTAGATAAACCAACTCCAAATCCACCCAATAATCTCATCAATGCAAAAAAATATGGATCATTCGCCAAGGCTGAACCTAATGCAGAAAATAGATACAGTATTGCTACCAAAATTAGAATTTTTTTTCGTCCAAACTCTTCACATACTACACCTCCAATGAGGGCACCTAAAACAGTTCCCCATAAAGCTGATGACATAACCATCGCTCCATGAAGGAGGTCATTTGAACTCCATAATTTTTGCAAAGATTGGTCAGCTCCAGATATAACTGCAGTATCAAATCCAAAAAGAAAGCCACCAACGGCGACGGCAAAAGACCAATAAAAAATATTGTGCATATGTAATCTACCAAAAAATTAATTCATAATTTAATTTAACATTCTTGTATGCTTATTGAACGTAATTTGAAATATTTATTATTACAAACCAGTCTCAACAGTATTTTTGTACAATAAAATGGTAAGAATTTATGGCCGAGCAAGAAATATTAAAAATGGGCAATCCGATTTTACGTGAAATTGCCGAGCCCATTAAAGAGTTCAATACTCCAGAATTATCTCAATTAATTGAAGATATGAAAGATACTATGATAGCAAACGACGGTGTCGGTTTAGCAGCAATTCAAATTGGTATACTAAAACGTGTAATAATATTTGGTTTTGAAGAAAGCCCAAGGTACCCACAAAGTCCTGCTATACCAATGACAGTGTTAATTAATCCTTCGTTTAAATCACTAGAAACAGAATCCGAGACAGGCTGGGAAGGTTGTTTGAGTATTCCTGGTATGCGAGGTTTAGTGCCGCGTTTCAAAAAAATTCAATATTCAGGTTATGATTTTTTGGGAAAAAAGATAACAAGAGAAGTTTCAGATTTTCATGCAAGAGTTTTCCAACATGAGTTAGATCATTTGGATGGCCTTTTATATATAGATAAAATAGAAAATTATGCAAACTTTGGATTCACACAAGAATTAGAATCAGCCAATGCTTATTGATTGATGGATAAGAAAATTAAAGCTCAAAATCAATCAGATTATTCTCAGTTATTTTCAAAAGAATTAATTAATTGTTTTATCAAAAAACACCGTTTACCTAAAAATTTTAGTAATTTAATATCTCAATATTACATCCCACTGGTTGTATGGCTAAGAAAAAAAATTAACTCATCTTCACCCTACATATTCGGAATAAATGGTCCTATTGGAACTGGAAAATCCACATTAGCAGATTTTATAAAATCATCAATGGCACCAGATTTGGTTGGTGATGTCATAGTGTTATCAATTGATGATTTCTATTTCACTAAAAAAGAAAGATTACTCCTCAGTAAGACAACTCATCCTTTATTAATCACTAGGGGAGTTCCAGGTACTCATGATATAAATTTATTATTAAATTGTGTTGATCAACTGAAAAATCTTAAGTTAGGTGAAAAAGTTTTGCTCCCTCAATTTAACAAAGTGCAAGATGATCGTGAACCCAGAGTAAAATGGCAGCAAGCAATTGGACCTATAGATTTAATCATTATTGAGGGGTGGTGTGTCGCAAGTGAACCAATTCAATCCAATCTTCTAATAGAGCCCATCAATCATCTGGAGAAGTCCATGGATACCGATGGTAAATGGCGGAATTATGTTAATTGGCACTTAACTAACAACTACCAAAACCTATCTAACTTAATTAATAGCTTACTGTTTCTCAATCCCCCAAATATGGAGATTTTAAAAATTTGGCGAGCTAAGCAAGAATCGAAACTAATGAATGAAAATAAACAAAATAAAACTAATCTAATGCATGAAAAACATTTAACTTTTTTTATGCAACATTTTGAGCGATGGACAAAAGAGAATTTACTTACGATGCCAAATAAAGCAGATATTATTTTTAATCTGAATGAAAAACATTATTGCTTTGAGGCCCTTTATAAGTGATGCTTAATCTTAGGCTAAATTTTCTCGAATAAAAAATTGAGAAAAAATATAAGAACTAAATTGACGTATAAGAGAAAAAAGGAACATAAAAGATGCCCTCTAAATCAATAAATAAAATTATATTTATTTTATTTACTCTAACTTTAATAGCTGTAGGTTTATTTTTTGTAATCACCTATGGCTGGTTAGGTATTCATGATGGGCCGGGTAAAATTACCAACCAAATGATTCCAAAAGAGATAATTAAAGAAAGAACTCAAATACAAACTCGAGCAGCCACAAACATTAATGCAGATAATACTAAACAGATTTTATTTGGTGACTTGCATGCTCATACCACTCTCTCATTTGATGCATTCTTAGGAAGTCTCCCAATGCTTCAAGGTGAAGGCTCTCATCCACTTGCTGATGCATGTGATTTTGCTAGATTTTGTTCGGCACTTGATTTTTGGTCAATTAATGATCATGCCGAGGCATCTACTCCCAGGCGCTGGTCAGAAACTGTTAGCTCTATTCAACAGTGTAATGCAGTAGGAGGTAATGGCCCAAATCCAGATACAGTGGCTTTTTTAGGCTGGGAATGGACACAAGTGGGAGCTACCCCAGATACTCATTTTGGCCATAAAAATGTAATATTTAGAGATATTGAAACTGAAAAAGTTCCCAAAAGACCAATTCATTCAGGTGGTATTGCTAACTCTGCTTTGAGAGGTCTGCCATTAAGAAATGGGCCTATTTTATTTGCATTAGACCCGAATCAAAGAATGCTTGATTTCAACCTCTATTTACATGAGCTTAGGCAGTCAGAAGAATGTGAACTTGGAAAATCCGTATGGGAATTGCCAAGTGATTGTCGAGAGGGTGCAGAAACACCAGCAGAACTTTTCTCTAAATTAGATGATTGGGGTTTTGAGTCAATGGTTATTCCGCATGGAACTACTTGGGGTTTCTATACTCCTCCTGCCTCTGAATTTAATAAACAACTTATTGGTGATAATTTCGATCCTAATAGACAAACACTTCTCGAGGTATTTTCAGGTCATGGAAACTCAGAAGAATATCGAGATTTTAGGGCCACTGTAATGAATGACAAGCAACAACCAATTTGTCCAGCTCCATCTGATGATTACCTTCCATCATGTCATCGAGCTGGACAAATAATTGAAGATCGATGTTTAGCCATTGGTGAATCGCCTTATGAGTGTCAGAAGCGAGCGGCTACTGCAAGACAAGATTATGTCAATGCTGGTACCGGTGGTCATTTGACTGTTAGAGGTGAAGGTCCAGAAGATTGGTTGGATTCTGGGCAGTGTAAAGATTGTTATATACCTGCATTTAATTATCGTCCTGGTGGAGCTGCACAATACATCATGGCACAGACAAATTTTGATGACCCTGAAAATCCTCGTCGATTTAGGTTTGGCTTTATGGCCTCAAGTGATAATCATTCAGCAAGGCCAGGAACTGGATATAAGGAATTTTCAAGGAGAGGAATGACAGAATCAGTTCTTGGACCAGCTACTAAGACTGCTGAACGCGCTTTTCGTTTTAATGATGGCGAGCCAATCGCCTCATCAGATAATATCGATGTAGGATCCGATTTGATGATTGGACGAGAAGACTTAAATTTGATCAAAACTACCTCAAAAGTAAGAAGATTGGACATAGTACCCTTAATGATTACTGAGCGAGAAAGACAAGCTTCATTTTTCACGACTGGTGGATTGATGGCTGTCCATTCAAATGGTAGAGATCGAAACTCTATTTGGGATTCCATGCAAAAAAAAGCGGTTTATGGAACTAGTGGTGATCGGATATTACTATGGTTTAATACAAAAAATAATGGAATAAATGCCTCCGTCAATATGGGTGATGAAGTTGCTATGTCTTCTGCGCCTGAGTTTGAAGTGAGAGCAGTTGGTGCCTTTGAACAAAAACCTGGTTGTCCAGATTATACCTATAATGCACTGACACCAGAGCGTTTGGAAAACTTATGCCGTGGGGAATGCTATAATCCATCAGATACTAGAAAACTGATTACGCGTATTGAAGTAATTCGAATACTTCCTCAAATTACACCCAATGAGGATATATCTGGTCTAATTCAAGATCCATGGAAAACCTTCGACTGCAAAGCCGATCCTGATGGCTGTGAAGTTAATTTTATTGATGAGGAGTATCCGTCACTGGGAAGGGACGCTGTTTATTACGTGAGAGCGATCGAATCACCAAGCCTTGCTGTGAATGCTGAAAATCTCAGGTGTGAGTACGATTCAGAGGGTAACTGTAAAAAAGTTAATCTCTGTTACGGAGATCGGCGTGGGGATATGAATGATGATTGCCTGGCAGTTAACGAAGAGCGTGCTTGGTCTTCGCCGATCTTTGTAGATTGGGATAACGACAGTACTCAAGCTTCTCTAAATTAATTAATTCCTCTAAACGTCCCAATGATGCGAAGCAAAAATTATAATACTAATTTAGTATGGCTATTCGTCGGTGCATTTATTGGATTAATATTTGCTGGTTATGGCATCTTCACCGAAATCAACAGTGATCAACTCGAAGGTAGTGAAGTTGCTGCTGTAGTCAATAAAGCAATAATCTCCAAAGAAACTTATTTACAGGCCCTAGATAGATTTAATACTGATACAAAAGATGAATTAAGCACCATTGATCGTGAATGGGTATTACAAAGATTGATTGAAGAAGAACTGCTAGTTCAAAGAGGTTTAGCTTTAGGTATTTTAGATACTGATAATGATGTTAGAGGTGCTATTGTAAGAGCACTAATAGCCTCCATTAATAATGAAGTTGCAGCCATACAACCGAGCGATGATGAGCTTGTCGAATATTATAACTCGCATCAAGAGCGGTTCACTTACCCAGGTGCCATCGCAGTAAAAGTCTGGATCGCGGCGACTGAAAATGATGCACTATCAATTAAAATAGCTATTCAGGAAAATAAAGTCATACCTGACAAAAAAAATACACGTCTCCTAAAAAATATTCCTCAAGGTTTACTCACTATGAACAAACTTAGAGAATATATTGGACCAACGCTTGTTACTCTGGTGGCTAGTAATCCTGAGCAAAAAACAGTTGTTAATTTCTCACAAGGTAGATGGTATGTAGTAGAAATTGTTCAGCGAAAAGAATCAATTACTCAACCTTTTGACGAAATCAAATACCAGGTAATTAATGAATACATGAGATACAGAGCTGACGAAAAGCTCAGACAATATATTAATAACTTAAAAGAAAGTGCCACAATTAAGCTAAATAAAATAAATGACGATTAAATCAATCATCAAATCAATTATTTTTATAATAGCTTGGTCTATTATGGCAACCAATTCATTCGGGCATAGTAAAAGTGAAAGTTACTCAAATTGGACTGTACTGAATAAGGATATAGCTGGAATAATTACTATTCCAAGTCATGAAGTAACTCGTTTGCCATTAATAAAGCAGAATAATAACCCGCTTTCTTCTTCATTCTTAGAGCATGCAAAAAATAATGTACGTGTTTTTAGCGAGCAAACAATTTGCTCACTTGGGCCAAGTAATATACTAAAAGCATCCGAGGGATTTATTAGAATCGAATTGCAATTTAATTGCCCACAAACTCCGCCCACAAAAATTGATTACAGGGCAATCTTTGAACTCTCACCTTCGCATACTCACTTTGCAAAAATCTATTATCAAGGTCAGCTGATCTCGGAACTACTTGTAAAGAATACCTCCTCTCCTTGGGAAATAAATACCAGCGAAATGGTAAAGAAAAATCAATCATTTGGTAATTTCTTTATACTTGGAATGGAACACATATTAGGTGGCTATGATCACCTTGCATTTTTATTTGGAATACTCTTAGTTGCCGCTTCAATCAAACGTAGTATTATTGCAATTACTGGTTTTACGGTAGGGCACAGTGCCAGTTTATTTGCCGCTACCGCAGGTATGGTATCAACAAATAGTCGCATCGTAGAAATTGTTATAGGCTTCACTATCATGTTGATGGCAATTGAATATAGTAACTATAAAAATAATAATAAATTATTACTCACTAATAGCTTCACTATTCTATTAGTTAGTCTAGGTATAGTGGCATTCTATTTTGGTAAGATTTCATCTCGAGATCTAATCTGCTATTTTGGCTTAGGAATATTTTCTTACAGTTATTTAAATCTTTGTAAAATTTCTTATAATCACTTTTTTGAAAAAACAAAATATCTACTACTGATAATGGCTCTTTTGTTTGGTTTTGCACATGGGTTAGGATTCGCTGGATTTCTCAGCGAGACTGGTATGACTACCAACAACATTTTATGGCCATTACTAGGCTTTAATTTGGGGCTGGAGTTTGGACAAGTTTGTATCATTTCTTTATGTTGGATAATTTATTATTTTACGAAGTCATTAATTAAGGAACCGCTTCCATCTATTCTTTCTGGTAGTTTATTTGGTCTTGGTTTTTTCTGGTTTTTGACCAGAACATTTGCATAAATTAAAACTTAAAAGGATCAATGAAATGGAGAATGCAGGTTTAATAACATTGATACCCACTATTGTGGTTCTTGCAACCGCAATACTGACTAATCGACCAGTCGCAGCCCTTATTACTGGTGTTGTAGTTGGTATATTGTTAGTTTCTCCAGAAAATTTACTTGGCTCTTTTTCTGATATAACTCTTTCGGTCATGCAGGACCCTCAAATCGCATGGATAATAATGGTCTGTGGTTTAATGGGAAGCTTGTTCTATTTATTAATTGCGACTGGGGGTGTTGCCGCATTCACAGATACAATGACAAAAAAAGCGAATACCAGAAATAAATCACTCATTATTACTTGGCTGCTTGGACTAACAATGTTTTTAGATGACTACCTCAATGCAATCGTAATAGGTAATTCAATGAAAAAAGTAACCGATAAATTCAAAGTATCACGGTCTATGCTTGCATATATTGTTGACTCCACTGCAGCGCCAACATGTGTTTTAATCCCTATATCTACTTGGGCAGTATATTTCTCTGTAATTCTTGAATCAACTGATGCGATCCCTTTAGGTGGTGGAATGAGTCATTATATTGCTGCTATACCTTTTATGTTTTATCCAATAATCGCTCTTTTTCTTGTACCATTTGTCGCAACTGGTCGATTTCCGCTTATTGGTCCGATGCTAAATGAGGAGGTCATTGCATCTCAAAAAGATTGTACAGAAAAACTAACTGAAGACATGCAGCAAAAAAATCCAAAACAAAAAGCTAATATGTGGGCTTTTATTCTTCCTTTAATTGTACTTATTGCGTTTACATGGTTGAACGATATTGATTTGTTAAAAGGTATTATTGCAGCATTAATGCTTACTGTGCCAATCATTATAGGTTTAAAGTTGATCAATATATATGCAGCCCTCGATGCAATGCTTGAGGGTTTTAAAATAATGATTCCACCTTTGATGATTGTTATAGCTGCTTTCATGTTTAAAACGATTAATGATCAATTGGGTTTTCCACAATTTATTATGGAATCAGTTAAGCCCTTTATGTCACCTATTTTATTCCCAGTGATTGTATTTATCTCTATGGCATTCATGTCATTCGCCACAGCTTCAAATTGGGGAATATTTGCCATTGCAATACCAATAGTAATGCCTTTAGGTGTCGCTCTAGAAGTACCTATCCCACTAATTATAGGCGCTCTACTCTCGGCAGGATCCTTTGGAAGTCATGCCTGCTTCTATACAGATGCCACTGTGCTTTCAGCACAAAGTTGTGATATTAGTCCTATGAAACACGCGCTAACACAATTTCCATATGCTTTAATTGCAGCAGGATCTGCGTCGATTTTTTATATTGCTATTGCTTATGTTGTAGTATGAAGCTTATCTGAAAACTGAAATCCACAAAATCGATTCAAATAAGTTAAAGATTATATGGTTAAATTTCGATACGAGGGTGGTCGAATAAAAATGAATAAAAAGATCTCCATAAAAACAAGCGAAGATTATTTTGATAGTTTGCGTAATCGTAATCTAACTGTTTATTATTTTGGTGAGCAGATAGATGAGCCGATTGATCATCCAGTTATTAGACCTTCAGTTAATGCCGTAGCAAAAACATATGATCTCGCTATTGAGAATCCAGAAATTGCATCGGTAATCTCTCCTTTTACCAACAAAAGAATCAACCGATTTTTACATATTGCTCAGTCATCTGAAGATGTGGTTATGCAAAATAAAATGCAGCGCCGTCTTGGTCAGCTAACTGGAACCTGCTTTCAACGCTGTGTTGGAATGGATGCTCTGAATTCGTTGTTTTCAGTAACATATGAAATTGATGAAAAATATAATAGTTCGTATCATGAAAAGTTCAAAGAATTTATCGTTATGGTTCAAAATGGCGGATTTGTAATCGGTGGTGCCATGACAGATGTTAAAGGGGATCGAAGTTTAGCGCCTCACCAACAAAACGACCCAGACTTATATGTGCATATTACCAAAAGAACCAATAATGGTGTTTATATCAGTGGAGCCAAAGCACATCAAACAGGATGTTTGAATTCTCATTGGATGATAGTCATGCCGACACTTAGATTGGGCGAAAAAGATAAAGACTATGCAATAGTTGGTGCAATTCCAACTGATGCAAAAGGAATTACTTATATCTATGGACGACAATCTTGTGATACTCGCTCATTAGACGAAGGTGATATTGATGTAGGAAATGCAGAATATGCTGGACAAGAAGCCATGGTCATTTTTGATAATGTATTTATCCCTAATGAAAGAATTTTTATGGATGGTGAATATGATTTTTCAGCCATGCTAGTGGAACGATTTACTTGTTATCATCGTCGCAGCTATGTGTGTAAATCTGGTGTTGGGGATGTTCTCATAGGTGCCGCTGCTGCTGCTGCTGAATACAACGGTGTCGAAAAAGCATCACATATAAAAGATAAACTGACTGAAATGACTCACCTCAATGAAACAATTTATGCCACCGGGATAGCGGCAAGCTATCAGTCTCATGAGACTACTTCTGGTGCTTATATTTGTGATGATATGCTGGCGAATGTCTGCAAACATCATGTGACAAAATTTACTTATGAGATTGGAAGATTAGCTCAAGATATCGCTGGTGGATTAGTCGCTACCTTACCTTCACAAAAAGATTTTGATCACCCAAAAATTGGAATCTTATTAAAAAAATATCTAAAAGGTCAAAAAGATATCCCCACGGAAAATAGAGTAAGGATACTTCGTTTGATAGAAAATATGACTTTAGGAAGAAACGCAGTTGGTTATCTTACAGAATCAATGCACGGAGCTGGCTCACCTCAGGCACAGAGGATTCAGATTGCACGTGAAATGCAGGTTGAATTCAAAAAAACACTCGCACTCAAACTCTCAGGAATAAAAAATAATAATTCAGAGAATTTAACAAATGAAATTACAGATTATTTTGCTCGAGTATTTAGTCCGCCAGAAAGTTAATTATAGAATCATATATTTAAAATAATTCTTTAGAAATTTACTTTACACAAACTGATTTATTGGAGTATTGATTAAATGAAAAGATTAATGGGTCACCTAGAAGGAACTAACATACGTCTTGCTATGACGGCCACAATACTAATAGGCTCATTCCTTAGTTTTATCTTGAGCAGTCCAGAACTAGTTAATCAGTTTGTTATGTATTGGCAAATACTAATAACCAATTATTTTTCTAGTTATTTAATATGGATAGTCACTATTGTGATGATCTTCACCTTACTCATAATTATTTCGCCATACGGGCATATCACCTTAGGAAAAGATGGAGAAAAACCAGAATTTACTAGATTCTCATGGTTCTCAATGCTATTTGGAGCAGGCATTGGAACTGGCATCCTTTTTTTTGGCGTAGCTGAGCCCATTTTACACTTACAACAAAATCCATTTCTTGCTATGGAAAATATCGAGCCAATCACCAATGAAGCAGCTGTTATTGCACAAAGAATCACACTATTTCATTGGGGCTTGCATGGCTGGGCAATATATTCTGTTGTCGGTTTATGCTTAGGATATTTTTCGTATCGAAAAGGACTTCCATTAACAATTAGATCCTCATTGTATCCATTTATTGGTGATCGAATTTATGGATTAACTGGTGATTTCATAGATTTATTAGCTGTTTTTAGCACTTTATTTGGTATTGCTGTGACCTTAGGTCTTGGAGCTTCACAAATGGCTAGTGGTTTAGAGTATCTCTTTAATATTGAGGTCACGCCTTTATTTAAATTAGGAATAATCTTAGTAGTATCTGCAATAGCCACTATGTCTGCAGTATCGGGAGTTAATCGGGGTATTCGTAAACTCAGTGAATTGAATATCTGGTTATGTATTATCCTTATTGGTTGTTTTCTTTTTGCAGGACCAACACTGGCCATTATCAGCTCAATTTTCTATGGGAGCATAGATTACATGCGTACTTTTCTGCCAATGGGTACTTGGGTCGACCCAAGTAATGAAATTGGTTGGCAGACTGCATGGACACTTTTTTATTGGGGTTGGTGGGTTTCTTGGGGCCCTTTTGTGGGGATGTTTATGGCCCGGATCTCAAGAGGGCGTACTTTAAGAGAATACGTAATTGGAACCTTACTTGTGCCCACCTTCATCGGATTTATTTGGTTATGTGTTCTAGGAGCAACAGCTTTAGACCTTCAATTGAACCAGTCAGGTAATCTGATTCAGGCTGTCAATCAAGATATGACACAAGCTCTATTTAGGACTTTTGAATTACTTAATTTAGGTTGGGCAACTTGGCCGGTTGTTTTATTAGCAACAGTACTAATTGCAACTTGGTTTGTAACTTCATCTGATTCGGGAACTCTTGTCATCTGTACCATCCTCTGTAGTGGTAAAAAGAACCCACCAAGAGCATTGAGAATATTCTGGGGTTTCATAATTGGTCTTGTTGCTGGATTACTTCTTCTGACTGGAGGTCTAGTTGCACTTCAAACAGCAACTACTGCTATTGCATTACCATTTTCAATTGTTTTAATACTAATGATACTTGGACTCTCTAAGGCACTCTATCAGACAGAAAAAAGAAAGTAGCAATATCTGTTAATTAATTATTTCGTTCAATACTAGGTGAATAACCAAAGTATACTTTATAACTTTTGCTAAAATGAGAAACAGATATAAAACCTGATTCGGCAGTAACTTCAAGAATACTTAGTGAGGTTTGCTGCAAGAGGTCTTTCGCTCTTTCTAGTCTTAATTGCAGATAATATCGAGATGGACTGCAACTGAGATACCGCTTAAAGAGTCGCTGTAACTGTCTGGCTGATAATCCTGTATAAGCAGCCAAATCAGTCTGATTGATTGGCTCTCTGATATTTGCTTCCATCAATTGAACAGCAGAAATTAGTTTCTCTGACAATGATCCGATTAGATGCTTTAGTGGAATGCGCTGCTCATCATCACCACGTCGAATTCTATCTGAAATAAATTGTTCTGCCACAGCCGAGCTAACTGTTAGATCATACCTATCTCTTATTATTTTAAGCATCATATCAAATGGGGCAATTCCTCCAGAACTAGTGAATCGATCGCGATCTATAGTGAATAGATTTCGACGGACATTAATTTTAGGAAATAAATTACTCAGTGTACTCAGGCCGTCCCAATGAACACTGCATGAGTAACCATTCAATAAATCAGCCATTGCAAGAATTCGACTGCCGGTGCATATCGCTCCTAGGGCTATCTTTTTATAGTGTACATTTCTTAAAAATCTAGCAATATTCTTAGAATAATTTTTTTCTACGTCTATGCCACCACAAATAATTAGCAAATCTATATCACTTAGAGCTGCTTCGGAATTAATTGAAAAATCTACATTGATGCTTACTCCGTCACTTGCCAGAACAGACCCGCCTTGTTCTGAGAAAGTTTGCCAATTATAAATATTTTTCTTTAAGGAATGGTTGGCTAAACGCAGGGGCTCTATTGCTGATGAAAGAGAGATTAGAGTAAAATTTTCCAACAATAAAAACCCAAAATTTTGTGGCTCTACCAAGACTTTACCTAAGGTGTTCATCGCGCATATGCCTATTAAATATTAAGGACTAAATTAGTTTAACGTTTTAATGCTCTTGAACAAAATTTATACCGAATTCACTTCCAGATTGCTCAAGCCATAATCCAACATATTCAGCAAAACTCCTTCGAACAATCAAATTGAATGA
Source organism: Woeseiaceae bacterium (assembly GCA_028227395.1). Classification (GTDB taxonomy): domain Bacteria; phylum Pseudomonadota; class Gammaproteobacteria; order Steroidobacterales; family Woeseiaceae; genus SP4260. Next base: position 109,145 of record JAOIZZ010000003.1, on the reverse strand, counting down.
TGGAGAAGAATCAGTTAAGGCTAATAATATTCCAGCTTTAGATAATCCTGTTTGTGCACATTGCCCAATCAAAAAATTACCCTCACTTACATCTAGTGTACAACCCCTTGCAAGTAGAGAACGAACGCAATTTCCTCGGAGGATGAGCTGTGTCAATCCCCCTGTCTGATTGGTAGCATATAGATCAATTTTTTTTGATATTTTCTGTAAAATAGAGTCTAGGTCAAAATCTGTAACGACCAACCATTCATTTGGACCAAGCCAATAAATATGATGATCCCCCACAGTAAAAGTATTAAATTCCAGAGGTAATGCTTGCTGAAGAATTGATTCGGCATGTTCTAGGAAATTTCTATCATTAACTGAACCTCTGATATTTAAATAATTAACGTCCGGTTTTATGCTGACATTTATCTCTGGAGAAGTTGAATTTGAGGGTCGATACTTCTTAATAAAATCATCAAGTACAAAGCCTTTTATTTCATTTGGCATGCTGTCGCTCCCCCTTTGGATCATAAAATATCGGTTTTGCAATAGTTACTTCTATTGCTTTTGCATCGGAAGAGATTGCTAATAATTTATCGCCAATTCTATTTCTACCTGATTCAATTAATGCTAGAGCGATTGGATGTCCTAAAACAGGACTGAAATAACTGGAGCTAACATGGCCATACATTGGTGTTGGCCCTGAGGGAGATTTTTTTTCAATTAACTGTGCTCCTTCAGGTATCACACTTTTATTGTCCACTGAGAGTAACCCAACTAACTGCTTCCTATCACTTCGAATAGAATCAACTCTTTCAAGGGAGCGCTTACCTATAAAATCTTTTTCTTTTGAGACCAACCACCCCAATCCTGCATCATGAGGATTTATAGAACCATCCGTGTCTTGACCAACAATGATAAAACCTTTTTCAGCCCTTAAAACATGCATAGTCTCGGTACCGTAAGGAGTAATTTCAAAATCTCTTCCAGTTACCATCAAAAGATTCCATATATACAGTGCAAAATTGCTATTAACATTTATCTCAAAAGCAAGTTCACCACTAAAGCTAACTCGGAATAAATCCACCTTGAGACCTGCTATTTCACTTTTACAAGTCTTCATAAATGGAAAATTATCATTGCTCAAATCAGCATCCACTAACTTTTGCAATACGCGACGACTATTTGGTCCAACTAGTGCGATCGTAGATAATTGATCGGTCAAAGAAGTTAGATAAACAGTCAAATGTGGCCATTCAGTTTGCAACCATTGTTCAAGCCAACTCATTACAGTCGCTGCACCGCCAGTTGTGGTGGTTAAGTAAAAATGATTTTCACCTAAACGAGCCATAACCCCATCATCCTTAATCATGCCATCTTCGCCGAGCATTACCCCATATGCACATTGTCCAACAGCCATCTTTGCGACATCATGTGTGTAAATTTTTTCTAAAAAAGTAACCGCATCTTTTCCACAAACATCAATCTTTCCTAACGTGGAGGCATCCATTATTCCAAGCGATGATCTGGTTGCTAAGCACTCACGGATGACAGCACTGGACATATCTTCGTCGTCTTTAGGGAAATACCATGGACGTAGCCATTGACCTACAATTTCAAAAGGAGCTTTACTTTCGGTGTGAAAATCATGAATAGCCGTTTTTCTAGTTGGTTCAAACATTTCTCCAATATCTTCACCAGCACAGACACCAAAACTCACAGGAGTATAAGCCGGTCTAAATGTTGTTGTACCAATCTCTGCAATTGGCTTCCCAAGAGCTATAGCCAATATAGCCATGCCATTGATATTACCTAATTTTCCCTGATCTGTGCCAAAGCCAAGAGCAGTATATCGTTTTACATGCTCAATACCCGTATACCCTTCCCTAACAGCAAGATATATATCAGAAACAGTTGTATCGTTCTGATAATCCAAAAATTGTTTTGGAAGGTTCTCCACCGAATTTTCTGCTATTACTTGCCATAAAGGCATCATCGGATTTAATTTAATTTTCTTTGTAATTGGTAAGTTAATATCATTCACTTTTAAATTTAAACTACCAGCAACATCACGACCGCATGCAATCCCTTCTTTAAGACAATCTTCAAGACTCCATGTCCCATTGCATGAACCAATCGAAAAGGATGCTTGTTTAGTCGTATGCGGAACAAAACAGTGGCGATTATCATCCCATTTATTTATTCCACCGGACTGGGAGTGAAGATGAACTGCAGGACTCCATCCACCTGAATAAATCAATAAGTCACAAGTTCTTTTTGTTGCTTGGGCTGCACAAGTATTACTTCCAGAATCATAGGTTGAAATCTCGACGCCCTTCACTTTTGTATGGCCAATAACATTTCTAATAACCGCATCAAATTGTAATTCAATACCATTATTTCTTGCTTCATCGACCATATCAGAGGGTTGCTCGGACCGACTATCAACCACAAGTACAGATTTTGCACCTGCAATTTTCATATCAATGGCGGCTTGATAAGCAGAATCATTATTAGTAAACAGAATTGGATTTTTTCCTGGGAGCACGCCATAACGATTTATATAATTTGATACTGCAGACGCCAACATAACACCCGGTCGATCATTATTTGGAAATACTAATGGGCGCTCAAAAGCGCCTTGAGCTAAAACTACTCGCTTAGCTCGCACACGCCATAATTTTTGTCGGACATGGCCCTCTGTGAACTCACTCAGATGATTAGTGCACCGCTCGTTAATCGTTAAAAAATTATAATCATAATAACCGAATACTGTACTTCTAGATAAGCAGGTTACATTAGGTAATTCCTCTAACATCTGAAGTTGAGAAGAGACCCATTTGTCGGCAGTTAGACCCTCTATGAGCTCTTTCGAAGCCAATAGGGAGCCACCAAAATTAGCTTGATCATCAGCAATAATAACTTTAGCACCAGATTTACCAGCCGATAAAGCTGCCATCAATCCAGCGGGTCCAGCACCAACCACAAGAACATCACAATGAGTATTTTGATGATTATAATAATCTGGATCTGGCTCTCTTGGGGCTGCACCTAAGCCTGCCATTCTACGTAAAAAATATTCATATATTTTCCAAAACTTGGCGGGATACATAAACGTTTTGTAATAAAATCCAGCACCAAATAACTTACTACACCAATCATTAACTTCAGCAATATCAAAAGATAGACTTGGCCAACCTTTTTCGCTTTTAGCTACTAAGCCATCATATAACTCAACTTGCGTGGCTCGCATTCCAGCTTCGGTGGTGGCTCCACTTCCAATTTGAAAGATAGCGTTTGGCTCTTCGGCACCGCTCCCAACTATTCCTCTCGGACGATGATACTTAAAACTTCGCCCAACAATATCTACACCATTTGCAAGTAATGCAGAAGCCAATGTGTCGCCTAAATAACCTTTATAACTTTGACCATTGAAAGTAAATCGCAATGTTTTATCACGATTAATTTGCCCACCAGACTTAAGTCGATTAATTTGCATTATGCGTCCACTTGAATATCTGGTGCTTCATTCTTAATTTTTGAGGTAGCAATAATTTCATAAGTCACAGTATTTCGCTCAACGATAAACCACTGACGACAACCTAGACTATGATTCCATTGCTCAAGAAATAGGCCGCGAGTATTTTTTCGCATAAAGAGATAATCTGCCCATTCTTGATCATTTAAATCTTCCGGTTTTAAAGGGCGCTCAATACCTGCCTCACCTCCATATGAAAATTCTGTTTCATCTCTTACGCCACACCAAGGGCATTTAATTAATAACATCTTCTTTTACCTATTTAATGAGCTACTGCAGCAGCGCCATGTTCGTCTATCAATGCACCTGTTGAGAATCGATCTAAGGAAAATGGAGCGTTTAATTCATGTGGTTGATTATTTGCAATAGTATGTGCAAAGGTCCAACCAGAACCTGGGGTGGCTTTAAATCCACCCGTCCCCCAGCCACAATTAAAGTACAAACCTTCAACAGGAGTTTTACTAAGAATCGGGCAAGCATCAGGAGAAACATCCACTATACCTCCCCATTGACGTAACATTCTTACGCGACTGAAATTTGGGAATAACGCTATGATCGCTTGCATACAATGTTCAATAGTGCAAAAACTTCCTCTTTGTCCATAACCAATATAAGGATCTATTCCTGCGCCAATCACTAATTCCCCTTTATCGGATTGACTTATATAGCCATGCACAGCATTGGACATAATCACTGTATCTAATACTGGTTTTAGAGGCTCAGAAACATATGCTTGCAGTGGATGACTTTCCAAAGGTAAACGAATGCCTGCCATATCTGCCAAAACTGATGCATGACCAGCAACAACTACGCCTACTTTTTTGGCCTCAATATACCCACGACTGGTATCAACACCCATAACTTGAGAACCATTCTTTCGAATTCCCGTTACCTCACACTGTTGAATAATATCAACCCCAAGTTCACTGGCGGCTCTAGCATAACCCCAAGCTACTGCATCATGTCTCGCTACACCAGCACGCCGTTGTAATGAAGCACCAAGGATGGGGTAACGAGCATTTTTTGAGGTATTAATTAATGGTATAGCTTGTTTAATTTGTTGCGCATCTACCACTTCTGCATCGATACCATTTAATTGATTCGCACTTACCCTTCTTTCAATATCTCGCATATCTTGGAGTGTATGGCCCAAATTATAAACACCGCGCTGACTAAACATGACATTAAAATTAATATCCTGACTCAATCCCTCCCATAATTTTAATGACTTTTCATAAAGTAATGAAGATTCGGTCCATAAATAATTAGATCTTACTATTGTTGTATTTCGAGCTGTATTTCCACCGCCAATCCAGCCTTTTTCAAGTACAGCAATATTCTTCATACCATGATTTTTTGCTAAATAATATGCTGTTGCTAAACCATGCCCACCGCCACCAACTATAATGGCGTCATATTTAGATTTGGGTGTTGCGTCTCGCCAAGATACTTGCCAATTTTTATTATTGGTAAGAGCATTTTTAAATAAACTGAATGCTGAATATTTATTCATTGGCGCCATTCACATCACGAAGTCGTTCATTTTTTCCATCAAAAGGACTGTCTGATATTACTCTAGCCTGATAATTTTCACCGAGAATATCTATAGAAAACTCAGAACCAAGCACGGCAAAATTTGGTTTTACCATTGCCAAGGCAAGTGAACGATTCACTCTAAAACCAAAACCACCACCTGTGGCTCGGCCAACTAATTCCCCATTTAATGTCAGTGCATTATTACCCAAGACATCTGCATCTTTTATCTCATCAATCTCTAGCGTAACAAGCTGATTTTCTCTACCTCTTTCTTGCCATTCAATTAATTTATCGCGGCCAATAAAGTCGCCTTTATCAAGGCATATGAACCGATCCATAGCAGACTCAAAAGCGGAGTATTCGATAGATAATTCAGTGCCAACCATACGATAGGATTTCTCCAATCTCATAGTGTCCATCGCTCGAATCCCAAATGGTTTAAGATCCAAATCATCACCGGCAGCAAACAAAGCATCAAATATTTGATTTTGGTATTCGATTGGATGATGCAATTCCCAGCCAAGCTCACCTACGTAATTAACGCGCATAGCATTTAACTGGCATCCATCAATTTCAATATTTTTTGCTGTTAGCCAGCGAAATGCTTCATTTGAAAAATCAGCGTCCGATACTTTATTTAATAATTCACGAGATTTAGGTCCGGCCAGAACCAATACTCCGATTGCATCAGTTAAGTGTTGATATTGAACAGAATTATCTCTTGGCATAAATCTTCTAATATAATCATGATCTAGTCTTTGCAGGGCCCCAGCAGAGACCAAGTAAAAAGAATCTACCGACTCTCTGAGGATTGTGAATTCTGAATGAATTCCACCTTGAGAATTAAGTGCATGACATAAGCCGATTTGACCGATTTTCTTTGGAATTCGATTTGCCACTAGATAATCTAAGAATTTTTCAGCGCCCGAGCCAGAAATTCGACATTTTGCAAATGCAGTCATATCTAAAAGACCCACATTTTTGGTAACATTTTTTACTTCATTACCTATAGCTTTAAACCACTTTGATCTTCTAAATGACCAATCATCTTTCTGTGCCATTCCATCTGTCGCAAACCAATTCGCTCTCTCCCAACCATATTTTTGACCAAAAACAGCACCCATTGACTTTAATCTTTCATAACAGGGAGCGGTTTTCAAGGGTCTACCAGCTGGTCTTTCTTCATCGGGAAAGTGCGTCGTAAAAACATGAGCATACGCTTCCTCAGATTTCTCCATTAAATATTTTTTTGACACATAATCACCAAAACGTCTTGGATCAACACCCAACATATCAATAGTTGGTTCACCATCTACAATCCATTCTGCTAATTGCCAACCAGCTCCGCCTGCAGCCGTAATACCAAAACTATGACCTTCATTTAGCCAAAAATTATCCACGCCCCAAGCAGGTCCGACAATGGGATTGCCGTCAGGAGTATAAGCGATTGCACCGTTATAAACTTGTTTGAAGCCAACCTCTCCAAATGCCGGTACTCGCTCAAGAGCTGCTTCAATATGCGGCATCAATCGATCAATATCTTCCTGAAAAAGTTCATATTCAGCATCTGGATTTGGTCCATCAACATAACAACAAGGGGCACCTTTCTCATAAGGACCCAAAATAAACCCGCCATTCTCTTCTCTTAAATACCAAGATCCATCGGATTCCCTAAGAACTGGCATTTCAGGTGTGCCTGATTTGCGTCTTGCTTGCAGTTCGGGATGAGGCTCGGTGACTATATATTGATGCTCAACTGGCATGACAGGTATATCCAATCCAATCATCTTTCCGGTTTGTCGTGCATAATTTCCGGTAGCAGATATCACATGATCACAAATGATATCCCCATTTTTTGTTTTTACAATCCAGCCACCTTGCGAAGATTGCTCAATATCCAAGACAGGAGTATTGCGATAAATAATTGCGCCAAGCGCTCTGGCCCCTTTCGCAAATGCCTGCGTCAAATCAGCTGGTTGAATATAGCCATCATCAGGATGATAAATTGCACCAACCAAATCATTTGTCTCGCACATGGGCCAAATTTCTTTCACTTGCTCAGGCGTCAAAAATTCTACATTTATACCAATTGTTTTTGCGGTTGCAGCATATTGATAATACTCATCCATCCTATCTTGATTCATTGCAAGACGAAGATTTCCAACTTTACTAAAGCCCACGGGCTGTGTGGTTTCAGCTTCTAGTTTTCCATATAGATCAACGGAATATTTATGAATTTGCCCAACACTGTAACTCATATTAAAAAGCGGCAAGAGTCCAGCAGCATGCCAAGTAGAGCCGGAAGTTAATTCTGCTTTTTCTAGAAGCACAACATCTTCACCCCAACCTTTTTTTGCGAGATGATACAGTGCACTTACCCCAACAACACCGCCACCTATCACCACCACTTTTGCTTGATTTTTCATGCTTTAATCTCCGTAGGATATCTTTTCTAGTATCCTTAAATCATCTTATTTTCAGAGGATCAGTTTAAATTACATGCACCGATGTAATTTACTTATAAGCGACATTTATTATTCATATAACGACAATATTATTTTTTATCTTAACTAATTACGACACATCATAATATTAATTTCATCAAACGAATGAAGCCGGCTCCTTCGCAAAAACCTCTTTCAACATGGGTATAAAATGTTCTAATGGATAAGTATCATAATTTGGATCAAAAGATACTTGATCCCAACGTGCACAGAATTCCACACAAGCCTCATAATAAGGGTGATCCTTTAATTTATCACGTGCATCTCTATCTTTATCATAATGATGCATCCAATAATAACCCTGGAATAAACCATGATGCAGTACAATCCAATAATTTTTTTCGCTGACATACGGCCTCAATAGAGCTGCGGCAACTTGAGAATGATTAGTAGGTGCCAATACATCCCCAATATCATGAAGCAAAGCGCAGACTATTGTTTCATTGTCAGCGCCATCTTTCTCGGCACGAGTTGCCGTCTGAAGAACATGCTCTAATCGACTTATCTTATAAGGTGATTCTCCTTCCATCATTTTCAACCAAATCAGAATGCGATCTAATAAATTCCTTCCATTTTCAGCATCATGCTCGAAAACCAAATCATAATCACTTCGTGTGCCTTCTTCCATGGCATTAAAATCAACTTTTTTATCCATCATGACTAGCCATTCTGCGCCTTAATACAACAATATTATTCACAATATTATCCATTTCAAAATATGCATCTTGTAAGTGTCTCTTACCTTCTGGAACAAAGCCTTGTCTGGCATGCAATACTCTGTGAGCAGCAACCAATAATATTTGCCCCCCCTCCAATCTGAAAACCGATCGAAAGGATGTCGATAAGACACGAGAGCATAATTCGTGATAAGCCAAATAAAATTCTTTTACTTTTTTTCTCGTTGGATCGATAACCTGCATGAGTTGATTAGAAAATCGAAATCCAGTGATAATGTTATTACTATCGATTTTTATCATAGGTTCAATTGCATAGGTCTCGTTATTCTCATCAAATTCTCGAAAAGGGACGCCAAACTCACATAGAATCTGGAAATGCTTCGGATGATCATTTCTTAATTTCTCCAAGAGGGCCCAGCCATCAACCACAATTGATTCTCCACCTTCGCATTCATTTTCTAACATATGAAGCCCCTGAACACTTGGCGGCCACGTATAACTTGCAAAATCATTATGCGGTGGAAGCTCCAGAGAAGTATGAGCAATATTATAAACCTCTCGACTCACCGAAACATTATGAATACGTTCAAATAGTGTTTCTCGGAGTGGACCCAAACGGGATGATAATAACTCTAATGTTTCGGGCTCACGTGGGGCATCTGAAAGAATAATTACGCCCGAACTTATAAATTCTTTGATTGCATTAACGGCCTTAGAATCATTCGTTATAAATTCTTGCCAAGAGAAATAACTCGGTTTGAAATTTACCCCCCAAGTCTTCCAATCTGGTTTTCTCTTTCTACCAAGCTCCCTGATTAAGCTCAGATCAATAATGGTTTCATGATTATCTGGCCATCTTAGTTGAATTTCCTCACCATCATATTCAACGTTAACTGGCATAAGTTTAGAGTCGATTGAACTCAGCATGAAACGCTTTTCTTGAGATTCTACGACTCTGCATTCATCGCATTGACAATTATCTCTTAACCAGAGATGTGGGAGATCATATTTAACTTTTCCGTTATCAACTATTCGAATCGAATCTTTCGTTATTACTATCTCATTTTGTTCTGTTGAAAGCGTCATAATGAATTTAGTTTATATTATAATTTAAACAACACAAATCAAATTTAACCTCTTCGTCTACGTTTTCTTTTACTCCTTGCATCTCCCCTATCACCTAACTCTGCGGCACGAAATTGTTCGATCCATTTGCTACAGTTTGGATCATTGCCCATCATAACATTCGCACCCAGGACCGCCTGCATGACTTCTGCATGAAGGGGGCTCGTAATCGCAGACGTCATACCAGAAGCAATCGCCATAGTTAAGAATGCAGCATTTATACCATTTCGATTTGGTAGCCCAAAACTCACATTTGATGCCCCACAAGTAGTATTAACTTTTAATTCATTTTTTAATCGCCCAACCAGATGCATAATTTGTAGACCTGCTGAATTTATGGCACCAATCGGCATCACTAATGGATCTACCACTATGTTTTCATGAGAGATTCCATAATCCGCAGCCCTTTCAACAATCTTTTTAGCCACCTCAAACCGAACGTTAGGATCTTCTGAGATTCCTGTTTCATCATTTGAAATTGCAACAACTGCACAGTTGTATTTAGCAACCAGAGGCAGCACAGCCTCGAGAACCTCATCTTCTCCCGTCACTGAATTTACTAATGCCTTGCCCTGATATACAGCTAAACCAGCCTCAAGTGCAGCTATTATAGATGAGTCAATTGACAAGGGAACATCGGTGACAGCTTGTACTACCTGAATGGCTTTTGCGAGTAATGCTGGTTCATCAGCCAGTGGAATTCCTGCATTTATATCAAGCATATGTGCACCAGCTTTTACTTGCGCGATCGCATCTGCTTCAACACGACTGAAATCATCGGCTTTCATTTCCTCCGCTAATAGCTTTCTTCCGGTTGGATTAATTCTCTCACCTATTATTACGAATGGTTGATCAAAACCGATCCTAACTTCTCTTGTTGCCGAGCTTATTGACGTAATAGTCATTTTTTCTCCAACCAATTATTTATATTTTATTATTAGATTATTTTCATTGCATTCGAGCAATGGTCTCAATTCGCCATTTTTCTGTCATTTCAACTTGGTTAAAACAAAATATGTGATAACCAGAAAGATTGGTCGATTCAATATCTTCATATTCAGAAATACTTTCCACTAATTTGTCAGGATGATAAATACTAGATTTCATTAATTCTGCGGCGACTTGAGATTTTTTTCGCAAAAAACGAAGTGAATCACCCACCCCAATCCTCAGAGAAGTTCTGAGTAAACGTCCACGCTCGATCACACCTGGTAAGCCGGCCCAAACTGGAAGATCAATACCATTTTGTTTGATCCGAACCAACCAGTCACCCAAGATATTTGCATCAAAACACATTTGAGTAACAATATAGTCTGCTAAGTCTTTTTTTCTCTCAAGATCTTCCATTAAGTGAGCCTCATCTATATCTGGATGCCCTTCGGGATGCGCCGCAATTCCTATTGATCTCATATTGTGATTGCACACTTTTAGAGCTGCTAAAAGTTGATATGCATTATGAAAATCCCCCATTGGCTCAGGTCGATCACCTCCAGGTATAAAGATACTATCAACATTCATGGAATCGAGTTTCTTTATAATTGATTCAAGATGCTTTTGATTGCTCACGCATTTCGCCGCAATATGAGGAGTTACACTAAATCCAAGGGACACAAGTTTCTCACAAAGTTGCAGGGTTTCGTCTACACCTTTTGTCGGTGAACAAGTAACCGCTAAACGCGTATTTGGTTTTAGAATTTGAAATTTATCTTCGATATTGGGAAATGGGATAACTTCCATGTAGGCATTTTCCAAATTATCAATTATGCGTTTACTGATCTCTCTAGATGATTTGCTTGTATTTATTTCATTCCCCACTTTACTGACCCATCCTAGGTAATGAGACGCTCACGTTTTTGTGACGCCATGATTTCGTATTAATTTTAATAACTCACTATCTGAATATTTAAGTTCAAGCTCCTTGATTTCAAGGATTAACAACGTCTCAATATCTGGACACAAATCAATAGTCTCAGTTACCCTTCGCCACTCATTAATATAGGCATCACTGCTGCCTTTTCCAGAACGCATAGCTGCTCTATCGATTGCCTCCTGGAAACGAGGAGCTAACATTTTTTTCTGTCTATTTCTTCCTTTTTGGACCAAAATTTGGGATGGAATGTCTCGCCAAAATATAGTAATTTTCTTCATGCCATTCTAGTAATTTTAAATACGATGCTGGTATTTAAGCTTGTGAAGCTTGTCGTTCAGCCACCATGGCAACGGATATAGCAGCGGCCTCTGCAGCATCCCTACAATATCCATCCGCCCCAACTGCTGTTCCAAATTCTTCGTTTAGTGGAGCACCGCCAACAAGGACAATATAGTCATCGCGTATGCCTTTATTAACCATCTCATCAATAACTACTTTCATATATGGCATCGTCGTTGTAAGCAGTGCGGACATACCCAAGATATCTGGCTTATGCTCCTCAAGAGCTGCAAAATAATCCTCTACAGAATTATTTATTCCAATATCAAATACCTCAAAACCTGCTCCTTCTAACATCATACCAACTAAATTTTTTCCAATATCATGAATATCACCTTTAACCGTACCAATGACCATCGTGCCTATCGGTTTTGCTCCCGTTTCAGCTAACAATGGTTTTAAAATAGCCATTCCACCCTTCATTGAATTTGCTGCTAACAAAACCTCAGGAACAAATAAAATACCATCGCGAAAATCGACACCCACGATTTTCATACCTGCAACCAAAGCTTCGTTAAGGACTCGTTCTGCCGACCAATCTCTTGATAGCAAAATATTGGTGCCTTCTTCGATCTCTTCTTTTAGACCATCGTATAAATCATCGTGCATTTGCTCGACCAACTCATCATCAGACAAATCGGCTAAAACGATATCCTCGTCATCATAAACTTCATTCGAATCACTCATAAAATAATCTCTCTGCTACCTAATATATAAAATTCACGAACTCGCTATTTGATTAACTTAATAATCCTTGTCTTCAAATTCAGATTTTCTTTTGGCAATAAATTCTAATAATGCTTCATCAATTCCTTGATCTAATTCAGGCGCCTCATAGTCTTTTAACATTTGTTTCCATTTTTTATTTGCTCGCATAGCACAATCCATACTGCCTTCTTCTTCCCACTGTTCAAAACTATTGTTATCAGCAACTTCCGAACGATAAAATGCAGATTCAAAATTAGCTTGTGTATGTGTCGCTCCGAGAAAATGGGCCCCAGGTCCTATTTCTCTAAATGCATCTAATGCTTGAGCGTTGACTGACATATCTACTCCTTTAAGCATCACTGCTAACATACCCGCTTGATCTGCATCCATAATAAACTTTTCATAGCCCATGGAAAGACCACCCTCAAGCCAACCTGCGGTATGCAACATAAAGTTAACTCCAGCTAATGCCGACGCTTGTAGAGTATTTGCAGATTCATAAGCTGCCTGTGCATCTGGAATTTTAGAAGCACATAATCCTCCACCACTTCGAAATGGAACGCCTAAGCGTCTAGCTAAGGCACCTGCAATTGTCATCACCTGACCGGGCTCAGGAGTACCAAAGGTTGGTGCGCCAGTTTGCATAGATACGGCACTCGCAAAGGTTCCGAAAATTACTGGGGCACCTGGATTAACTAGCTGAATATAAGCTATACCTGCTAGAGCTTCTGCTAAAATTTGCGTCACTGTGCCAGCAACACTAACCGGAGACATCGCTCCTGCCAGGATAAAAGGTGAAATCATCGTGGCCTGATTATTCTTGGCATAAACTGTCGCTGCACCCAACATTGTGGCATCAAAAGTTAATGGTGAATTTGCATTGATTAAGCTGGTTAGAACGGTATTTTCTTTAAGGAAGTCCTCACCAAAGAGAATTTTAGCCATCGCCACTGTATCTTCCGCTCTTTCTGGGTGAGTAACAGATCCCATGAATGGTTTATCACTGTATTTAATATGACTGTAGATCATATCGAAATGACGCTTATTCACGGGGACATCAACAGGCTCACAAATAGTTCCTCCCGAATGATGAAGATGCGGGCTCATGTAAGCTAATTTTACAAAATTACGAAAATCTTCAATGGTCGCATAACGTCGGCCCTCATCTAAGTTTCTAATGAAAGGCGAACCATAGGCAGGGACGAGCACTGTTCGTGGTCCCCCAATAACAACATTACGAGCAGAATTCCGAGCGTGTTGAGTATATTCCGATGGAGCGCTTGCCTGAATGATACTTCGGCAAAAACCACGTGGGAAACGAACTCGTTCACCTTTTATGTCTGCGCCTGCATCCTTGAATAGTTTTAAAGCTTCGGGGAAATCACGAAATTCAATACCAATTTCTTCTAATAAAATATCAGCGTTATTTTCTATTAACGCCAAGCCCTCTTCATCCAATATTTCAAAATAAGGTATATTGCGTTCAATATAAGCTTGATATTCAGTAGAAATATTTTGACGAGCAGCTACTTTTGAGCTTCTGCCGCCACCTTTTCGTCGGCGTTTTCTATCAACCATCCCATCGCCCCCTTCAATTAATCGCCTAACTATTTTTTGTAATAATTAAATTTTTATATATTTCGTGATTTTCTTCTACATTCAACCTAATTGCTTATCTAATAACGACATTTGTATGATTTTAAACGACATTATACCCATCAAACTTTAATAAAATTATTATTAAATTAAAAATCCATAGAATGCCTTGAAAAAGCGATTATTTGCATAAATATTACCGTAATAAAAGACAAAAATTTTCAGCTAACTAACTCCTCATGATATGGATTACGATTTGTGAAAAAACAGTTTCCAGATTAGACTGCTTTTCCATAATCAAAATAATACATAAAGATGTAATTCTAGGTAATAAAATTATGACAGACTATCTTTCAGATTTAGAGATTGCTCAAGCAGCAATAAAAAAACCCATTACAGACATTGCTAAGAAATTAGACATTAAAGAATTGGGTTTAATTCCATATGGTAATGATAAGGCAAAATTAACCTACGAATTTATTGATGGAATTCAGGATAAGAAAGACGGTCATCTTATTTTAGTCACTGCAATCTCACCCACACCCGCAGGTGAAGGCAAAACAACAACGAGCGTTGGCTTAGTCGATGGTTTATGCCACATAGGTAAGCGTGCGATGATTTGCTTACGAGAACCAAGCTTGGGTCCTTGTTTTGGAATGAAAGGGGGAGCCGCAGGTGGTGGTTATGCTCAAGTCATCCCAATGACAGACATCAATTTACATTTCACGGGTGATTTTCATGCCATCGGTGCGGCACATAACCTTTTGTCTGCCTTAATTGATAATCATATCCACTGGGAAAATACGCTGGACCTTGATCCAAGGAGAATTACTTGGAAGCGAGTTGTCGATATGAATGATCGTGCCCTAAGAGATATCACAACTGGTCTTGGCGGTCCTGGTAACGGTATTCCAAGACAAGGAGGTTTTGACATCACAGTCGCCTCTGAGGTTATGGCCGTCTTTTGCTTGGCAACAGATCTTGATGATCTGCAAAATCGTATCGGTAACATTGTTATCGGATATACAAGAAAACGTGAGCCGGTCAAAGTCAGTCAACTAAATGCACAAGGTGCAATGACTGCTTTATTAAAAGATGCCTTTCAACCTAATATAGTTCAGACACTTGAAAATAACCCTGCTTTAATGCATGGCGGTCCATTTGCCAATATTGCACACGGTTGTAACTCTGTTGTGGCTACTAAAACAGCACTCAAACTGGCTGATTATGTGGTAACTGAAGCAGGTTTTGGCGCTGACTTAGGGGCAGAGAAATTTTTTGATATAAAATGTCGTAAAGCAGGACTTAATCCCAGTGCCGTGGTCCTAGTTGCAACCACCAAAGCTTTAAAAATGCACGGTGGAGTTGAAAAATCAAACTTACAAAAAGAGAATGTCGATGCTGTGATAGCTGGATGTGAGAACCTAGGTCGTCACATTCGAAATATTGGTGAATTTGGAGTGCCAGTAGCCGTTGCTATAAATGATTACGTAACTGACACAAAAAATGAGCATCAAGCAATTATAGATTATTGTCAAAAATTTGGCGTTGCTTGTAAAATTTCTTCTCACTGGTCTGATGGTGGAAAAGGGGCAGAAGCATTAGCCTCTCATGTAATCGACATGATTGACAATCAGCCATCTAAATTTAAAACACTGTATGCCGATGACATGAAACTCTGGGATAAAGCTCAGCATATTGCTAGAACCATTTATGGCGCCCAAGATATTATTGCAGACAAAAAAGTACGAGCACAATTTGATCAATTTGAAACAGAGGGTTACGGTCATTATCCGGTTTGTATGGCAAAAACCCAGTACAGTTTTTCTACTGACCCGCAACTCACTGGAGCTCCCAGTGGTCATGATGTTCCTATCCGTGAAATTCGACTTGCTGCTGGTGCCGAATTTATTGTCGTAGTATGTGGTGATGTTATGACCATGCCAGGACTGCCGAGGAAGCCGGCTTCTGATAATATTGGTGTAGACGATTCAAAAAGTATTACGGGTTTATTTTAGTCAAAACCAAATATATTGAGTTTTTTCTATTGTTGTATTAAAACAACAAAAATAACAAAAAAGCGTAAAAAGTTAATTATTTGCTTGTAGTTTTGATCCAACTACTTTAAATTTCATGCATTACTGTGTCGATTTAACTCATTTTTTTGTAAAAAAAATTTGAAAAAGTCACACAAACAACAAGTAATGTTTTATTAACTAAGCAAAAAAACGGCAACATAAATTGCCTCGGGGGAAACCAGATATGCTTAAGGTAAACAAAGTACATCAAGCTGTATTACTTGCGATGTCAGCAAGTGCTGCTACTTCAGCGGTGCATGCTCAAGCAATAGAAGAAATTACAGTCACTGCAACAAAACGGTCAGCTAGCATGCAAGATATTCCACTTGCCGTGCAAGCAATGGACGCACAAAGACTAGAAGACGAAAATATTCAAAGCTTCAGTGACTATGTGAAATATCTACCAAGCGTTAATGCTGGTGGACGAGGACCAGGACAAAATGAAATCTACATTCGTGGTGCCGCAGTCGATGCGATTAATATCACGGTTGCAGAATCTCAAGGTTCCGCTCCAAACGTTGCACTCTACTTAGATGAACAACCAGTTACATCAGGCGGTCGTAACTTAGATGTTTATGTTACTGACATGGAACGTATTGAGGTACTTCCTGGGCCACAAGGTACTTTATATGGTGCCAGCTCAATGGCAGGTACAGTTAGATTAATTACTAACAAACCAGTGATTGATGAATTCCAAGCAAGCTTTAATGGCGGTTTTGCATCTACATCAGGTGGTGAGAATTCAAACTCAGCTGAAATGATGCTTAATGTTCCGTTGATTGAAGGTAAAATGGCATTCAGGGTAGCTCTTTATAATGATAACCAAGGTGGTTATATTGATAATGTAGCAGGAACATTCACGCCTAGTAGTAAGATTAACGGAACATTCCCTAAAGCAACTGGTGTTACGTACGCTAAAGCAACCAGATTCTTTAACGGAACAGAAATCGCAGCAGGTACAACAATTCCAGTTAATTATACAGCAGCAAGAAATGATTCAATCGTTGAAGATGATTTTAATGATGCACACTATGCAGGCGCTAGAATGGGCCTTAAATGGGTACTTAATGAAAACTGGGATATACTTCTCCAAAATACTACTCAGTCTCTCAAAACTGAAGGTGTTTGGGATTATGATATGGCCAAAGGTGACCTCAAAGTATCGCGGTTCACACCTGATAAATTAGATGATTCGTTCAACACAACTGCTTGGACTCTAAATGGTTCAATGGGTGATATCGATATTGTTTATACAGGTGCTTTCTTAGATCGTTCAGTCGATGCACAACTTGATTACACTGGCTATACCAATATCGGTGGATCCATATCAGGTTATATCTGTGAATACTTAACCGGTGCCGGTTATTATACTGGTGCAGGTGTAGGTGAAACTCTTGCAGTTGCAGAAGTAAAAGATGCTGATGGTAATATAACCACTGCAGCAGTAGCAGCTGCTAATACAGTAGCAAGGTATGGTTATGATCCAACGCTAAGCGGTAATCCTGGCGTGATCGAGTGCGGTAACCCAGCAAATGCTGTAGGACTGCAAAATGAAATGACGCGCATGACTAATGAAATACGATTCGCTACAAATTGGGATGGTATGGTCAACATGCAAGGTGGTGTTTATGTCGAAGATTTCGAAATCAAACACATCGGTAATTTTAACTACATGGCACCATACGAAGCAGGCTTTGCCCCAATCGATATCAATAGATCGCCAGGTACATTTGGTACAGCATCTGCTAACGCAAGAGGTGTTGTAAATGGTGCAACGCAGTTTAGAAATGACAATCTTAGAACAGAAAAGCAAACAGCAGTGTTTGGTGAGATTGATTTTCAACTCAGCGATGAATTGAATGTAGCTGTGAGTGCACGTAAATATGATTTAGATTATGACTTCACAGGATACGGCGCATGGAGATACGGTAATCGTCCATTACTGGTAGATGATGCTGACCCTTCAAATGACGTTAGACCTAATGTCACTGGTGGTCGAGATTATGCCACTAAATTTACATCGGCAATTAGGCCTATTAGCACTAAAGATACAATGATGAAATTCACGTTGTCTTATACGCCAAGTGATGATCTCTTATTGTACACAACATGGTCTGAGGGTTATCGTCCTGGTGGTTTCAACCGAGGCGCGGCTAAACTAGGTGTTTATGATGCAACTGCAAATAATAAGGCAAATGCAGGCCTAGCTACAGAGATAGCTTGTGGTACTAAAGGAGCAATTGATGCAAACGCAGCAACTGGCTTCCCTGGATACTGCTTACCTTATGTGTTCAGATCAGATGTGATGGAAAGTACTGAGTTCGGCTGGAAATCAACTATGTTTGATGGTCGTTTACGTTTCAATGGTGCAATCTACATGATCGACTGGAAAGACATTCAAGTGTCACATTTCGATTCGCAAAACATCTCAATATTTACACTTGTTGATAATGGTGGTGATGCTGAAATCAAAGGAATGGAAGGCGATCTTACATGGGCAGCCACAGACAATCTAACTGTCTATGCAGCTGGTTCATATAATAAAACTGAATTGACTCGTGTTGATCCAGCGTTTGCTCTCGTAGTTCAAGATGAAGGTCGTCAATTACCTTTGACTCCTGAAGTACAATATACCATTAGAGCTAAATATGAGCGGGAAACAGCAAACGGAAGTATCTACTATCAATTGGGTATGAAGCATGCAGGAAAAGCGCTTAACTCAATAGTTGATACGACTGACGAGCCAAATGTATTTCAAAAAGCTTACACAGTTTTTGATACTTCAGTTGGCTTGAAAAATATAAATAATAACTGGGGCATGGAGCTCTATGTGAAGAACTTAACTGACGAACGTGCACAGTTGCATATCAACAGACAAGACTTCTTCGAAAGAGCTACCACTAACCGCCCACGTACTATGGGTTTTAGAGTCTCATACGACTTCTAATATAGTGTTAGCGTAGTTATTACGCAGAAGGAAAATAAAGGCGAGCTAAGGCTCGCCTTTTTTCTTTCTTCGAAATAATCAATAATAAATTAGATGATGAATAATAAAGAACAAATTGAAGTTGCATTAGAAGAAGCAAGATCACTTCTAGTAAACAGTCGTCTGGTTGAAGCTGAGAAAAAAACAGAAGTGATCCTCGAGCAATATCCTGAAAATGGAAAAGCCCTCTATATTAAAGCCGTATGCCAAAGATACCTTAATAGGCTAGAAGAGGCGCTTGCAACCTTAAGACAGTTAAAAAAAATTCGCCCTGGATATGGCAGAGCTTTTCAAGAAGAAGGGCATGTTTGTATGGCTGCAGGATTCACCAGTCAGGCGCTTTATGCTTATCGACATGCCGTTTCGCTTAATAACTCCTTAATAGCGAGTTGGGCCGGTTTAACAAAAATCCATACCAAACAAGGCAATCATGATAACGCGAAAATCACAAATACCGAATATGAAAAATTAAAAGCCTTACCCGATGAATTATTAAGCGTTCGTAACATGATTTCTGAAGGTCATAGCTATGATGCAGAACAGTTATGTCGACAATTTTTGCAAAAGAATAAAAAAAATGTCGAGGGGATGCGTTTATTAGCTAGCCTTGGTGTTGCTGCTGACGTTCTAGATGACGCTGAATTTTTGCTCGAAAAAGCACTTGAGTTCGAACCAGAAAACAATTTTGCCAGGCACGACTATATGGTTGTTTTGTATCGACGTCAAAAATACAAGCAATCGCTTGAGCAAGCAAAAATCCTAATTAAGAGAGAACCTAGCAACCTTAAATATAAAATAGCTTTTGCTAATCAATCCATAGCAGTAGGTGATTACAAGACAGCATTGAATATCTATGACAAGGCAAACAAAATTACTCCAAATGACCCAGAACTAAGATTGGTTCATGGGCACGCCCTTAAAACTATTGGTAAAAAAGACGAAGCAATTGAGGCTTATCGAAAAGCATATGCGGCACGCAATGATTTTGGTGACGCTTATTGGAGTATGGCTAATTTAAAGACATATGAATTTACCGACCAAGAAGTTAATTTAATGACTGAAAAAGAGGCCATGAGTGCCACCGTAGCAACTAACAGAATTCATCTTTGTTTTGCCCTTGGCAAACATTATGAGGATCAAAAACAATTCAAAAAATCATTCTATTATTATGAAAGAGGTAATACCTTACAAAAAACGAATCATAACTATACTAAAGAAAATATGACTAAGATTCTTGCCTTACAGCAAGCGCATTGTAATGTTGATCTATTTAATGCAAAACATAATCAAGGTCATCTAGATTCAGCCCCCATTTTTATAGTCGGATTACCTAGAGCAGGCTCGACCCTATTAGAGCAAATTTTAGCCTCACACTCTCAAGTTGAAGGAACTCTAGAATTACCCAACATTCCGGCACTTGCCTATAAACTCGCAGGTAGAAAAACCATCAATCAGACGCCAGATTATCCTGCTAATTTAAGCACACTCGATCCTGAAAAACTAAAGGCCTTCGGTAAAAATTATATTGAAGAAACTCGCATTCATCGAAAAAAAGCGCCTTACTTTATTGATAAAATGCCCAATAATTTTCGACATATTGCTTTAATACGATTGATTCTTCCAAATGCAAAAATAATTGATGCACGACGAGAACCAATGGCTTGTTGCTTTAGTGGTTTCAAACAGCTATTCGCCAGTGGCCAACAATTCTCTTATGGTTTAGAGGAAATTGGAACTTATTATCGTGATTACGTAAAAGTAATGGATCATTGGGATGAAATACTTCCTGGGAAAATTCTTCGTGTTCAATATGAAAATGTGGTGGCTAACTTAGACCGTGAAGTGCATCGCATTCTTGATTATTGTGAACTTCCTTTTGAAGAAAATTGCATTAACTTTCATCAAACCAAAAGAAATGTCAGAACACCTAGTTCAGAACAAGTAAGACAGCCCATCTATAAAAGTGGATTAGAGCAATGGAAAAACTATGAGCCCTGGTTGCAGCCTCTTAAAAATGCATTGGGAGATCTTGTTTAACTTAGTTACAATAACTAGTAATCGATTCACGTATAGTTTATATGCAAACATTCTTTATCTGAGGGAAAAATGTCAAATTTAGGAAGTAACTTAATTAATGGTCAATGGTTTAATGATGGCCAATCATTCACTAGCATCAATCCTTCTGATACGACAGATTGTATTGGTACTTTTCATGCAGCCTCTAAAGAAGACAGTTTATTGGCAATCAAAAGTGCTAGAGATGCTTTTACTGAATGGTCAGCCAGCTCACTGGAAGAGAGAAAAAAAATACTCGATTATATTGGCGATGAGCTCATTAATTGCAGTACCGAAATTGGTGAATTAATAGCGCGAGAAGAAGGTAAACCATTAGCTGAAGGCATTGGTGAGGTATATCGATCAGGACAATTCTTTCAATACTTCGGCGCAGAAGTTCTCAGGCAGATGGGTGAACTGGCCACTTCCACTCGACCTAATATAAATGTTGAAGTCACAAGAGAGCCATTAGGTGTAATTGGTGTGATTACGCCTTGGAACTTCCCCATAGCAGTTGCTGCCTGGAAAATAGCGCCAGCCCTTGCTTTTGGTAATTGTGTTGTCCTTAAACCTTCTGAAATTGTGCCAGCCAGTGCAATTGCATTTGCTGATATATTGCATCGAAGTGGTTTACCGAAAGGTGTATTTAACTGTATTCAAGGGCCAGGAAGTATTGCTGGTGAGACACTCTCAGAATCAAAAAACATTGATGCTATTTCATTTACAGGCTCAGTCAAGACAGGCAACTTGATAGCACAAAAAGCCATTAAAAATATGACACGAATTCAATTAGAGATGGGCAGCAAAAATGCGCTGGTCATCCTGAATGATGCTGATATTGATATTGCCGTCCAATGCGCCATTAACGGCGCATTTTTTGGTACCGGACAAAAATGCACTGCATCCTCTAGACTAATTGTTGAAGCGGGCATTCATGATGAGTTCGTTGAAAAAATGATCACAGCAACACAAGGATTGGTTGTCGGAAATGCATTAGATAAGACAACACAAATTGGTCCTGTGGTTGATTCACGTCAATTTGAACAAAATAAAAAATACATAGCATCTGCTCAAAAAGCTGGCGCTAAAATGATAGTTGGTGATGAATCAATAACGGTGAGTCATAATGGATTTTATATGCGTCCTACCTTATTTACAGAAACTAATAATCAGATGGAAATTAATCGTGAGGAAGTATTCGGACCAATTGCTTGCGTTATAAAAGCTAAGAGTTATGAAGACGCATTGGCCATCTCTAATGACTCTGATTTTGGTCTAACTTCAGGGATTATTACTCAATCACTCAAACAAGCCAATCACTTTAAACGACATTCTGAATCGGGCTGTGTAATGGTTAACCTACCAACCGCTGGAACCGATTACCATGTCCCGTTCGGTGGCAGAAAATCTTCAAGCTATGGGCCTCGTGAGCAGGGATCCTATGCTAAAGAGTTTTATACTATCGTTAAAACGACCTATATTTCTTCATAATGAATACCAATGACATATTAATTATTGATTGCCTCCAATATGTAAATTGGAATCGAGAACTTTTTAAAGAAGCGAAGCGCGGCGGTCTTAATGTGATTCATGTCACTATCGCCTATTGGGAAAATCGAAAAGAAGTCATTCAAAATATTGATAACTGGAACAAACAATTCACAGAACATGCTGATCTTATTATGCCAATCAGAAGTGCTGAGGACATTCAAGTCGCTCAAGATAATAATAAAATTGGTATTATCTTTGGCTTTCAAAATTGCTCTCCCGTGGAAGACGATGTTCGTCTTATTGAAGAAATGCATCATCTAGGCGCACGTATAATGCAACTCAGTTATAACAATCAAAGCCTACTTGCCACTGGTTGCTATGAAGAGAGAGATTCAGGCATCACTCGGTTTGGCAAAGTGGCTATCAAAGAAATGAATCGTCTCGGTATGATCATCGATATGTCGCACAGTGCTGAATATTCAACCTTACAAGCCATGGAAATTTCTACTCGACCAATTGCAATCACGCATGCAAATCCAACTACTTTCCACGCAGCATTAAGAAATAAATCAAATGATGTTCTCAAGAATCTCAGTGAATCTAAAGGTATGCTAGGCGTGAGTCTTTACCCTTTTCACCTTGCTAAAGGTTCTGATTGCACCTTAGAAGAATTTTGCAATATGATCTATGACACAGCTGAATTTATGGGTATAGATCGCATTGGTATTGGCTCAGATTTATGTCTTAACTGGGACTATACCATCTTAGAATGGATGCGCAGTGGCCGATGGGCACTCACACCTGACTTTGGTGAAGGTAATGCTGAACAACCTGCATGGCCCAAACAACCAGACTGGTTTAAAAATAATTTGGGATTCCAAAACTTAATTGATGGCCTTCAAGCTGTAAGTTTCAGTGATCATGACATAGAAAAAATCATGGGTAAAAATTGGTTAAATTTCTTCTTGTCGTCCTTTCCGCCCATGCCTAATAAAGACTCATGAATAATCATAATCACAGCCTTAAGCAAGCAAAAACGAGCTTAAGAAGCCCAGCAAAAGTCATGGATCTCAATCGACTAGGAAGCTTTTATCCTTATAAACTTAGTTTTATGCGAAAGTTAATGAGAAAAGTTATGCAAGAGCAGTGGAGCATTAATCGCGTCTTGTTTAATTTAGACAAAGAGGGTTATGGTGAAACTGTTTATGAGATAACCACTCCAAGCACTTGTTATCATTTTGTCGTATTTGCCAATTTTCTAGATAGCACTATTCGAACAGATAGAGTGATTGCAGAGGCTTGGGACATGACTGTTACGCTTCGGCATGGACCCTTTAAACCAGATGAATTAGAGACGCTGAAAGAAAATGTGCCACGCCAAGAAAAAGGTAGAATGTCAGCAGAAAGTCTAGTGTTATCAAGAGCCAATAAAAGCAGCCGTAACTTTGAATATGTGGTCAATCAACTCAGTTCTGGTATGCAGCCTTGTATCAAAAAAATTAATGAGGTTGGCTATTTGTATCGAACAACGGCTGTGTATGGAAGCGGTAAATTCGGAATGGCTGATTGGGGCAAAATAAAATTAGCTTATCAAGACTTCAAAGAGCCATTTTCAGCTGAAATGTTTGCTTGTTTTATGATCAGACAGTTCAGCCTAGATCAAGCCGATCATATTGCATTCAAGCGTGCACCTGAGTTAGCAGTTCGTCTCGATGATGACATAAAAAGGTATTTTGGGATTGGTAATGCTACTGGTCTTGGAATGGCGCCTTTTTTAATCAAGCATCCTTTATTAATCAATAGCTGGATCGAAACGAGAGAATTAGCATTAGCACAAGTTATAAGCCATACACTACCAAATAAAAATACCCTGCAAGCTCTGAATTTATTGATACAACGTGCCATCATTCATTTAAATGAAATAACGACCAATAATGAGTCGCAAAATAAAATTAATCTAGAGGCCAGTCAATCCCTAGGCTCGATCATACAGTGGCTGAACAAAGAAACTCTTCAAGAGTGGGGTCAATTTATAGACTATGTAACCAACCACTATAATGTTGAAGCGCAAGAACTCATTAATACCATTTTAATCGAAATCCACCCTGAAGAAGTATTGTCTCTAGAAGAAAACCATGACATCGAGGAAATATACGCACTGTCTCCAGAAATGAAATTATTGGATCTCAGACAAATTATAGAAAAGCAATATCAATGGGCGTTGCAATACGATTTCAATTCCAAAAGTGCAAATGCTGTTTTCTGGTATCGATCTGAAGAAAAAATGGAGCCAAGACTTGGTGATAGAGACATTGATCAGGGCGCTGAAAAAGAAATACTGATCGGTATTGCTCGGGCTGTTGAACAATGTCATTCGACTCTTAAAAAATTACCTCCAGAAATAAAAATTAATAATGTTGCTGAATTCGTATTCGCATACCCCGAGCATCGTCAAATTATTCGGCGTATACAAACAATGGCAAAAACAAAATACGGTGAAATACAAGCAAATTTACTTGATAAAGATGTGCTGCCAATACATTTATTGCGCTGTAAGTTATCGTTTTTTGGCGTTGGAAAATTTGATCCTAAGTCTCGACTATGGGTTCGTAATACGATGTTCCAAGGAGCGCCAATTACCTCTGATATTGGCTCTAAATATAAAGATGATTGGATCTTCCCTATCATGCCAAATAATCAAATGAGCAAAGGAAATGAAATTCATTAGAATTTCAATCAATGAATTCAAAGCCCTGCTAAATCGTGCCTGTGAATCATATTATGGTCATAAATATGATTTCGAAGATACAGCAGCAATCATTCAATGGCTTGAAATTCACGATCTTTTGGGAATTATTAATTTTCTAGGAATAACTGACGTGAACCCTAAAAAATTAAATCTCACACCTATCCTTTTAAAGGATAAGAAAAAATGTTTTGTCTTTGATAATCAAAAACATAGCCTCATTCATACAGGCAGTATTATTACTGATATGACATTAGCAAAATGCCATCAAGATAATTTCTGTCATTCTATTATCAACAATACGCTTAAGCCTATTGTTATTCTCCCTAACCTCATTAAATGCAGTCAATATGGTTATTACGCGAAAGCATGGTGGGCAGAACCAGAAAAAAATTTACTGTATTCAGCGAGTATCAATCCTAATGAAATGTATCCAAATTTTTCAACAATAAAAATAAATAATTCAATACTCAATAACAAGTCTGAATTAGATTTGATATGCTCTAAACATAGTATTAATTCCATTGAGTCTTATTTAAAGATTCCACCTGTTTCACAAAAAGGAAAAGTGACTCAAGAAATTCTAGCATGTGAATTTAAACAACGTTTTAATGAGAAAATAACAAGTGGTCTTGATATTGAGGCTACTCAATATACAAAGCTCTTGCATATAGCTGATCAGATATTAGTCGAAGCAAGTGAACAATCCCGACTTGGTGCGGGTGAATAACTAAAAAGTTACTTACAATAATTATTAGGAGCAATGATCTTGGATAATTCACCCTCAAGTCAGCAGCAACCAGCTGTATTCATAAATACAGATCAGTCTGGATTCTACAAAGGCTTTAATCGTGTTGTTGCTGTGATACCAAAATTATTAATTGGTGGGCTCATTATGTGGGTGGCTATCTCACCTTCCACTACCGGCCAAATATTATTGGAAGCACAAAATTGGTCGACTGAAACCTTTGGGACCTGGTATGTCTATGTCACTGCATTTTATACCATTGCTTGTTTATGCCTTGGATTTTGGCCTCGCACGGCTCATATAAAACTGGGTAAGCCTAATGAAAAACCAGAATTTAGTACCTTCTCATGGATCTCGATGATGTTTGGTGCTGGTATAGGTATAGGGATGCTTACTTATTCTACTGCTGAACCTCTTTCTCACTTCACCACTAACCCTGACACGATCAAAGGATTAGCCACTGGACTGGATGAAAATAATGTTCGTAATGCCTATAAATGGGCTATGTTGCACTATGGCCTCACGCCTTGGGCTTGTTATGGTGTGATTGGTATTTCACTGGGATATTTATCCTATAATCGTAACCTGCCTCTAACAATTCGAAGTGCCTTACAACCTCTTTTTGGCCGAGCTATGTCGGGCGGCGCGGGACACGTTGTGGATATCGTTGCTATCTTAGCCACTATCGTTGGTCTAAGTGTGACGATTGGTTATGGTGTATCACAATTTGCCTCTGGCCTTTTCAATATAAGTGGTGCAACGTGGTTGATAGATGGCAGCGGGAAGCCAACTCTTCTAGCTCAGTTATTCGGATTAACTCTAATCGTTAGTGCTTCTTGTGTTTCTGCTATGTCGGGTTTACAAAAAGGCATCAAGTGGTTGTCAAATATTAATATGAGTTTATCGGTTTTCTTAATTGCCTTTTTCATTTTATTTGGCGCTACCTTTTTTGCCTTAGAAACCTTTTTTTACACGATATGGGATTATCTGATCGCCCTTCCATCGATGTCTACCACCGTTTGGAAAGATAACGGCGTTGAACCCTCTGCTGCATTACAAGGATGGCAAAGTACTTGGACTATATTTTATTGGGCCTGGTGGATCGCTTTCGCTCCTTTTGTCGGTTTATTTTTAGCCCGCGTCTCTCGAGGCAGGACCATTCGCGAATATGTCATCGGCGCAATGATTATTCCTTCTTTGATCTGCTTGGTATGGATCACCTTCATCGGTGCTACAGCAATTGATCTTGAACTGAGTGATATCGCTCAGGGTGCCATCGTTAATGCAGATATTTCAGCGCAATTATTCGAAACAATTAATTTAATACTTTCACCGGGATTATCCATCGCGCTCTCCTTAATCATTGTGACATTACTATTAACGTTTTTAATCACTTCAGCAGATTCAGGTATTTTGATCATCACTACGCTGGCATCAGGTGGTAGTCAAAGTCAAAAACAAGCTAAACATATAGTAATTTGGGGGATCCTATTCTCGATTCTTATCGGCGTATTGTTAGCAGCTGGAGGAATGGAGGCATTGCGATCAATAATGATTATAGGGGCTCTGCCGTTTTCAGTGGTCATGGCACTTATGGTTATTTCACTGATTAAGTCGTTATTAAATGATGACTCTGACTCAACTCAATAAGGCCATGGCACTGTTGTCTCAATTAACGCATAACAAATGGATTAGCCATAGGCTCGTCAGATATATTAATCCAAGTTGTTTTTGTCCTCACGTAATCATTTATTGCCTGAATACCAGCTTCTCTGGCATAACCCGATCGATTATAACCACCAAACGGAGCAATAGGTGAAATTGCTCGATAGGTATTAATCCAACAAATACCTGCCTTAATCTTTTTGGAAACACGGTGTGCGCGAGCCAAATTAGTAGTAAATACACCTGAGCCAAGCCCGTATAAACTATTATTAGCTAAATCAATCGCCTCTTCTTCGCTCTTGAAAGACAGCATTGACATTACTGGGCCAAACATTTCAACTTCAAGTGTCGCAATCGATTCATTAGGGCAATCCACCAATGTTGGTTCAAAATAATATCCTTCACTTTGTTTTCGCTTTCCACCAAATTGTATTTTAGCCTTCTGTGAAATGGCTTTCTTTAGTGTGTTTTCAATTAATATAATTTGCTTTTCAGTACATAGCGGACCCACATGAGTCTCTGGGTCTGTTGGGCTGCCCACTTTGATGTTGTTGGCCTTTTTTATGAGCCTAGCTATAACGTCATTTTTTATTGATTCATGCACAATCACTCTTGATCCAGCAACACAAGATTGCCCTGATGCACCAAAGTTTCCAGCGATAATTCCATTAACTGCGCTATCAATATCTGCATCTTCAAAAATTATTATTGGAGATTTACCGCCCAACTCAAGCGTGGTAACAGCAAAATTTTCCGCTGAATTAGTAATGATTTGTTTAGCAGTTTCCGGTCCTCCGGTAAATGCAATTCGATCAATATCGGGATGTATCGTTAATGGAATTGCACAACTTTTTGCATCTCCAGTGATAATTGAGACCACACCATCTGGAAATCCTGCCTCTTTAATCAGTCTCCCAAAATGCAATAATACACATGGGGCAATTTCAGATGCTTTGATAATAATAGCGCAACCAGCAGCCAGTGCCGGAGCTAGTTTTGTTGCTGTAAGGAACATTTGTGCATTCCAAGGAACTATCGCTGCGACCACGCCAATCGGTTCACAGGTAGTGAAAACATGCATATCCGGTTTATCAATCGGTAAAGTTGCGCCCTCTATTTTGTCTGCCAAGCCAGCATAATAACGGTAATAATCAGCAACATATTTTGTTTGAGTGGCTGTCTCGACAAGTAATTTACCGCTATCCTTGGTTTCTATTTCACCCAGAAAAGAAGCGTGCTTTTCGATTAAATCAGCCAGAGCACACAATAATTTACCACGCATTGAGGGCAGCATATCTGCCCACTTGCCTTTTTCCATTGATTGTTTTGCTATGGATATTGCACGATTCACATCAAAATCATTAGCGACAGCAAACGTTGCCCATGCCTTTCCAGTATGAGGGTTGATACTCTCTATACTTTCTTTTTTTTCTCCCTCAACAAATTCGCCGTTTATAAAAAGCGGGTAATGAGGTATTTTTTCCTGAATAGTCATATGTCATAACCCATTGATTATTGAAAAGCTGGCATAACTTCGTTAATAAACCTATTTAAAGATGCTTTTTTATGCTCAAAACTCATTCCTGAATCAATCCAATAAGCAAATTCATCATAGCCGAGCCCCTCATATTTTTTTAGCAAATTTATCACATCCGTTGAATTACCGATGGCTAAATTAGCTTTCATAACGGAAGGTGAATACATATCAAGCACTTCTAATTCTGGAACGGATAATTTTTTCATTAAGGCTTGATCTACTGGTCTTTCATTTTTAAACCACGCACCAAAGTGACCATAAAACTCACTGAATTTTTTGGCTGCATAATCTATCTCATCATCGGAACCTGCTACAAATGTATGCTGCAACAACATTATTTTTGATTGGGCTTTATTTTGACATTTAATCTGAGCATCTTTAAAGCGAGCTATCAAATCTCTTACTTCCTTATAGCCTTGCCAGAGTGGAGTGACCTGAACATTACAATTATTTTTTATAGCAAATTCATGACTATTTGGATCTCTTGCAGCGATCCAAATAGGTGGGCCTGACGATTGCATTGGTTTTGGAGTTGACGTTGATTCTGGAAATTTATAATACTCTCCATCGTGCTTATAATTACCGCTCCAAAGCCCTTGAATTGCCGGTATCATTTCTCGCATGCGAGCACCGGCCTCCCAAGCATCCATGCCTGGCATTAAACGTTCATATTCATAGCTATAAGCCCCTCTTGCAATACCAAGCTCTAGTCTTCCCGATGTAATTATATCCGTCATAGCCGATTCACCAGCCAGCTTGATTGGGTGCCAAAATGGCGCGATAATAGTGCCTGTCCCTAAACGTACATTATCCAATTTACTGGCTAAGTCAGCGATATTAATAAATGGATTAGGGGCAATAGTAAAATCCATACAATGATGTTCGCCCGTCCATATTGCATGCATTCCACCTTGATCTGCCAGCTGACACAACCCCAAGAACTCATCGTATGAATCAACATATGATTGCTGTTGACTTGTGCGTTCCATATGTGCAAAAAGTGAAAATTTCATCAAACTATCTCGTTATATTAATTTCTAATGCCCAGTGCAAATAATCGCAGTACTTCACCAACCTCTTTTGAGTGAGTCATTTGTGCCATATGACCCGCTTCTGGGATTAATTCGACCACTCCAAAAGGAGAGATCATCGCCATATCCTGACTCATTAATGGCGTTGAATTTGAGTCTAACGTACCTGTTATAAATGCGATGGGCAAATTATTCATTATCAATATTTTTTCTGCCGCCCCATCTTCATCAGCAAAAGCATTATAAGCATGGCTATAACCGTCTGTATTTGTTGCTTCTAACCATTGCTTACAAGTACTAGCTATTTCTAAATTAGAACCCAATGGACTTTCTCCAAACCATCGATCAATTGTTTGAGGAATAATATTTTTAGGGCCCTCTAGAGCAAGTTTTGTTGCTCGCGATTTGACGAAACTCATTGCTTTTTTCGTGCGTTGATAAACGCAATTTAAAGCCACAACACCAAGACAATATTTTTTGTGCAAATGAGCAAAACGAATCGCGATCAGAGCACCCAGAGAATGCCCCATCACTATAAAAGCACCTGTAATTATTTCGTCGGCAAATAATTTTATTTGTTGTGTATAAAGATTTATATTAGGTGATTCTAGTATTAACTGATCACTTTCTCCGTGGCCTGGCAAGTCGATGGCATAAACGGTGTGCTCTTTACTGAGAATGCTTATTTGGGCATTCCAACTTTCTAGCCTCAAACCCACGCCATGAATCAGAAGAATAGCCGGGCCATTACCAGTTTTGTAATAGGCAATGTTATTGGTAGTTCTATACCGAGGCAGGGTTTTCCACATCATGACCGAGATCTTTTAAGTCTTGATAGCGATCACCAATACGATGATGAGGACGACCGCCAATTGAGCCCCCTAGAACAACTACAATCTCATCCGCCCTTGGAGCATCTGCAATAGAAAATTGAATGGTTAAATAGTGAGAACGACGACCGGCATCATTTTTATCCATCAACGGAACCATAATTGATGCATTGGCAGGGCCACGAGTATTCGTGAAGGATAAATAACTTTTCGCTCCTACTGCCTCTCTGTAAAAATTCCCGAATCGCAAAGTATGTATCAAGGCAGAGGCGTGTTCTATTTCTCCGTCAAGCCCCACAACAGCTGCTTTACCATAGGCCTCTATTTTTTCTCCACCGCCTGCTAACTCTATAATTCTTTGAGTTAATTCCTCACCCAAAGGAGGAGCGATAGATAAGATTTCTGGTTTTAAATCATCGACGTATCTTCCAGACCATGGGTTTTTTATAACCGCCGCTACTGCGAACATTCTGAGGGGACTTTTTGCTTCACAAAATCCTTCAATTAGAGTTTCTTCATCATGTACTACGATTTTTCTTATTTCTAATGACACTGAATACCTCAAGCACTGTTCTTATAATTACATTCGTTCATTTAATCTTATATCAATAATAATCTACATCCTACATAAATCACTAGTCCCGCGGTTAGTCTACGTAAAATAATTGGTTTAATTCTTTTGATACTGATATATGAACCCAATTGCCCTCCGATAAATACTGCTAGTAAGAGCCAAATATATTGATTGTCAAGCCACAATATATCAAGGTTATCGTACTTATTATATTGTCCAATAAGACCAGCTACAGAATTAACCAGAATAAAAATACTGGCAAAAGCAGCGATCTTTCTCGTTGGGAGGACCTGGGTTATATGCAACATAGGAGCGAAGAAAATGCCTCCACCAATACCCACTAGACCAGCAAGAAAACCTAAGATAGCTGCGATGACAATACTGATAAATTTACCTATAGAGCTATTTAATTTTGGCGATACTGAAGTAATCTCTTGATGCCTATAAAACATCATCAATCCAGAAAACAACAATGTCCAACCCAAGATTTTGATAAAGAGAGCTTCATCAATAAAGATATTACCGCCCATAAAAGCAAAGGGAATAGACACCAAAATAACCGGCAAAGTAAATGACCAAGGTATCAAATCATTTTTATGGTATCTCAAGCAATTACCACTCACGACGATCACATTACATATTAAGGCAATAATTGGCACCAAATTGTAATCGACCTGACTCAAAATCAATAAGGCGTTATAGGTCGAGCCACCCCCGAAACCGACAGAAGCATAAACTAATGCCGTAGCAAAAAATGCGAATATCACAGAAATAATAATTATCCTTAAGCTTAATAAATTATTATTTTAGCAATCCAACTGAATTTTTGCTGATCAAAATTAAAATCACAAATTTTTCACCTATCAGGAAATTTATAGAATACTCTTGTTAATATGATCATGATTAAAAATAAACATCGCACGACACAAATAATCATATTGATTTTAGCCAGTGAGTTAGTGTTCAGTTTACCTTTTCATTTAGCACGTTTTTTTCGACCCACCTTTTTAGATATATTTAATTTAACTAATACCAATTTAGGAGATATCTTTGCAGTCTATGGCTCAATGGCCATGGTTTCCTATTTTCTAGGAGGCATCATCGCCGATAAAATTTCGGCGCGAAAATTAATGGCAGTTTCTTTGTTACTGACAGCATCTGGTGGAATATACATGAGTACCATCCCGGATTTATTCGGAATGACATTGTTATATGGATATTGGGGCATTACTACGATTTTTTTATTTTGGGCAGCAATGCTTAAAGCCACGAGAGAATGGGGCGGAGATAATACTCAAGGAAAAGCTTTTGGATTACTTGAAGGGGGGAGAGGTGTTCTTGCTTCATTATTATCAGCGATTGCAATTATAATTTTTGCTAGTTTTTTACCACTGCAAATAAACCTTGCTTCGGCAAGTGAAAGATTAAATGGTTTTCGTTCTATTATACTATTTTATTCTTCACTAACCGCTATGGGTGCTGTCTTGGTATGGAAATTTCTTCCTGAATCTCAAGTGCATACCACTAACAAAAAAAGCTCAATTGATTTCAGAAGTTTAACTAAGGTCCTCTCAAACCGTTTGGTTTGGTTGCATGCAGCCATCATTATTTGCGCCTATTCAACCTACAAAGGTCTCGATAACACAGCTTTATACGCTTATGAAGTAATGGGCATGAATGAGGTCGATGCCGCCACACTATTTACATACGCTTCATTGACTAGACCTATTGCGGCCGTGTTTGCTGGAATACTAGCCGATCGGATGGTAGCAAGTCGCGTTATATTATTGATGTTTTGCATGCTCTTATGCTCTTTTAGCAGCCTTATATTCTTGGATGGCTCGGCACCATGGATCACTTTTTTATACATGAATATCTTTGTAACTTTCTTTGCAGTATTTGCCATTCGAGGTATTTATTTTGCGCTTATACATGAAATTAATACCCCAGCAAAAATTACAGGCACGACTATTGGTATTGTTTCGTTCGTAGGCTTTACACCAGAAATATTTTTTGGCTCTATTTCGGGAAGAATTCTTGATGCAAATCCAGGCTTAATAGGACATCAAAATTATTTTATCTTCCTAACCATTATTGCATTTATTGGCATAGCCGCCACTTGGCTCTTGAGAAAAAATAATCGATAAATATAAGCATTATTACAATCTCTTATTTCACATTTTTTTTACTCACCATTCTATCTCTGTATGCATCTCTTAAAAAAACAAACAACAAAATAAAACCACTGGAGCCCAAAAATATTGCACAAAAAATCGTAAATATATCCCAACCTGTCATGTTGCTTCACCGCTTAAAGGGGCTTCTATAAACTTAGTGCCAAAAATATTACCAATAAAAAATCCCAATAAACTCATAGGCAGACAAAAGAATAAAGCATACTCTTGCCATATTGAAAAATCATAACCACCAACAGAGAAAGAGAAAATATAAGTACCCCATAGCTCATTATAATCTCCAATCTGTGACATACCTATATAGAAAGTCAGAACACTTGCTAGACCTGCACCACAGCTCAGCAATCCTGATAATGTGGTTTTTCGACCTCGATGAAATAGCGCCATCAGAACAGGAACAAACACCGTGGATGTAATGACAGTAGTAACGAAAATCAGTAGAGCCATAATACGATCAAACTGGAATGCCACTACGTATCCAAGCGTCCAAGCGATAACGATACCGATTTTAGTTACCCTCACGAGATCAGCATCGGTGGCATCTGGTTTTATTAACGGGCGGTACATATCATAGGATATATTAGAGCCCGCCACCAATGTATAACCATCGATCGTTGACATCGCAGTGGCAAGAACTCCGGCTAGAAATATACCCGATAAACCAATTGGTAGCGCATAAGTGACAGCAATTAAAAATGCATCATTTGGATGAACATCACTTGATAAGATTCCAGAAGTGACAGCCGCCAATGCTGCTATACCGCCGGCCACGACCAGCCAATCAAACGTCGTCCATATAACCGTTGAAGTTAAAATAGCATTGCGAGCTTGACGTGCATTACGTGCTGCAAAAATACGCTGATACAAAGAAGGATCAATTAGGACTGCTAGACTTGAAGATGCATAGGCAATCAATAGCCAAGGCGGTACTGTGCCAAATAATTTAAAATGGCCAGTTGGAACGCTTTGCTGAATTGATATAAATCCACCTACTTCATATACCAGCAATGGAACTCCGACGGCAACTGTAATACACATGAGAGAAAACTGAATAGTGTCGGTGATTGCCACCGCTTTTAAGCCGCCAAGTAATGTATAAGCCAGTGCAATTCCACCCAAAATAAAAGCACCATAATGAGCGTCAATCCCAAAAACAAACTCAGATACTCGTCCCAATGCAAATAAACTGGTCGTGGGTAAACAATAAACCATTGAACTCACCGCTCCAATTGAAGAGGTTTTTCTGCCATAAGCTTTTTCAAGAATTTCAGGGAGAGAGATAAAATTCGCCGAACGTAATTTGTCTGCCATATAAAACGCAATAAATAAATAAAATACGAGGGTTGATAGGGCATAGCCAAAAAATGCCATTAAGCCATCATTAAAAGCCATTTCCGATGAGCCAAAGAGAATATCCAGACCGTAATAGGTTGATACCATGGTTGAAATTAACATCGGTGTTGTCATTCCGCGTCCAGCTAAGATGAAATCCTCATAACTTGAATCGCGCTTATAAGCGTAAAAGCCGATACTGACCAACATGGTCAAGTAAAGGAAA
The DNA here is from genome assembly GCA_028227395.1 of Woeseiaceae bacterium. GTDB lineage: Bacteria > Pseudomonadota > Gammaproteobacteria > Steroidobacterales > Woeseiaceae > SP4260. Next base: position 73,773 of record JAOIZZ010000003.1, on the reverse strand, counting down.
ATAATCAAATAATCTATGTTTGCAACGAAATTACTCATACTAGAAATTCTTCCTCAGAATTTAACTTATATTTACATAGGATTTCACAGTATGCTATGTTGTTGTCATAAATCAATGCCCGCTTTAGTATGTGAAACAATGATCAAATTAACCGCACATGTTCATTCCGTCCACACTGGATCAAATAATAACCTTGGTACTATCGAGGAAGATTTGATTGAGTTAGCACTCGATGGAATCGTAGGAGATTCACATCGAGGTTATACGCGAGTAGCTTGGGCAGGTGACAAGCAAAAAAAAGGCACCATAAGACGTAATGAAAGGCAATGGTCAGCTGTTTCTATAGAAGAAATTAAAGAAATTGAAACCGCGATGAATCTTGAGAATACCATCGATGCGAGCACATTAGGTGCCAATCTTTGTCTCTCTGGAATAGCTAATTTATCAGCTTTACCAAAAGGCACTTTATTACAATTTCCCTCGGGCGTGGAACTTCTCGTTGAGGAATATAATCCACCTTGTATGGAGATGGGTAAAAAGATTGCTGAGTTACATTGCGATCGATCGAATCAACCCATTGAAAACACCACCTTCTCAAAAGCAGCAAAATTAAATAGAGGTATTGTGGGTGTAATAGAAACCACTGGAAAAATAAACAAAGGAGATGAGGTTACCATTATTATCTACGAGCCTCCCTCTTGGATAAATTCAGCCGATTAATCTATCGGAAGAATTAGAAGCTAACCGTGGCCTATTCAGCAATTAAAGTAATCAAGGAAGCATTGACTGGTCACCGAGGCTGGAAACCCCTTTGGCGACGTCCAGAACCTAAATCTGAATATGATATTATTGTTATCGGTGGTGGTGGGCATGGTTTAGCGACGGCATATTATCTTGCCTCAGAGTACAAGAATAAAAAAATAGCTGTGCTGGAAAAAGGCTGGCTAGGCGGGGGTAACATTGGTCGAAATACGACGATTTTCCGCTCCAACTATCTCTTACATGAAAACGAAAAATTCTATGAAATGTCCCTTAAACTCTGGGAGCAATTCGAACAAGACCTAAATTATAATGCCATGATTTCACAACGTGGGGTTATTAATTTATTTCATTCTGATGCACAAAGAGACGCCTATGTTAGACGAGGTAATTCTATGTTAATCAATGGCGCAGATGCGATTCTTCTAAATGAAGCCAAACTAAGAGAAAAATGCCCATTCTTGAATTACGATAATGCACGTTTTCCTATCCAAGGTGGCTTATGGCAGCCGCGTGGCGGAACTATACGTCATGATGCCGTAGCTTGGGGTTATGCTCGTGCCGCCGATAGATTAGGCGTCGATATCATTGAAAACTGCGAAGTAACAGGCTTTGATATCCAAAATGCCAAATGCAACGCAGTAAGAACCAGCCGTGGCAGAATCAAAGCTAAAAAATTTGGTGTTGCTGTTGCTGGCTCTTCAAGCGCTGTGATGGCAAACGCTGGATTACGGCTGCCAATTGAAAGCCATGTATTGCAGGCTTTTGTTTCAGAGGGATTAAAACCCATCATTCCTGGCGTGATTACATTTGGCGCAGGACATTTTTATATTAGCCAATCAGATAAAGGTGGTTTGGTTTTTGGTGGCGATATAGACGGCTACAATAGTTATGCACAACGTGGAAATATGGCTGTAGTTGAGGATGTTTGCGAAGGGGGTATGGCATTAATGCCAATGATAGGCAAAGCCAGACTACTGAGAATGTGGGGTGGGGTGATGGATATGTCGATGGACGGATCACCCATCATCGATCGAACACCCATTAAAGGCATCTATTTTAATGGTGGATGGTGTTATGGAGGCTTTAAAGCCACGCCAGCCTCAGGCAAGTGTTTCGCACATTTATTAGCTACCGATGAAAACCACCCCAATGCCAATGCTTATTTATTAAATCGTTTTGAAAAAGGCTACATGATTGATGAAAAGGGGATGGGCGCACAACCCAATCTACACTAAATATATTTCTTATGAAGATTAATCACCCCTTACTTGGCCCAAGAAATGCATCGGAATTTACCATTCTAGGTGACGCTAAACTGTTGCAACGACCAAACACACCAGAACGAGATCAAGCACGAGTATTTTATGAGTATCTCTATCATAGAGATAACCCCATTGGTCAGCATCAAGAACTTTGGTTCCATGAACAAGGCGATCGATCCTGGTTGATTGTTTCTAGGGATACACTCACTCACGAAATTAATAACGTAGAGCTTGCCTCCAATGTCATCAAGAAAGGTCAAACACAGTGACCCAAAAAAATCGCATAGATGGAGGTTTAATTGATCGAAACATCCCTCTAAATTTTACGTTTGATGGTAAAAAATATTCGGGCTTCCATGGCGATACACTGGCATCAGCATTACTCGCAAATGGTATTAATTTAGTTGGACGATCATTCAAATATCATCGACCCCGTGGCATATTCACCTCAAACTCTAGTGAACCAAATGCATTAGTTGAACTCACTAATGAAGACACTAAAGAACCCAATACACGTGCAACAACCATTCAATTATTCAACGGATTAACGGCACAAAGTCAAAATTGCTGGCCGTCACTCAAATACGATATTCAATCAATCAATGATTGCTTTGCCCCTCTCCTGACCGCGGGTTTTTATTATAAAACCTTTATGTGGCCAAAAAGTTTCTGGGAAAGAGTCTATGAACCGCTAATCCGAAGGGCGGCAGGTTTAGGTGAGCTAGCCCCCTCAACCGACCCAGATCACTATGATCGAGGGTATCGACATTGTGATTTATTAATAATTGGAGGGGGCGCTGCTGGTTTAATGGCTGGACTGGTTGCGGGAAGGGAAGGTTTGAATACAATTCTCGTTGAGGAAGATTTTATTTATGGTGGACGATTACTTGGTGAAGATGAAGAAATAGATGGCTTGCAATGCCATGACTGGGTGGCAAATACAGTGAAGGAATTAGAAGCGATGCCACATGTTCGACTGATGCCAAAAACAGCTGTTTTTGGGGTATTTGATCAAAAAACCTATTTTGCAATAGAACGACTTAGTGACCAAATAAATTCAGTCGGCCCAAGGCAGATGATCTGGGAGATAAATACTAAGCACATAATTTTAGCCTCCGGTGCCACTGAAAGACACATTGCTTTTGGTAACAATGATCGTCCTGGCATCATGCTGGCAAGTGCAATGCGTGATTATACAAATCGATTTGCTGTGCGAACTGCGACGCGAGTAGCGGTTTTTACTTCAAACGACAGTGGCTGGCTTACAGCCAGAGATTTAAATCAAAAAGGTATCGATGTAGCTGCCATTATAGATATTCGTAAGAAAGAAGAGCATCAGGAAATAGCGAAAAAAAATACACGAATTCCAGTATACAGTGAAGATCAAATCATAAAAGTGCATGGTCATAATAGAGTCAAAGCAATCTCTTTATTAAACGGAGCAAAAATTAACGTAGATAGTATTGCAGTTTCTGGTGGTTGGAATCCCTCTATTCATTTGACGTGTCAGCATCGACAGCGACCGATCTGGAATGAAGTCATTTCTGGTTTTATTGCAAATGAAGCTGAGCTTCCTTCAGGAATGAAAGTTGCGGGGGCTGCAAAAGGTATCTATGCAACAAATCTAGTCTTACAAGATGCAATGAATCAGGCCAATGCAGTGCTTTCTGAGCTAGGTCATGCACCCACCAAGATGATGATTCCTTTGGCTAATGATGATACTTATCGTGGCAAAACTTTTTGGTCTGTAAGAGAGACAAAACAACGGGCTTGGGTTGATTTTCAAAATGATGTCACCACCAAAGATATTCGTCTGGCAGTGCAAGAGGGGTTTTATTCAGTTGAGCATGTTAAGCGTTATACAACCTTAGGCATGGCGACAGATCAAGGTAAAACATCAAGCGTCATAGGAATCGGCATCATTGCTGAAACTATGAATAAATCCGTTGAAGAAACGGGCACTACCATCTTTAGGGCTCCTTATATACCGGTTGCAATTGGGGCTCTGAGCGGACCTCATTCTGGAAAACATTTTAGACCCACACGTGAAACACCAAGTCATCCATTTGCCGTTGAACAAAAAGCGCAATTTGTTGAAAGTGGAGCCTGGTTAAGAAGTCAGTATTTTCCTCATGCAAATGAATTGCATTGGCAAGAAAGTGTTAACCGTGAAGTGTTAGCGACTCGTAATAATGTGGGAATAACCGATGTCAGCACTTTAGGTAAAATAGATGTGCAGGGAACTGATGCGGCGGCCTTCCTAGATAAAGTGTATTGCAATACCATAACCACGTTAAATATAAATCGTTGTCGTTACGGTATTATGCTCAGAGAAGATGGTATTGTGATGGATGACGGCACGGTTGCACATCTGGCCAAAAATCATTTCATAGTCACGACAACCACCGCAAACGCGGTGCAAGTATATCGTCATATGGAATTTTGTAGACAATGTCTTTGGCCTGAAATGGATGTTGCACTTATTTCAATCACGGAGCAATGGGCTCAATATGCTATTGCCGGACCAAAATCACGTCATTTACTAGAAAAAATTATAGATAAGGACCACGATATCTCAAATTCTAATTTTCCTTATATGGCCTGTGATGAGATAAGTATTTGCAATGGCATTAGAGCACGACTCTTTCGTCTGTCCTTTTCCGGTGAAATGGCATATGAGTTGGCCGTTCCTGCGAGATACAGTGATGCATTAATTCGCCATATTCATGAGATAGGTAAAACGTTTGATTTGACCCCATATGGTACGGAAGCACTAGGAGTAATGAGAATCGAAAAAGGGCATGCCGCTGGAAATGAATTAAACGGACAAACCACAGCAGGCGACCTTGGGTTAGGAAAAATGGTCTCCAAAAAGAAAGATTCTATTGGCAGCATCTTATCCGAAAGAGAAGGTTTGGTAGATCCCATGCGTCACATTTTAGTAGGAGTCATGCCGTGTAACCCAAAACAAAAAATTTCCTCAGGATCGCATATTTTTGCAAGTAAATCGGCCTGCACTCCCTGTAATGATTTAGGATATATCACTTCAATGGCTTATTCTCCAATGTCTAAAAGCTACATTGGTTTAGCCATGATTAAAAATGGTACGAACCATATAGGGGGAAAATTAAGGGCGGTTAATTTATTGCAAAATCAAGATATTGATATTGAAGTTACTTCCCCACATTTTTATGACCCCAAAGGGGAGCGGTTACGTGGATAAGGAGAAATTAAATAGCGCCCTGACTTTAGACCATTTAAATCTCCAATGGCCTACTCTTTCGATCACACAGAGTAGTTTTAAAGAAATTTGCTCAATCAATGCGTCGTTAGATAAGCAGTTAGATTTAAATGAACGCTTTAAAGAAGAATATGGCATCTCTCTTCCTGCGCCTGGAAAAATGGTTAATCACTCAACAGGATCGGTTTTTTGGGTTTCTCCTTCTCAGTGGTTCGTCACTTCAAATGAATGCAATCCTTACTTTGATCAACTACTAACAAAGAAATTTAATGAGGTGTCAACCGTTACCTTACAAACAGATGCTTGGATCTCAATCAAAATAGAGGGGCCAGCCAGCTTAGACGTTTTAGAAAGATTAATTAAAATAGATTTAAGTGAACGTAACTTTCCATCTGGAAGCGCTACCAGGACGGGGTGCTCACATATGACAATTTTTATTCAAAAACCGCATCAAGAAGATTGTTTTATCATCCTTGGTGCTCGCTCCTATGCAAAATCGCTTGTTCACACGATCAATCAAGTCGCTGAAAATATTTTAGGGAATAAAGATTGAAACTTGCAACTATTGAAATAGACAAAAATCCTTGCTTGATTTTTCGTATCAATGATGAGCTTGGTGTCAGTATCGAAACACTTTCTAAGGCCTTTAATCTAAAGTTATCTTGGAGCTCGATGCAAGAGTTCATCAGCAGTGATTCAATCATGCAACAAGAAATTGCTCATAAGATAGAAAAAATCTCCCAAGAACCAGATCAATATAATCTGATAAAGCTGAATAAAGTAACATGGTTACCGCCTAACCCAAATACAAGAAAGATTCTGGGTGTGGCTTTTAATAATAAGGGTATTCGTAAGGAGGCTCACTTTGATCCGGGCTGTCCCAATTATTTCCTAAAATCATCAAGTTGTTTAAATGGTCACAATGAACCCGTTCTTATCAGAGATTATTATGGGAATACCATTCCAGAACCAGAATTATGCCTATTTATTGGTAACCCAGGTAAGGATATAAAAAAAGAACATGCACTCAATCATGTTTTTGGTTACAGCATCATAAATGACATCACTTCACATGGTATGAAATTCTCAAAAGACAGTCTGGCTGTGACACGAGACCAAAAAATTATGCGTCCAGAATATACCAACTGGCGCAAATCCTATGGCAGTGATGAAAATGATTTATATTTTGTGTATCACACTCGTTCAAAAAATACCGATACGTTTGGCCCGATGGGCCCTTGGATTACGACTCAAGATGAAATCAAAGATCCCAATAATCTTCGTATTCATGCCTATAAGAATAATCAATGTTTTACGGACGATACAACGCAATCATATACATTTAGTATTGAGGACTTAATTGTAGATGCGAGTCGTTATTTTACCTTAGAAGCCGGTGACATAATTAGTTGCGGTACTGCTGCAAAAGGCAATGAAAACTTTCCGCATGCTCACCGAAATGTCTTACTGAATGAAGAAGAGTGTCAGATTGATATCAGTATTGAGGGTCTAGGTACATTAAGTCACACCGTTAAACACATAAAATAAAATTTACTTTTTCTCTGGGAATGGATCCGACATACCTTCATCAAGAGGAATAGTAAAGGCGTTAAGAGTTAACGATACCAAGCAATAATATCCAATAATCGAAACCAATTCGAGCATACCTCGTTCGCCAAATACCTCAATACCTTGGGCATAATATTCATTATCAATTACGTGAGTATCCAGTAATTGTTCTGCTACCAAATAAGCTAATTTTAGTTTCTGATCGTCAATTACAGGGACTCTGTCGGCTTTTAGGTCATTCAAGATTGATTCATTTATACCGGCCTTAAGAGCAAGCTGCTCATGAAATGCAAATTCAAATTTTGCCTTATAGTGATGACCAACGGTGCAAATAAGAAGCTCTTTCACGTCCTCTGCAAGGATTGAATCAAAACGCAATGAAGCGCCAAGCTTTTGAATAGCATCACCAATGTCTCCGGATCTAACCCAAGCATTAAATGGTCCAATTAGTGGCATTGCTCCTCGTGGCCCCTCTTGAATGGCATTAAAAACCCGTGTTTGTGATTCGTTGAGCTGCTCTGGTTTTAAAGGTGCTAATCTAGTCATATTTATACGTTCTCATATTTTTAAAGTTCATATTTAGCAAACAAAATTAAGCTTCATGATAATTTATTGTAAATTATATACTTCCCTGCCATCCATTAGTGTTAACAATACCTTCGCTTCGCTGATTTCAGTAACTGGAATCTCAAAAAGATTTCGATCTAAAACAATTAAATCCGCTCTTTTGCCCACCTCAATAGTTCCAGTCTTATCTTCCAATCGCATGACATAGGAAGCATTGCGTGTGTACATATCAAGCGCCGTATACAAATCAATTTCTTCATTCCGCCCTAAGCTTGGTCCAGATTCAGTATAAGGATCCTGTCTTCTTACGGCAGTTTCGATAGCCTCCAATGGATTTAATGAGCTCACATTCCAATCACTGCCACCTATCAGTAGTGCACCCGCTTCTTGCAGACTTCTGACTGGGAAAAATTTCTCCACACGATCGACGCCGACGACGTCTTCTGCAAAATCAATATATGGATCAGGATAACACCAAAGACACTGAAAATTAGCGGCAACATCCAGTTCATTAAAACGTGGTTGATCTGCTTCATCAATAAGTTGCAAATGGACAATTAAATGACGATTATTATTCGGTCCATTTTTCAGAAAGGCATATTCATATGCATCAAGAGCATTTCTTATGGCACCATCACCAATAGCATGGGTATGAATTTGTACCTTCATTGTATCCAGTCGCTGAAACAATAATTCCAGCTCTTCTTGTCTATAGAAAGAGGGAAAATTACTGCCATCACTGTAAGGTTCGAGCATAGTTGAGGTGCGAGTTTCAATCACGCCATCTATGTATATTTTTACGGAATCTGGATTAATATATTGGCCACGATATTGCTCTCTATCTGCAAGTAAATCGAATAACTCTGGTCCTACACTTCCTGGAAGACTATTAATGGGAGATAAAGCCAACATCACACGTGCATTTAAATCTCCATTATCCTCAAGATTTTTATATAACCTTGCCAAGGGTTGATCAACACCCGGCTCTATAAATGCCGTTATACCATATTTATTTGCCTCTTTAATGCCTAATAATAAAGCCTCATATCGTTGCTCTGTGGTTAATGCTGGTAATACCTCCAATATTAAATTCATGGCTGAATCACGCAATGTTCCTGAAGGTTTTCCTGTGACAGAATCACGAATAATTTTGCCATTAGATGGATCGAGAGTATCGGAATTAATACCTGCTAATTCCAATGCTTTTGAGCTGACCCAGGCGTTATGACCGAAAGCATCCGATAAAAATACAGGTCTATTACCAAAAATCTCATCGAGCATTTCACTCGTTGGAGCTCCATCGGGAAAATTAAATAATTCCCAGCCACCGCCAATTAACCATTCATCTTCTCGAAGGTTAAAACTCATGGCACAATTATTTAATTGTTGACGAATAGAAATAGGTGATGAACGACCATCGATTCTACAGTTGATTTTATCTCTACCCCCATATTCAACGTGGGCATGTCCATCATGAAAACTTGGCATCAACATCTTATCTTTCAGATCGATAATATTAGTTTTAATACCAATTAATTTATTAATCTCATCGTTTGAACCCACCATCACTATTACGCCATCTTCAATACCTAAAGCCTCTGACCAAGAATGAGATTCATCAGCGTGGTATATCCCACCATTTATAAATGCAGTATCAATTCCCTCCTCTGGTTGTAAATTGCAGGCGCTCATTAATATCACCACGCAAGTAATACAAAATAACTTAATGGAATTAGGCATTGATTATTGCCTCATATATATCAGGATCTGTCGCTCCCTCTGTGCCAAACAAAAGAACTCGACTGTTTTGATTTAGATTCAATTGCTTGGCAATACAGTCATTATTCTTAATCTCCATCAATGCCGCTAAACCGCTAGCGGAGCACTCTCCTGCTTCTATGGACGGATCATTGCCCATACCTTTTGCGAGCAAGCGCATTAAATCCGGTATCCTATCATCGGTAATGGTAATAAAATGATCCGTACCTAGATTAAGGATCTTCCAAGCCAATAAGGACGGTTCGCCACAGGATAATCCAGCCATCATGGTTTCTTCTTTTATATCAAAAACCGTTAACTCATTTGCTTTCGCACTTTCAATTAAACAAGGCGCTAAGGTTGGCTCAACAATAATAAATTTAATATTTTTTTCAGGATACTTCTCCCAAAAATAAGCCATGATGGCCGCCGCAAATCCACCTACACCTGCTTGCAAGAAAATATGAGTAGGTATGTTCTCATAATCAAGTTGCTCAGTAATTTCATGTGCTAAAACAGTATATCCAGCCATAATATAACGTGGATATCTGGTATAGCCTTCATAAGAAGTGTCCGAAATAATTTGCCAATTATTCTTAGTGGCTTCCTCGATACAGATTCTTAATGATTCATCGTAATTACCTTTGATGCGTATTACCGTCGCTCCAAATTCCTCCATTGCATGTTGTCGACCTACGCTAACCTCAGCATGAATGTATATTTGGCATTTACACCCCGATAATTTTGCTCCATAGGCAACTGAACGCCCATGATTTCCATCAGTTGCAGTAACAACTGTGTAGTTTTTTGTTAAATCTAAATATTGTCCATCACGTATATCTCGAATACTAATATTTTTATTAAGATCTTTAGTAAGTTGATTTTGAATGAATTTTAGAACTCCATAAGCACCACCCAATGCCTTGAAACTTCCAAGATCAAAACGTGTACTCTCATCTTTGTAGAATATATCTTGAACCCCTATCTCTTTTGCGAATCTATGTAATGAATGCAATTGAGTTGGCTTGTATCCCTTCCAGCTCTTAATTTCATTTAGAGCTTCTTGAGTATCTAGAGAACTTAAAGCAACTCTTAGATCTTCAGGATAAGCTCCAATAGTCTTCCTATCATTCTGAAAATGCTCTGTAAGTCTCTGCGTATTATTTGTTAGAGAATCCATAAATCACTTTTTTAATGGTTAGATGATCTTATTACAATTAAATTGTATTCTTAACTTAATAATGCCATAAATATAGAAATTTAATCTGAACAGGCATAGGGCTCGATAAAATGAAACAAAACTTACTCTCTATTATCAATCTAGAAAAATTTAGTAGTTTTTTTCAATTGGTTGGTGTTATCGGAGTTATTGCATCCTTGATATTTGTGGGTCTAGAGTTAAGACAAACACAAAAGATTTCCATGGCAAATACACAACAAGAAAGAAATTCAGCCTTATATAATATATTTAATACCTTCACACTGACTGATACTGATTGGCAATCTATTGCCTTTGAAAATAACACTAAATATGAATTTACAAAAGATGAGATTGCTAGAAGAAATTTATATCACATATCGTGGTTCTTTTATGAAAATGACTTTTTTCAATATAAACAAGGATTGGTTACTGAGGAGGTCTGGACAGCAAAAAAGAAAGCTTTTGAAACTTGGTATAATATATGTGATCTAAGAAATTTATATATGAGCAGATCTAAATACATGCCAGCAGATTTCGTAACCCTAATTGAATCTTTTCCAGACAGGTGTACCCAATGAGTACTATTTTAACTTGGCCACAAATCAAGCCACTTATTAAAAATCTTGACGTTTATAAAGCTATGAAAGATGCCTTCATTCAATACTCATTGGGGCATGCAGAAATACCACCAGTTGGTGAGTTAATCATGGATGACCCTGAAGGTGAAGTACACATCAAATATGGTTATCTGAAGGGTGGTAAACACTATGTCATTAAGATAGCTTCTGGGTTTCCGGCTAATGAGAAACTTGGGCTTATTCCAGGGCAAGGGATGATGTTATTATTTAATCTATCAACTGGTGAACCCGACGCGGTGCTCATTGATAATGCAAATTTAACCGTTATTAGAACGGCCGTTGCTGGCGCATTAGCCTCTCAAGCACTAGCAAAAAAATCCGTTGATAATGCCTTAATTATTGGCACTGGTGTGCAAGCAAGATATCAAACAAAGTATCTTTGTGATTTGATGTCGATTAAGAAATTATCTATTTGGGGCAGAGACAAAGATAAGGCGGAACAGGTAAAACGAGATTTAATCGATTTACATCTAGATATTACTGTTGAAGATGATTTAGAGCAATCCGCTTCAAGATCAAATCTTATTATCACTACCACTTCTGCCAAAGAACCTATCCTTAAATCTGATTGGATTCAGCCTGGCACTCATATCACAGCTATTGGTTCTGACACGCATGAAAAATGTGAACTTGATTTCAAAATACTCGCTAAAGCAGATGTGATTGTAGCCGACAGTATTGAGCAAAATTTGATCAGAGGTGAAATACACCAAGCGATTAAACATGGCGCGATTGATAAAAACCAACTCACTGAAATTGGTGAAATATTTAATGGTACAAAAAGTGGCAGAACAAAAGATGATCAAATATCAATTGCAGATTTAACCGGTGTTGCGATTCAAGATTTAGTAATTGCTGAATCCGTATTATCTGCATACCAAAATAAATAATAGTCATCTTTCTAAAAATGTTTACATATTATACGCAATAGATATGCTTCTAAAAAAATTAACTCTTATTACGTTTATGCTCTTTAATACTAATAGTTGGGCATATAACGAAGCAGATTTAATAAAATTAAAAACATTGAATGCTTGTAAGCAATGTGATTTAAGTGGTGTTGATCTGAGTGGTGCCAACCTCACTGATACAGATCTCACTGATGCCAATCTTGAGGGCGCTAACCTGATGGATCAAAACTGTGAGCGTATTTATAGATCGATAGAATTTCCAATAAAGTGATTTTCATATAGTGAGTCCAAAAAAAAACTAAACTAAAAATCATGTATGCTTTTATTAATATTCATAAATCAAAAAAGTGAGATGCTGCATGAAAAAATTTTTAATTATCTTAACCACCATGTTTATATTTACTTCAGCATCTGCTGATCATCATCACTCAACAGCAGCGGCAGAAGTAAGAAATGCAACTGACGCCTTTAATTTAGCTTATGAGACGAATGACGTTGATGGTTATTTCGATATGTACGCTGAAAATGCAATGCTTTATTTTTATGGGGACCGGTGGGAAGTGTCAACTTATTATGATTACTGGAAAAATTCAATGGTTGGAGCCGGTGGTGGTGTTGAAAAAAATAAAGCTTCAGATATACAGATAAAAGTAGCACCAGGTGGGAATACTGCTGTTGTTGGTTCATTTATAGAAAATCGTTCGCGCTCACCGGAGGGGGACATCAACGAAGAAAAAGGTTACGAAACTGAAGTTTGGCAAAAAATAGATGGTGAATGGAAAATAATTAGCCTGCATTACAGTGTTATTGCCGACGAGTAATAAATAAATAGAGTGAAAATAGATAAAGAAACGATATGGCATATCACATGTAAAGTTTGTAAGGGATATTGGACTATCCCTTCAATGGATGAATGGCAACCTAAAAAGTTATATTGCCCGCATTGTGGAAAACTTAATATCAGAGACGAAACAACAGTTAGTAAATAGAAAAAGCTAATAACATGCTTATAAAAGGCCTTCTTAAATGGCTAACAAAAAGTCACTCATTTGGCACTATTTTATATCTATATAGGGGTTTTGAATGGTGGCCAAGGGCGGAATCGAACCACCGACACGCGGATTTTCAGTCCGCTGCTCTACCAACTGAGCTACTTGGCCAAGAAATCGTATTCTACAGCTCATCGTAATAAATCACAAAGCTAAACTAAATTGTTTTTAATCTAATTAATATTCTTGCTGACAAATCTTAACAGTTAGATATAGATATTACTGTTAAAAATGTTACTGAGAATCATTCTCAATATATTTAAAAATTATTAGTTAATTTAATCAACCTAGGAAAATAATATGAACCGCCTAATCAATATTGTCCTTATTCTTGGTCTTTTTTTAAGTTCTATTGCCTCAATCAATGCAGAGACACTTCCGCAACCCATCAGGGCCGAGTATTTTGCGTGTAAATTTGATGATGGCAAAGACTTTAATGATCTGAATAAATGGGTCGATGAATGGAACCAATGGATGGATGACAATGAGCTTAGTGGCTATCAAGGAAACATTTTGACTCCACTTTATAGATCCCCAAATGATCATCATGATTTTGTATTAGTAGGGATTACCAATAATGCAGAAACCATGATGAATGAAAAATCGGAATACTTCAAATCGGGTCCTCGAGCAAGCTGGCCGGCTAAATCTTGCCCTGCTGCTTTTACTGCCCGCCAATATCTATTCGAAAATCCGAAAGATTGGAAGATGAATTACGATGAATTTGTAGCAATTTTTAGGGACTGTAATATGCAAGATGAGAAGTCATTTGGAGATGTATATAGTGCTCGTCAGAAAAACCTCAAAGAGGCCAGGTCAAATGGCTATAATCATCACTCAAGAATAGTCATTCCTGGTGCGGGCGTACCAGCTGGTATTGGTGCCTATGATTTTATGATGCTCAGTGTTCATGCAAGCCTTAAAGATTGGGGAATAAATTCCGATAAAGTTGAAAGCTTAAGAGGCACTCTTACAAATACAAGTGATGTCTATTCTTGCGGTAAACCAAGAGCATTTGTAGGTAAGAGAATCAGAAAAAGAAATTAAAATTAAATAAAAGGATACATATGAAAAAAATATTATTTTTAATTATCGCAATGACGAGTGGATCAATTTTTGCTCAAGACATATCTAGGCATGAAATGCATCAATTTACTCATATGCAAATAACAAATCTTCCGGCAGTAATTGCTGCAATGGATAGTTTTGCAAGCTCAGATTGTGGAAATAAATATCCAGCAGATGTAGGTTTAATGCAAGAAGTAGTAAATGGCACTAAACAATCTACACACTTTTTTATTGTTTCATACGAAAAGATATCTGATTTTCAAAAAGCGCGTGACTTAACAGCAACCTGTCCAGCAGGAGCTAGATTTTACGCGGATATTTTAAAAAGTGGATCAACGCAAATTACTGATTACACAATTATTCCTGTTGTTGAGAAAAAAGACTGGTACATGGATACCGTATTTATGAAATATGATATGCAACTTAGTCTTGCTGATGAAGCGGCTTATGCTAAAGCTTGGTCAGAGTTGATGGACAATAATGTTGAGGCAGGTTTTGTTAAAAGCTCATACGGTCTAAATAGAGTTAACTTTGGATCGGATGCTCTTTCACATTTCGTATACATTGGCGGCGCAAGTATTGAGGATGTTAATCCTGATCTCACTACTACTAAAGCATATGCAAAATTTGTGAAAAAAGTGAGTGGCATGCGTGAAGTTGTGAATACTTCTCTTATCATGCCAGTCAAGAGTTGGCCTAAACAATAAGTTAAGGTCTAATAAAAAAAGGGGCGATAAGTCCTTTTTTTTATGCAGAAATTGCAGCTTCTGCTGATAAATACTCGTAACCTAATTCCTGCGCCACAGCTTCAAAATTAATTTGGCCATTATGGACATTCAAACCATTAGCAAGATGTTTGTCATTTTTGAGCGCCTCACGCCAGCCCATTCCAGCCAAGGCCTTAACAAAAGGCAAAGTGGCATTTGTCAGGGCAAACGTTGAGGTTCTTGGAACCGCGCCTGGCATATTAGTCACACAGTAATGGACGACATCATCTATCACATATGTGGGTTCAGCGTGAGTTGTTGGGCGACTGGTTTCAAAGCAACCACCCTGATCAATCGAGATATCAACCATCACAGCGCCTGAGCGCATAGCTTTTACATGTTCTTTGGTAACTAATTTAGGAGCTGCAGCTCCCGCGATCAATACGGCACCAATGACTAAATCTGATTCAACCACTAACGAATCAATGGCATCTTTGGTGGAGTATTGAGTATTGATTCGACTACCAAAAATATCATTTAATTGTCTTAATCTGGTAATAGAACGATCTAAAATTGTCACTTCAGCCCCCAATCCAATCGCCATTTCAGCAGCATGCGTACCAGAAACACCACCACCAATTACGAGTACCTGCCCCGGCTTGACTCCCGGAACACCACCTAATAATACACCTCTACCACCGTTGGCTTTTTGTAAAGAAAAAGCACCTGCTTGAACAGACAATCGTCCTGCAACTTCACTCATGGGTGTCAATAAAGGCAGAGAACCATCCTTAGCTGTTACTGTTTCATAAGCGATTGCAGTGACTCCAGATTTAACCAGAGCCGCAGCTTGATCTGGATCTGCAGCCAAATGCAGATAAGTAAATAGAACTTGATCCGAGCGCAACATGCTGCATTCTTGCAATTGAGGCTCTTTAACCTTGATAATTAATTCTGCAATATCAAAAATTTCTTTTGCGGTGGACAAAATAGTCGCTCCAGCATTTTTATAATCTTGATCCGTCATTCCAATACCCATACCAGCATTGGTTTCAACAAATACCTCATGTCCGTCACTGGCGAGCTCCTTAACACCAGATGGCGTCATTCCAACACGATACTCTAGAATTTTTATCTCTTTAGGCACGCCAATTTTCATGATTATTTTCCTTAAATAGTTTTAGTGTTATTATTAATGCAATATACCGAGTAATTTACGCAATTTTATTGCTGAATTTAATCTTTTTTAATATATTTATGCAATAATATTGCTTATATTCATAAAAATAAGAAATTTTATGCCAATAAAGATTGATAATTTTGATAAGCAAATACTCTCCATCCTTCAACGAGATGGGCGTATCAGTAATGTGGAATTGGCGGATGCTGTTCATCTTTCAGAATCGGCTTGTCTACGTCGCGTAAGAGCTCTCGAAGATGATGGTTTAATAGACAGCTTTGTAGCTCTATTGGATCAAAAAAAAGTGGGCCTAACCGATACCGTATTCGTGCATATCGTATTAAAACGTGAAGAAAAAAGTGAATTGGTCGCCTTTGAAGAGGCCGTAAAAAATATACCAGAAATATTAGAATGTTATTTAATGACCGGTGAATTCGATTACTTATTACATTTAGTCGTTGCTGATATGGCAGATTTTGAACGATTACATAATGAAGCTTTAACACAACTTCCAGGTGTCTCAAGAGTCAACTCTAGCTTTGCCATTCGGACAGTACAAAAAACAACCGAACTTCCGTTGAGTTAAATAATCCTATTTTTCTGGAACAAATTCCTTAGGTACCGCAGCGCCACCACTAAAAAAATATTTTTCCATTTCAGTTTCTAAAAATTTTCTGGCCTCAGGCTCTATTGGAGTTAATCGATATTCGTTGATTAACATGGTTTGATGTCCCAACCAACGTGACCAAGCTTCTTTGCTAACTTCATTGTAAATTCGCTGGCCTAATTCACCTGGGTACGGTGCATAATCAAGTCCATCTGCCTCTTCTTTCAAAATACAGCACATAATTTTACGAGTCATCTCAATTTACCTTTCAATGAAAATTGTTCAATAATTTCTTAATGGGTGCCGCTAACCCAATTTCAGCCGGCTCATTTAACGCATACCATGTTTCAGTCGATCTAAGTTTTATTTTACTAAAAGAAACGTTAAGACGCACTTCAATTGGTTTTATTTCAATTGAGTAGTGACTAAATGCATGTTGCAGACTTTTACCCTTATTAATATTTTTCGGTAAGTATCCGATTCTTTCCTCACACCATGCCTCTAATAAAGACTCATCTTTGAGTTCTGGTAAGCTAAATAATCCGCCCCAAATACCTCTTTGTGGTCTTTTTTCCATGACAATCTTACCCTTACAGATTAGCATAATTACTGGCAAAATCCGGTGAGGCTTTGCCTTTGATTGCTTTCGTGTGGGGTAAATTTCTTCTGCAAAACGATCGTGTGCAATACAAGATTTTTGAATCGGGCAAACAGAGCACCTGGGTTTAGTGCGAGTACAAACTGTTGCCCCTAAATCCATCATTGCTTGCGTATAAGAGGCAATTTTCTGTTTTGGTAAATGCCCTTCTGCCAAAACCCAAAGTAAATTTTCTATTTTCTTTTTACCCGGCCAGCCTTCAACCGCATGAAAACGCGCTAAGACTCGTTTCACATTGCCGTCTAAGATAGCAAAGCGCTGACTGTCGGATAATGCCAAAATTGCACCTGCTGTTGATCGACCAATGCCGGGTAATGCCAGTAAAGTATCAAAATCTAACGGGAAAACTCCACCGTGAACTTGCTCTATAAGCACGCTTGTTTTATGCAAGTTACGAGCTCGTGCGTAATAACCTAATCCTGACCAGTGATGAAGGACACTCTCTAACGGAGCGTTAGAAAGAGCATTTAGATTTGGGAACGATTCCATGAAACGTAAGTAATAGGGGATAACCGTAGCAACTTGAGTTTGCTGCAACATAATTTCTGAAACCCAAATACGATAGGGATTTTTATTTTCTTGCCAAGGAAGATCTTTACGTCCGAAGCCGTCAAACCACGTTAATACCGATTCTGAAAACTCATGCACTTTAAATTATCTTCTCGCTAAAAATAAATACCAGAGAGACTCTTTGTTCCTCTCACCAATTGAATAGATTATTCATGATCTTGTTTTTTAAGCCATCATTTTGCTTATTAAGTGTGCTCTCAACTTCATCACGAAAAATTTCCTCAATATCCGGGCGAAATGTCACTGATTCTCCATCATTTCTGACTCGAATAGGGAGAGTCGCTGATGAAAAATCTAAAGATTCATCTTCACTTAAATTCAATATAGAGGTTAATCCTTTTTCAAAAGTAGCTCTTAAAGAATAATCAAACAACCCATCAATTAAATTTAATTCACCTCTTCCATGGATGAGCGTATAAGGCATTTTCATGAAAAAATCAGCATTCTTAAATATACTCCTCTCAATCGGTCCACTTGCTTTTATAGAAAAAGTATCATTATTCTTTGTGATAGGCAGTTCCGGTGCATCCTCTCTTTTATAAATCGAACGAGCCACTCTTAACTGATGCCAGATATCGTAGCTTAACCATTTGCCCTCAGTAAGCTCTATATTCATCTTACCATTTAAGTTATCCATCAAATCGGAGATACTATTGCCTTCACCACTTAATGAAATTTCTCCAGTCATACGACCAATTAGATTTGTGTTGGACGCCAAAGCACGATCTAAATTGGTTAATTGATCGCTCACTAGGCGAAGATGAAGGTCTATTTCTTGTAGATTAATATTACTAATAAATTGTCCCTCAGACATCAATAGCGCTGTGTCCAAAGTAAAATCAATTCGACCAATCTCAACAAAATCGGTCATTTGATCTAATTTTTTTTCACTTAGAGATAATCCGGTGATTTTTAGATTCAGCTCAGGATATATATCAACATACACAGGCTCTTCAATCTGCAATTCATAATCACTGAAGAGGTGCACGCTCTGAATAACCAGGGGGCGCACATCAATAGAGGTTACTAATAAACCGCAGAAAAGAAGACTTACACTCAGTCCTGCCAACAAAGTTAAGATAACCGTAAATAATAATTTTATTTTTCGTATCATGAAGCTCATAGAACTTTAATTCTTAACGAAGGCGCTTAAGAAATCCAATAAAATCTTCCTCTCGTTCCATTGCTTCAACCAAAGCCGATCCTACAATTGCACCAACGGCATGCTGACCAATAATCTCAACATCTTTCGCCGATCGCACACCAAAACCAGCGCAAATAGGAAGTTCCGTAAGATTAGATATTTGATTTAGATATTTTGCTAATTTCAATGACAATCCTTTGTCACTTCCAGTTATCCCAGTCATTGTAACGGCATAAATGAAACCCTTAGAAGCAGCACAAAGATCAATCATTCGACTGGCTGGTGTGGCAGGGGTAATCAGCTGAATCAAACCAAGCCCCTCATTTTCAAGTGCTATTCTCAGTTCATCACTTTCCTCGAGAGGTAAATCAGGAACAATAAACCCTCCAATACCAACTTCTTTTGCACGTTGTGAGAGTGCCTTAAAACCAAATGCAAGCAGCGGATTTAGATAAGACATCATCACCAAAGGGGCTTGAAGTTGATGGCTCACTGTTTCAATTTGATCAAAAATCCATTTGAGATTCACGCCATTTATTAATGCTTGATGACTTGAGCGCTGAATTGTCATCCCATCAGCCATTGGATCGGAAAAGGGTACGCCTATCTCAACAATATCCCCGACTTTACTTATATTAACTAAATTACTAGCAAAAGAATTAAGTTGTGGATAACCGGCCGTAAAAAATGGAATCAACGCGGTTGTATTATTGCGTTTATTTTTTTTTAAAATTGATTCGATTTGTTTAGATGATGCCATCTAATTATCCTTTCATATGAGCTGATAAAGTAATCATGTCTTTATCGCCACGCCCTGAGTTACCGATCAAGAGACGCTTACCTGGATTGTTAGACGCCCATTTCTTCGCAGCGGCAAAAGCATGAGCAGTTTCTAAAGCAGTTAAAATCCCCTCAGCTTTGCATAATTCAGATAGTGCTAACAATGCCTCTGTATCCGTAGCGCTCTCATAATCAACTCTACCGATACTCTGTAAAAGAGCATGCTCTGGTCCTACGCCCGAATAATCTAACCCAGCAGAAACCGAATGAGTTTCTTGTACTTGTCCATCATGATTTTGCAAAATCATTGTATAAGCGCCCTGCAAGACACCTGGTGTTCCTGTTGCAAGAGTAGCAGCATTTTGTCCAAGATCAGGTCCATGACCGCCTGCTTCAACACCAATTAATTCAACTTCTCTATCACCCAGAAAAGAATGAAATAATCCAATAGCATTAGAGCCTCCGCCAACGCACGCAAATATTGCATTTGGTAAACCGCCAGCTTGGGTGACTATTTGTTTCCTTGCTTCCCTGCCTATTACGGACTGAAATTCCCTGACTAAAAAAGGATAAGGATGTGGTCCAACAGCTGAGCCAATAATATAGTAAATATCAGCTGGATCAGACACCCAATTTCGCATTGCCTCATCTATCGCAGCTCTCAAAGTTTGATCCCCAGTTTTGACTGCACAAACTTCAGCACCAAGTTGGCGCATGCGATCCACATTGGGAGCTTGTCGTTTAATATCAACCGCACCCATATATACTCGACACGGAAGTCCCACTCTGGCGCATGCAGCCGCTGAAGCTACACCATGCTGGCCTGCACCAGTTTCTGCAATAATTTGTTTAGCCCCCAATTTTTTAGCCAATAAGGCTTGGCCTATTGCATTATTGATTTTATGCGCACCCGTATGAGCTAAATCCTCTCGTTTCAACCAAACCTCAGCTCCCCAAGCATGACTCAATTGTTTCGCATAAGTCATTGCGGTGGGACGTCCAACCCATTCATTTAATTCATTCTGCCATGACTCAATAAATTGAGGGTCATTAAGATATTTTTTAACTCCGATTTCGAGTCGGGAAAATGCTGGTACCAGTGTCTCTGGAATATAACGACCACCAAAAGGACCAAATCGCCCCATATCATCTGGAAACTTATTATCTAAAACAGATTGATATAATATTTCTTTCTCAGTTTCACTAAAATCGAGTGCCATGAGTTTTTCCTTATTGTTTAATTACAGCTTTTTGCCGCCCGAATAAATGCTTTTATTTTATTAATATCTTTTCTTCCAGGCTCAGACTCAACTGCACTGGATACGTCTACCCCAAAAGGACGCACAATTGAAATTGCGGTAGAAATATTTTTATGACTCAAGCCTCCTGCAAGGATTAAGTTATCATTAGTTTTAAGCAATGCAGCTTTATTCCAGTCAACGCATGCTCCATGACCACTTTTTTTACCTTCATAAATAAATTTGCTTGTTCTTGGTACCTCAATGTTCCCCTGATGTTCACGCAATACTGGCCATTTCTCTATCTCTGAGGGAACAGATAAATATTCAAAGTCAGCAATATCAGTTTGCACAACATCTGGCCTAAATTCACCAGCTATCCTTTGCCAAACCTGTCGTTTTGGGTTTAGCATTACAGCAACACGGAGAATATTTTTTGGTATATTTTGAGTAATTAGTAGAGCATTCTTTATTGAAATCTGTCTTACAGATTCAGCAAAAACAAATCCTACTGCGTCGGCACCCGCCTCAATGGCAATCTCAACATGCTTGCGTTCTGTTAAACCGCATATTTTTACAAATACACTCACTGACCAAAACTCCGCCCAGCCAAAAGTAGCTCTTGTATGAGTTTATCCGGTGCATTTGCTCGCATCAGCGCTGTTCCAATAAGCGCCATAGAATAGCCATCTTGTCGTGCTTTAAGAATATCCTGAACATCATGCAAACCACTCTCTGCGACCAAGGTCGCCTCATGAGGCATCTCATTGGCAAGTAAGTGCAATCGTTGTGATTCAACTTTTAGTGTCTTTAAATCTCGGGTATTTATTCCAAATAATAATTTTTTTTGTGATGTCATCGCCCTGTAACGACTCTCAGTTAATAGAGATTTTGATTTTATAACATCATCTCTATCAAAAGATTCTAACAAAACAAATAACGAATGGTCATGAGCACAATCCAACATAGATCGTAATTGCAGGGGTTTGAATAAAGCTGCAATCAGTAAAACACCGCTCGCACCAGAGATTTTCGATTCCATTATTTGCCTTGGATCAACCAAGAAATCTTTTCGCATTATAGGCATTGATAGATGACTTACTGTGTCAACAATTTCCACTAAATCTGAGAGACTACCATCAAAGCGAGTTGGTTCTGTCAAAACTGAAATAGCTGCTGCACCACCGTTTATATAAGCTAAGATACGCTCAATCTTAGTGAAATTTTTTTTAACCAGGCTTCCCTCTGCTGGAGAATTGGCCTTATATTCAGCAATAATATCAAAATTAGAAAATTGCAAATCAAAAGAGGGTCTATCAAGCTTAATGGCATCATATTTATGAGGTAAATGCTCAGCTCTTGCCATACTGAGATCAGCCATCTGTTTGAGAAAATTACTCATTATTTCAAGAAAAATGTTTTAAATTTATTGAGAAAAAACAACGCTTGTCCATTTTCCAAAATTTGTTTTGCAGCCTGCACACCCTCTTTAGGATTATTAACTTTACCCATCACTTCTAAGACTAATGAAGTACCCATTAATAATGCATCGCAATGGGCACCTTTATCTTCTTGACTAAACACCAACTCTAATGCTCTCGCATTATAAGCAGCATCTTTACCAAGCAAGTCTTCAGGTAAACATCTTTTTAATCCATAATCTTCTGGTTGACGTAAAGTCTTAGTAACATTACCTGGTGTCACTTCATACAAATGAAATTCACCTATTGGCGTTGCCTCATCCCACGATGAAGCCCCATGAACAACAAACGCACGCTTAATAGGTAAACCTGATAATGTTTCAGCCATTAATTTAGCAGCGCCATTACTGAATGCTCCAATTAATTGAAAAGGGGGCGTGGCAGGATTACTCAAAGGACCCAACATATTGAATACTGTCCTCACACCTAAGGCATTTCTCACTGGCATAATTGCTTTCATGGCTGGATGAAAGACTGGAGAAAATAGGAATGTAAATCCCAAATGATTCAATGCGGCAATGGCTTTTTTTTCTGTGGTTGGCAAGGACAT
Organism: Woeseiaceae bacterium; assembly: GCA_028227395.1. GTDB lineage: Bacteria > Pseudomonadota > Gammaproteobacteria > Steroidobacterales > Woeseiaceae > SP4260. The sequence continues at coordinate 50,832 of JAOIZZ010000003.1, read as the reverse complement.
ACCAATTTTTTCTAACATATCAGCACTTCCAGATTGACTGGAAATAGATCGATTGCCATGCTTGACCACCCTAATTCCACAAGCAGCTGCCAATAGGCCTGTTCCTGTGGATAAATTCAAACTGCCCGAGCCATCCCCACCAGTGCCAACCGTATCTAATGTGGGAGTGCCTGCAGGTATTTTAGGTCGAATAGCAAGATCTCGCATACCTCGAGCAAATCCTCGAATTTCTTCAGCAGTTTCTCCTTTAGCTCTAAGTCCGGCTAAAAAAGCTCCAGAGAGGCCAGGTAATAAGTCCTCATTTGCCATGGATAACATCAGCTCATAAGCTTCTTTTTCTTTTAAAGAAGTGCCTTCTAATAAATCATTAAGCAGATGTGAGAATTTATTAGTCATGCGCATCAATCTTTAGAAAATTTTGTATAATTTTTTGACCATCAGGAGTCAAAATACTTTCAGGATGAAATTGAACACCCTCAATAGGCAGTTCTTTATGCCTGACACCCATAATTTCTTGACTATCCGTCATGGCAGTAATTTTTAATACATCTGGAATACTCTGTTTTTCTGCTGATAATGAATGATAGCGGCCCGCTACAAACGGATTGGATAAATTTTTAAATATAGTTTTTTCATCATGATTAACCTTAGAAGCCTTGCCATGCATCAGTCGATCTGCTCGAATAATTTTACCGCCAAAATATTTCACCAAGCATTGATGCCCCAAACACACACCCAATATTGGTATATCTTGAGCAAATGAATCAATTAAATTAACTGAATTTCCAGCATTATCAGGCGAGCCTGGCCCCGGTGATATGACTAAATGAGTAGGCTCTAGTTTTTGGGCGCGCGCAATATCAATTTTATCATTCCGATAAACCATCACTTCCACCGCTTCTGCCTGAAATGCTTGTACTAAGTTATAAGTAAAAGAATCATAATTATCAATTAACAGAATTCGACTTTTTTTATGTATCACAATCCTTCTCCAGCCATCGTGAGTGCTTTTTTTAGTACGGCGCTTTTAGCGAAGACCTCAGCGTATTCATTTTCTGGAATGCTATCTTTAACAATACCTGCACCTGCTTGATAACAGTATTCATCATCATTAAATACAATAGTACGAATAGTAATAGCTTGATCCATGTCACCATCAATATCGAAATAACCCGCTGTTCCTCCATATAAACCACGACCCTCTGTCTCCATATCTTCAATAATTTCCATAGCACGAATTTTAGGTGCTCCTACTAATGTGCCAGCAGGAAAGCTAGCAGCAAACAAATCAAATGCATCTCTTCCTTTCGCCAATTCGCCCCGCACTCCACTTACTATATGCATTACATGACTATATCTTTCTATCACACGAAAAGGATTAACCTCTATTGAGTTTTCTTTGGCGACTCTGCCTAAATCATTTCTAGCTAAATCCACTAACATGATATGTTCTGCAGATTCTTTAGGGTCATTCAATAACAATTCTTCATTGGACTGATCCTCAATGAGCGTTGATCCTCTGGGCATAGTTCCGGCTATTGGACGCAATGATGCTTTATTTCCATCCAGCTTAACTAAGGCTTCTGGGGAAGAGCCAGCCACCCTCAATGCTCCAAAATCAAAATAAAACATATAGGGAGATGGATTCAATAAGCGCATTGCACGATAAACATCAAAGGAATCTACCTTCGATTGGCCTTTAAAAACAACAGAGAGCACAATTTGATATATATCTCCTGAATCGATCCATTTTTTGCATTGCTCCACACGCTTTACAAATTCAACCTCACTCATTCCAACATGAGGATCCTCAATTTTTGCGACACTGGCATTCTTTGGCAATGGGCCTCGCAAATTCTTAATCACCTTATCTCTTAGTTTCATTCTTTCTTTTTCTGAACCGGCATGCAGCAGGGCAACCCTTCTCGTTAAGTGATCAAATACCAAAACTGAGGCAGGCATAACAAATATGGCTTTTGGTAAATTCTCTTGAAGAGCTATCTTAGAGGGTAACTTCTCAAATAATCTAACGATGTCATAACCTGAGACTCCAACAAGCCCTCCTGAAAATGGTAATTCATCAATCTTTGGTTTTAATTCTGGTGAAGTTTTTAAAAACTGACGAAGATAATCAAGATATTGCTCTTTATTATTTGGGTGGCCCATCAAAGCTTCGTTTAGATATAGGCCGCTATTATCAAAATGTACCTTTACAGCATCGCCAAACCCTAAAAAGGAATAACGCGCCAGACGTTCGCCTCTCTCCACGCTCTCCAAAAGGAATTGTGGCTGAAGCTTACGCAACTTTAAAAAAGCCGAAACTGGAGTATCCAAATCCGCAATAATATCAAATGGTGATGTAACAGCCATAAAACCTCTTTTTTTAGTGCAAAAAAAAACCCATCTCCTTAATTTAAAAAGAGATGGGTTTTTTCTAAATATATAAATAGACGCTAGCCTAACTCCCACTCCTTGTGTGAATGCCATTGCCAACTTGAGATATTTTTAGTCATAATTTTCATCTAAACGAAAGTATCCCCCGAGATTACAAAAAGGTCAACCCCATAATCCATAGAGAGTTGGAAGTACTATCGAAAATCCTAGCCACATGATAATTGTCAATGGTATTCCGACTCGCAAAAAATCGGTAAATTTATATCCACCAGCACTCAATATAAGTAAGTTGGTCTGATAACCAAAAGGCGTTGCATAGCTCATGTTGGCTCCAAATAAAACCGCCAATACAAATGGCTCAGGATCGACATTCAATTGAGTCGCGATACTAATAGCAATGGGTGTACCAATAACAGCCGCTGCATTATTGGATACAATATTAGTCATTACAGACATAATTAGCATGAACAAACTCAATATTAATGGAACAGGCAAACCAGCAGAAAGTGCGACAAATGAACCAGCCAAATAACTGGCCATACCCGTGATCATCAATGCTTTACCAAGTGCTAAGCTAGCCACAATAATCATAATCACTCGAGTGGATAATGATTTTGACACATCTTGCCAAGTCAAACATTCCAAGACCAACAAGAACCCTACACCGATAATGGCGCTTACCGAAATTGGCATCAAGCCTAAGGCAGCCACTAATATTACGATTCCCATCACTGTGAGAGCGCGTTTGGCCTTATGTTTTTGTGGTAGATCTTTGGCACCATCCAATACCAACATTGTGCCAGAGGCTTTTAAAGTCTCAATAGCTTCACTGGTACCTTGCACTAACAATACGTCACCAGCTCTCAATCGAATTGAACTCAGATCTCCACTCACCTGGGGATTAGGAGTTCTCGCTCGATGTATTGCTAATGCAATTAAGCCATAATTAGCGCTGAATCTAACTCCATCTAAACTCTGTAAATGTAATGGCGAGCCTCTGGTAACAACCACCTCAGCTATTTGCTGGCCTTCTGCATTCAATGGAGTCTCTTCATTTATCGGGTGATCAGGATCAGATAAACTGTATAAAGTAGCACCTAATATTTCCTCAAAATGTTTTAAGTTCTCTGAGGTGTCTTTAACAAACAGTCGGTCTCCCGGTAGCACCAAAACGGACGGGAAAGGAGATAAAAATAATGATTCGCTACGTTGTATCTTTTCTATACGGATTTCGCCATTGGTTTTGGCAAGTAATTCGGAAAGTTCCACCCCCGCTGCAAAACCCCCTTCATTGATCAATAATTGACTATTAAAAATTCGTGGTGAAGTGTCCGCCATAGGTGGCGTTCTTTCTGGTAAAATTTTTGGCGCAATTAGCCATAAAAATAATATCCCCACACTGCCAACAATCACTGCAGGTAACATAAAATCAAATATAGAAAACTCTTTGAAACCAACATCTCTGGCAATTCCCACAACAAGAAGATTGGTTGATGTCCCTATCGTTGTAGACATGCCACCAATAATTGTGGCTAAACCCATGGGCATCATAACCTTTGAAACAGGAAATTTTGCGCGTAATGAAACTCCAACCAAAATAGGCATTAAGAGCACCACAATTGGTGTGTTATTCATGAACGCGCTCAAGACACCTGCTGCAATTAACGTTAACAATGAAGCTAATAAAGGTTGTGACACCCAAGCGCTGCTAAGCAATGATGCCAATGGCTGTAATGCACCAGTCCTCTCAATAGATTGGCCAATAATCATTAGCGCACAGATAGTAATTAAGGCTTCATTCCCAAAACCAGAAAAAAATTCAACTGGAGAGAAAACATGCCCATCAATCAGATACGGGAAAATTTGAAAGCCGGCTGCTAACAAAACCAACACAACTAAACTGGTGGTTTCAAGTGGGATCTTATCGCGAGTAAATAAGACTAACGCAATACCAGTCAGCATGAGCACCGCTAGGCCGTGATAATCAGGACTTATAATTTCCAATATAATTCACTTTGAAATATCTAATTACTTTGTATATTCATATATATTATAGCCTAATTCAATCAATGCATTATTTCGAGGCGTTAACATCAAACGACAACTAGTGCTTATAATCGCTGTAGATCTAGTATAGTTTTTGTTAAGGTCTCGTGATTGTTATTTATTAATGGATATTAAAATGCCTTCATTCGATGTAGTAAGTGACTTCGATCAACACGAAGTAACTAATGCGATAGATCAAAGCAATCGTGAAGTGACGACACGTTTTGATTTCAAAGGATCAAACTCGAGATTCATCTTTGAAGAAGCTGCAATCAAGCTAACCTCTCAATCTGAATTTCAATTACAACAAATGCTGGATATTTTGAAACAAAAACTTTCGAAACGCGGCATTAATATTGGCTGCCTGAAAGTTGAGGACCCTGACCTGAGCGGCAATGAAGCCCACCAAAATGTTATCTTAAGGAAAGGCATCGATAGTGAACTAGCCAGACATTTAGTAAAGAAAATTAAGGCCAATAAAATTAAAGTTCAAGTTGCTATTCAGGGTGAGCAATTACGTGTTTCAGGGAAAAAAAGAGATGACCTTCAAAATACAATCAAATTCCTCAAAGAATTAGATGTTGATTTACCCTTACAATACGAAAACTTTCGTGATTAATTATAGATAAATACGAGAGTTAATCGCTTGCGCAGAGAAAATATACAATTCGCAGAAAAAGATCAGGCATTGCGCAATGACGTGCATATGCTTGGAGTCCTGATTGGTGACTTAATCAAAGAACAGGGCGGACAAAAGTTGTATGATTTTGTTGAAAATGCGCGTCTTACCGCAATCGAAAATCGCAATCAGGACATTTCAGACAATCCCACATTAAAAGTCTTACTTAAAAATCTAGAGCCTGTTTTTGCTACGGAAGTAATTCGTTCTTTTTCGACATATTTTCAAATGGCGAATACGGCTGAAAAAGTACATCGCATCAGGAGACGGCGTGCTTATACTCAAGACCCAGGTCAATATCAGCCAGGGGGGATGGAAGAAACACTCATAAAATTAAAAGCGAACGATATAAATATAGAAAAATTGGAGCGATTATTTAAATCAATACTCATACAACCAGTATTTACTGCACACCCCACTGAACCAACAAGACGCACTATCTTACAAAAAGAACAACGCATCGTAAGACAACTCATTGAAATGTTAAATCCAACCATGACGTTACAAGAAAAAACTGTATGCATGGAAAATATTAAACTTGAGATATCGACAGCTTGGCAAACACAGGAACACCCTTCTGATCAAATGACCGTTGCAGATGAGCTCGAGCATATTCTTTTTTTTATAACCGACGTCCTCTACAGAGTCTTGCCACCCCTTTATGAAGATATGCAAAATGCAATACATCGAGTTTATGGTGCAGAAGCAAAAGATTTACATCTGTCAAATATCCTGAGTTTTTCAAGTTGGGTTGGCGGTGATATGGATGGCAATCCAAATGTGAATGCTAAAACCATTCGCGCAACAATGGCAAGGCAGCGGGCTCTCATATTGAATCTGTATTTCAATGAATGCGCCTCTCTATCCGCCAAGCTCAGCCAATCGTCCTCAAGAGTGCAAGTGGACCAAGCTGTCTATAATAAGATAGAGGAATACAAAGAAAGTTTCCCAAATGCTTACCACTCCCTTCCACCGCGGCATCGTGGCATGCCTTATCGGGTCTTGTTGCGACTCATACAAGAAAGGTTACAAACGACTCATGATGATGAGGCTTCCCCGTATACATCTGCTTCTCAATTTTTGGAAGATGTTGAAATCATTGCATCAAGCTTAGCTCAAAATAAAGGACATAGTGCCGGGCTGTTTGCAGTTAATCGACTGATAAGAAGAATCTCTACTTTTAATTTTCATTTGCTGTCCTTGGATGTGAGACAAAATGCTACGGTTCATAGAGAGGTAGTTGGTGAATGTTTAGGCGAGGATGATTGGTTACAATGGAGTTCAAAAAAAAGAACAGAGCGCATTTCATCCGCCCTTAAAAACAAAGAGTCACCGTTAAACAATCAAAGCACTCTGACAAAAAAAACCTTAGCAGTGTTTCAAGCAATAGCTTTTTGTAAACGCAAATACGGCAAGGAATCGATCGGTCTTTTTATTGTCAGTATGACCCAAGATATCGATGATATTCTCTCTGTCCTTTTACTCGCGAGTTGGGGTGATCTTCAAAATCGTGATGGTCAAATTATGCTCGACATAGTGCCATTACTAGAGACAGTGGATGATCTTAAAAATGGTCCAGAAATCATTAAGTCACTCATTGAGAATGAGCCCTACAGCAATCATTTAGCTGTTCGTCAAAACAAACAAACAGTGATGATTGGTTATTCTGATAGCAATAAAGATTCTGGTATCGCGTCAGCAAGATGGGCGCTTCAGGAAGCTCAAATTGCTTTGGCTAAAGCCGCAGTAACTCATAAATTTGATCTATTTCTCTTTCATGGAAGAGGGGGAACCATCAGGCGGGGGGGTGGAAAAACAAATGCCGCTGTCTTGGGATCACCGCCGGGAACAATAAATGGCTACCTCCGTGTTACAGAGCAGGGTGAGATTATAAATGAAAAATATGGTCTCAGAGGAATCGCTCTGAGGACGTTAGAACAAGCGGCCAGTTCCGTAGCTCTTGCCAGTGCCATCCCTCAGTATCAAAAAACTGACATGCCAGAATGGCAAACCCTCATGCAAGTGATTGCCGAAGAGAGTCAAAAAAAATATCAGCATTTATTGCATCATAGCCCAGGTTTTAATGAATATTTTCGGCAAGCGACGCCCATAGACTTAATAGAAAAAATGCGTATCGGTTCTCGTCCGTCCTCTCGTAGTGATGATAATAGTATAGAAAACTTACGTGCCATTCCTTGGGTATTTGCATGGACACAAAATCGTTACATAATTCCCGGCTGGTATGGTTTTGGTAGTGGCATAAAAGCCGCCGCCGATCAGTTTGGAGATGCAGCAATTAAAAGTATGTTTCATAATTGGTACTTTATAAAAGCGTTGTTATCAGATGTTGAAATGGTGTTAGCAAAAGTAGATTTAACTATCGCAAATCATTATTCGAAGTTATCTGATGAGTGGCACCCTCATTTCTCGAAAATTATTGAGGCTGAATATCATCTGACGCGTGAATCCATACTTAAATATTCTCGAAATAAAGATATTCTAGATAATGACCCTACCTTGCAAAGAGCTATTATGCTTCGAAATCCATATGTCGATCCAATGAGTTTGATTCAAGTGGATTTACTTAAAAGATGGCGTAAATCGGGATGCACCGATGAAATCTTGTTTGAGGCATTGGTAGCCAGCGTTAATGGAATTGCACAAGGACTTCAAAATACCGGTTAATTCAATCTGACATCTTTTGTAGAATTGTCCACTCACCTTTCGGGTTATCTGATATAACTCTATTTTTCACTGAGATTCCTGAGGAGTGCACCGTTTGTTTGTCGCCTGATATCAACGGATGCCATGCAGGAAGATCTTCTCCATTATGAATTAATTTATAAGCGCAAGTGGAGGGCAACCATTCAAACGGAGCGGTATCTTCAGCCGACAAGGGAATACAATCTTTAACTCTTTTAGAGCGATTCTTATAATCACTGCAACGGCATTTTTTTGTATCAAGAAGCTTGCAAGCAACATCACTATAAAAAACTTCGCCCGCTTCAGTTTCTATTTTTTCAAGACAACATAACCCGCAACCATCGCATAATGATTCCCATTCATCGGAATTCATTTGTCGTAAATTTTTTTCTTCCCAAAAATTTTTTTTCACTAAATACAGCCTTAAACAGGATAGAATAGTTCTCTTTACTTCTCGCTATTTGAAATATTATGAAAGCAGTTTTTCTAGATTATAACACCATAGGTCCAAAGGAATTGAACTTAGCGCCACTCTTTAAGTGCCTGCCTGAATTGGAACTATTTGATGCTACCTCATCTGATGAAGTACAAGAACGCATACAAGACGCTGAATATATATTAACCAATAAAATCGAATTAGATGAAACCAATTTAAATATCGCAAAACAATTAAAATTTATCGGACTAACGGCAACAGGTTCTGACAATATTGATTTAACATACACCAAAAAAAATAATATTAGGGTATGCAATATACGCTCTTATTGCTCTCAATCAGTAGTAGAGCATGTCTTTGGTATCCTCTTGGGCTTGTCACATAATATCGGGCATTACCAAGAATCAGCAACCAATGGTAATTGGCAAAAAGCAGATGATTTTTGTCTCCTCAATCACCCCATCAAGCAACTTTCTTCAATGACAATGGGCATCGTTGGTTATGGAGAATTGGGTCAGAATGTAGCAAAAATGGCAAAGAACTTTGGTATGGATGTACTGATCAATACTCGAACCACAGCCAATTTAAATGATCATGAAAAATCTATTTCGTTGCCATCACTTCTTGAGAAAGCCGATGTTATTTCATTGCATTGCCCCTTAACCGACATAACAAATAATATGATCGGTGAAAATGAGTTAAACATGATGAAATCATCGGCCATTCTAATCAATACAGCAAGGGGAGCACTTATAGATTCACAGGCTTTGTTTAACGCCCTTAATGAAGGAATAATTGCAGCGGCAGCCATTGACGTATTGTCTGAAGAGCCCCCCATCAATGGCAATATTTTACTCGAATACAAAGGCAAAAATCTTATCGTAACACCGCATATTGCTTGGGCCACAATAGAGGCTAGACAAAATGCGATCAATCAACTTGCTGATACCATTGAAGCATTCCAAGCTGGAAAAAAATTAAATGTATTAACCTAATTTAGAATATTTAAATAATCTAATTATTTCTTAATACAATGATTGGTGGTGATTTAATGGCCACTCTGGTGGCAAAATAACCACTGACACAAACCAACAGTAAACCGCCCAGTAAACCTTTCAACCACAAAGAAAAACTGAATACGTATTGCAAATCAAATAAACGTTCTGCAATCTGCCAGGCAAGAATAGACGATCCTGTCGCAGCCAATAAACCAGCAGCAAGACCGATGGCTGCGAATTCAGACAATAAGCTCATCAATATCATCCGTTTTTTCATCCCTACAGCCCGTAATAAAGCACTTTCAAAACGTCGCTCATCAATGGTTGAATGAACCGCCGAAAACAACACCGTCACCCCTGCTGCCATTGTAAAGATAAATACAATTTGGATTGCTAAGCTCACTTTTTCAATAATTTGACGAACCTGCTGCAAAATTGGCTCAAGATCAATAATTGAGATTGTTGGAAATGCCTCGGATAACATGCTCAATACATCACTTTTATCATTATCTAAGCGTAAACTCGTTATGAACGTCATTGGAAATGTCTCGAGTGCATTACTTGAGAGCACCATAAAGAAATTAGGTTGAAAGGAATTCCAATCTACCTGCCTGATATTTGCGATGGTTGTTTTAACCTCTTCACCTGCTACTAAAAAAGTTAATGTGTCGCCTATGGAGACACCCATGTCTTGAGCTGCACCCTCTTCAACTGAAACCAATGGGATCCCCGCATAATCTTCTGACCACCAACTACCTTTGACAAGTTTGTTGCTGGTATTGATGGAATTTGACCATGATAAGTTAGCTTCTCGATTGGCCATCCATTTGCCTCTTTCATCTGGATAGACCATTGATTTAACGTTGGTATCATTAATGAATGACATGCGCGCCCTCACCAGAGGAACAAAATCTGGAGAGGCTATATTATTTTGCTTAAAAATCTTTTCTACTTCTGGTGTTTGTTCGGGTTGAATATTGATTAAAAAATAATTGGGTGTGTTTTCATCCAATGTTTCTTGCCAACCTTCAAGTAAATCGTTACGAATAAATGACAATAAAAGTAACACTGTTATGCCAAGACCAAATGCGACAATTTGAATGGCGCTCTCTCGACCACGCCTAGAAATATTTGCCAATCCATAACGCCAAGCAGCCCCGATGTTGCCTCGCATACGCGATAACAACGAAACCAAAAGACGCCCAACAACGTAAAGCAAGAATGAAATAGTAATTGTGCCAATCATAATGATTGAAAGTAAATAAGCATCGCCAATTAAATAATACAAAAGCAAGCCAATGGCAACTACAGCAGTGCCACCTATCAGTAATTGTGAGGGCGGTGGTGGCATACTGTCCCGTCTTAATACCCTTAGCGGCGAAGTCTCACATAACTGAAGCAAGGAAGGAAAAGCAAATCCGGGCAATAAAATAAAAGCCGCAAGAAAACCAATCTTAAGAGGTTTCAGACTTGGCTTTGGAAGCTCTCCAGAAAATAATTCAGCCAAAATATTACTTACTGTATTTTCCACAACAAATCCCATGATGCAGCCTAAAACCACACCAACCAAGCCAATCATGATCAATTGCAGTGACATTACATTAACTACAAATTGCTTTTTCGCACCTAAGCTTTTCATTAAGGCAACGGTATCCATACGTCGTTTCATAAACCGACGCGCAGACATAGCAATAGCGATGGCACTTAATAAAATACTAATAATGGCCGTCATAGATAAAAACTGCTGAGATCTATTAATGGCTTGATTCGTTCTTTCGTTACTATCAGATCGATCACTGATTCGAGCAGATTCACTCATCAGACCAGCAATATCGTTTGTATAATCTTCAAGCTGCTGTTCTTCTCCTGCTAACAACAAAGAGTAATTTACTCGACTTCCCTCAGTAATAAGATTGGTAGACGGAATCGCTGCAAGATTGACCAAGATTGAGGGTGCCAATGAGGCAAAGCCAATAGATTGATCGGGGCGATATCTTAAAACAGCATCTATTTTGAAATCATTATTACCAATTGAAATAAAATCTCCAATCATGGCTTTTAATCGACTTAATAACGCACTATCAACCCAAATACTGTTTTCATTCGGAATTGAGTGAGCAACATACTCATCGCCATACTGTGTCTTGGATATTCTAACCTTGCCTCGAAGTGGATAGTTATTGCTGACGGCTTTTATGGTCGCTAGAGCGCTCTTGCTGCCCGCATAAACTACCGTTGGGAATGATTGTGATAATGCTACGTCTAGACCTTGTTCTGAGGCAATTTCTATCCATGTCGCTGGAATTTCCTCAGGTGACCGAATTCGCAAATCGGCAGCCAACAATTCATTCGCTTGCCTTTCAATCGATGTGCTAATACGGTCTGTCAAAAAACCAACTGCTGTTAATGAAGCAACTGCTAATGAAATAGCAACGATCAAAACAACGACTTCACCCGATCGAATTTGCCGGTAAAAGGCTCGTAAAGCAAAAACTAAGAGCTTCATTTTTCTATTTTACTGTCCTTAACCAATAAACCAGCATCTAAAATAATTTCTCGCTTACACATAGAGGCTAATGCTTTGTCATGAGTAACTAAAATAAGGGTTGTGGTTGATTCTTGATTTAACTTAAACATTGTTTTCATTATATTTTCGCCCGTTTTCGTATCCAGATTTCCTGTTGGTTCATCGGCAAATAATACTGTTGGTTCTGAGGCAAATGCCCTCGCTATTGCTACTCTCTGCTTTTCACCCCCCGATAATTGATGCGGGTAATGAGTAATTCTTTGCTTGAGACCCAGTTCAAATAAAATTTCTTGGGCAATTTTCTTTGCTGATTGTTTACCAACTAATTCAAGTGGCAACATCACATTTTCGAGTGCATTTAAAGAGGGTATAAGATGAAAAGACTGAAATATAAAACCTACATTTTTAGCTCGCACATCCGCTCTTCCATCTTCATCCATATCGGATAATTCATGGCCGTTTAAAAAAATCTTGCCTGTTGATGTTGTATCGAGACCCGCCATTAATCCAAGTAGAGTAGATTTTCCGGCTCCAGAAGCACCAACTATTGCTACCGATTCTCCTTTAGTTACAATAAAATCTATATTCGATAAAATAGTTAGCTTCCCTTCCGGGCTACTAACTGTTTTACTTACATTTTTGACAACCAGCGCATTATTAAGTGATAGATTTGACATGAAAAAACTCTTTTTTTACTTTTGCTTTATGGTATTTGTAAATCCTAGTATTAGTGATGCAAAAACATCTAATATAATAATCTTTGGCGACAGCCTAAGTGCAGGTTATGGTATCGACATAGATCAAGCGTGGCCTACATTACTGCAGCAAAGGCTTACAAGCAAGAACCTCGATTATCATATTATCAATGCGAGTATCAGCGGCGAAACTACGGAAGGTGGCGTCGCCCGTATTGAAAGTATTCTCAATAAATACACTCCAACATTAATCATACTTGAACTGGGCGGTAATGATGGCTTACGAGGATTTCCTCATTCACGAATACAAGGCAACCTCGATAAAATAATCAAGCTGAGCCTTGATAAGAATTCGTCTGTCCTGCTGTTAGGCATTAAAATACCACCGAATTATGGACCAAGATATACAACGGAATTTGAAAATATATATATCCATCTTGCGCAGGAAAATAACATTCCACTGATTGAATTTTTTATGGAAAATGTGGCTCTTGATAAAAAACTGATGCAAGATGATGGTATTCATCCTAATGAAACGGCTCAGCCTATACTTTTAAAGAACATATGGGATACATTGTTACCACTGATTCAATAGCACTAACTTATACTGACAGGAGTTTATAAATGGAAAAAATTTGGCTTTCATCTTATCCAGAAGGTGTCCCAGAAAATATAACTCCGCCGCCATTTAATTCATTGAAAGATTTGATCGAATCGTGTCTGGTTAAATATTCAGAACGTACTGCTTATTCAAACATGGGTGCCGCTCTGACATTCAAGCAGCTCGATGAAATGTCATTAAGATTTGCCTGTTATTTACAGCAGGATTTAAAACTAAAAAAAGGCGACCGTGTTGCCATCATGCTGCCAAATATTTTGCAATATCCCGTCGCTCTCTGTGGCATATTGCGTGCTGGATTGGTTGTTGTGAACGTCAATCCACTATATACCCCACGTGAATTAAAGCATCAATTGAGTGATTCTGGGGCACAAAGTATTATCATTCTTGATAATTTTGCCCATGTACTTGCAGAGATAATTGACGATACCGCAATCGATCAAGTGATTTTAACCAAAGTAGGCGACCTACTGAGTTTCCCAAAAAATCACATCGTTAATTTCGTTCTTAAATACATTAAGAAAGTTGTTCCAAAATACACGCTTAATTCTGTAGTTAGCTTCCAAGATACATTAGATAAGAAAGATCATCAGACTCTTGATCCTGTGGACGTTAGTGAAGACGATATAGCGTTCCTGCAATATACCGGAGGTACCACTGGGCTCTCCAAAGGCGCCATGATCAGTCATAAAAACATGGTTTGTAATTTGCACCAATCAAAAGCGTGGCAAGGGAATCTATTCGATGATGTTGAAGTTATTATTGCTATCACAGCCTTACCTCTTTATCACATATTTTCCCTACAAAGTAATTGCTTAGCAATGATGCTAGATGGCGGTGAAAATGTATTGATAACCAATCCAAGAGATTTTCCAGCTTTTGTTAAAGAACTCAAAAAACATAAATTTGTCTATATCACGGGCGTAAATACACTGTATGCCTCATTACTCAATACTCCTGGTTTTGAAGAAATTGATTTTAGTCAATTACGCTTTACCGTTGGCGGCGGTATGGCCATTCAAAAAGCAGTGTCGAAAGATTGGGAAAAAATTACTGGACAACCCATTCTTCAGGCTTATGGATTGACCGAAACTTCTCCAGCAGCGGTCGTTAATCCAATAGACATCACCGAATTTAGTGGCTCTATCGGCTTACCCATATCTTCAACGGAGGTTTCAATACGTGATGATAATGGGGGAAATCTAAACATTGGTGAGCTTGGTGAAATCTGCATTCGTGGCCCACAAGTGATGGTAGGTTATTGGGAGCAGCCTGATGAAACAGCAAAGGTCATGCTGCCAGATAACTGGTTTAAAACCGGTGATATCGGTCGAATGGATGAACAAGGCTATATTTACATAGAAGATCGCAAAAAAGATATGATTCTTGTTTCTGGTTTTAATGTTTACCCCAATGAAATCGAAGGGGTTGTAGTTGAATTAGATGGTGTATTGGAAGCTGCAGCTATTGGTGTAGATAATGAACAATCAGGCGAAGTGGTTAAGTTGTTTGTCGTGAAAAAAGATCCTAAAGTGACTGAGGATGAAATATATGCTCATTGCAAAAAAAATCTAACCGCCTATAAGATGCCAAAGGAAATTGAGTTCCGTGATGACTTGCCAAAAACTAACGTTGGTAAAATATTGCGAAGGGCATTAAGAGAGGAATAATGAATAGAAAGGCAATTAAGAAGGATTGATTAGAAGAGAATTCTTTATACTCTCTATTCCTTTGACAACCCTACAAAATTTGTGAAGATTGATGATATTGCTTGCTAAGCTCATGAACTGTATCGACCAATAATTTTACTTTAGCAGGGTCGATATCAGGCGTAATCCCATGGCCTAAATTAAATACATGACCTGAATTAGGTCCAAAATCAGCCAACACATCGGCAACCGCTTGCTGAATTTCAACCTCTGACTTAGTTAAAATATTTGGATTAAGATTGCCTTGTAATGCCAATTTATTATTGGTTAATTCTCTTGCTTGACTCAACGTCATGGTCCAATCAATCCCTAGTGCATTACAACCAGTATTAGACATATCACTAATCTTTGAGCCGGCCCCTTTGGTGAATAAAATCACTGGAACCTCAGATTCCATTTGTTTTAAATGCAAGCCATCTATTATTTGCTGCATAAACGATAATGAAAATTGACGATAGTCATCAGCCTCTAAAATACCGCCCCAGGTATCAAAAATCATTAACGCTTGAGCACCTGCTTCTATCTGGGCGTTTAAATAATCAATGGTGAGTAGAGCGATCTTATTTAAAAGTACTTTGAGTGCTAATGGATCCTCATCTTTTAATGCTTTTATTTTTAAAAATTCTCTTGAAGAGCCGCCTTCCACCATATAAGTAGCCACTGTCCATGGACTTCCAGAAAAACCGATCAGTGGCACCGAACCACGTAATTCTTGTTTAATTAATTTCACAGCAGAAAAAACATAATCTAACTTCTCATGCACGTCTGGCACTATAAGATTTTTAATATCGCGAGATGAAACGATCGGTGATTTGAACTTTGGCCCTTCGCCTGTTTCAAAATACAAACCCAACCCCATTGCATCGGGTATGGTCAAAATATCTGAAAACAATATGGCGGCATCTAATTCAAACCGTCTTAATGGCTGCAAAGTTACTTCACATGCTAATTGAGGATTTGTACAAACGCTCATGAAATCACCCGCCTCTTCTCTAACCGCTCGATACTCAGGCAGGTAACGTCCTGCTTGGCGCATAATCCATATAGGCGTATAGGGGACTTTTTCTCTTTTCAAAGCCCTTAGAAAAATATCGTTTTTTAAATCAAAACTCATGATCTTAGAAACATTCAGCAATCGAGTTTTGAATCGCTTCTGCAGATTCTCGAGGATTAATGGCATCACGGATGGGTCGACCAACCACGATGTAATCTGCCCCATTGTTGAATGCCTGGGTCACGGTGACCACTCTTTTTTGATCTTCACTGGGCTTATTGTCAACCGGCCTTATTCCTGGCGTAATTACCAAGAGTTTGTTATCAATTTGAGCGCGGAGTTTTGCAACCTCCATACCGGACGATATTACTCCATCACAACCAGCCTCCAATGCTCTTCGGGCACGCGAAAGGACTAAGTCCCCTACATCACAATCGAAACCTAAGTCATCAAGATCGCCACGATCTAAACTCGTCAAAGCAGTAACCGCAAGAACCTTAAGATCATTCCCTTTATTCTCAGCAGCTGCTTCCATAATTGATTGATTGCCATGCACGGTAACAAAGCTAGCACCTCTGTCTTTCAATCTATTTACCGCGGCACCAACTGTGGCTGGAATATCAAAAAATTTTAAATCAGCGAATACTTTTTTTTCTTTGGTCAACATCCAATCTAGGAGCTCAAAATAATCTCCTGTCATCATTAGCTCAAGACCTAGCTTATAAAAATGAACAGAATCTCCCAACTCCTTAACTAGATTTTTTGCTAGCTCACAATCGGGTACATCCAAAGCAAATATTAATCTGTCTTTGGTAGAAATATTATTCT
Organism: Woeseiaceae bacterium; assembly: GCA_028227395.1. GTDB lineage: Bacteria > Pseudomonadota > Gammaproteobacteria > Steroidobacterales > Woeseiaceae > SP4260. The sequence goes on along the minus strand of JAOIZZ010000003.1, from coordinate 34,204 downwards.
CTATCACTCACTCTTCTCCCTTTGGATAATCTAGCTTCGCATTTATCCCGTAAAATTTTATATCAAACGTTTGAATTCTGCGATAGCAAAACGATCCGTCATTCCCGCGATATAATCTGCAATTTTTCGTGCTCGAATCATCTCTGTCTTGCCTTTTAATATTTCATTAAAATCATCTGGCAAGGCATCGTTGTCCATCATGTATTTATCAAATAAACCCTGGATCATAATTTCAGCTCGATTCGTCATCTCCATAACTTTGGGGTGTTTATATAAATTGGTATTTAAAAATCTTTTTAATTCTAAATGCTGAAAATTAATATTGTCACTGAATTTTGCAAGCTTGTAACTTTGCCCTCGAATATCATCGATAGATTTTGGATTTAACTCTTTAATGGCAGCCGCTGTATTACCAATCAAATCATGAACCACAAGACTGATCATTTGACGTAAGGTCTCGTGTATCATTCGTCTCTCATCAACATTGGGGTATTTTTCTTGTACTCCATAAAAAGGTTTTTTAAATAAATTTACTTCCATCAATTGGTCTAATGTAATCAATCCCGCCCTATATCCATCATCAATATCATGGTGATTATAAGCAATCGCATCTGCAATATTCACCAATTGCGCTTCCAGTCCTGGCTGGTGTCTTTTAATAAATCGTTGGCCTAATTCATCTAGTTGTTTCGCATTATTTAATGAGCAATGCTTTAGTATTCCTTCGCGTGTTTCAAACGTAAGATTTAAACCATCAAATTCAGCATATCTGTATTCCAAATGATCAACCACCCGCAAAGATTGTAAATTATGCTCGAATCCCCCGAAATCTTTCATGCACGTATTTAACTTATCTTGGCCGGCATGACCAAACGGAGTATGTCCTAGATCATGTGCAAGGGACATTGCCTCTATCAGCGTTTCATTTAAATTTAAAGATTGGGCCAGTGTTCTGGCAATTTGAGACACTTCTATAGAATGCGTCAATCGAGTTCGATATAAATCGCCTTCATGATTTACAAATACTTGAGTTTTATATACGAGACGACGAAAAGCACTGGAATGAATTATTCTATCTCGATCTCTTTGAAATTCACTCCGATATTTTGGTTTTGACTCTTTATTAAGTCTGCCTTTGCTATGTTTTTCTTGAGCGGCATAACAAGCCAGCAAATTATCATGCCCAGACATTTAGTCAACTGACTCTATTAGTGATGACGTCTCGAACATTTTCTGCAGAAACATCTTCATCAATAAATGCCTCACCCAAAGAACGTAACAATACATACCTTAGTTTGTTTGCTTTGACTTTTTTATCCATCAGCATTACTTCATACATAGCGTCTACATTGATTGAATCAATCTTATGAGGTAAGCCAGCACTCATGATGAGAGCTTCGAGTCGATTTATATCGGGTTGATTCAGCGAGCTTATTTCAGCGGCCAATACCATGCCGATAGCAATCGCCTCACCATGCAAAATTTCACCGTACCCTTTTATATTCTCAATTGCATGGCCGAAAGTATGGCCGAAATTGAGGATGGCTCTTCTACCATTTTCAAATTCATCATCGCCAACTACTTGTGCCTTTATTGAGCATGATTTGAGAATAGCTTTAATTAATATTTCTGGATCTCTGTTTAATAATTGCTCTATCTGTTTTTCTAGCCAGCAAAAAAAATCATAATCTGCAATGGCTCCGTATTTTATCACCTCAGCTAAACCCGAAATTAATTCTCTTTTTGGTAAAGTATTTAATGTATCGATATCAATGAGCACTAATTTTGGTTGATGAAAAGCGCCTACTAGATTTTTTCCTTGAATATGATTGATACCGGTCTTGCCACCAACGGAAGAATCCACCTGAGATAATAATGTCGTAGGCACTTGGATATACGGTATCCCTCGCATATAAGAAGCAGCTGCAAATCCAGTAATATCTCCAATCACTCCCCCACCAAGAGCAATAACAGTGGTATCTCTACTGGCTTTCATTGCAACTAACTTATCGATTATTTGCGACCAAATAGTGAGTGTTTTATTTGATTCTCCATCTGGCAAGATCAAAGACACAACATTTTTATTTTTTAGCTGTGATACTAACGATTCTAAATAGAGTGGTGCAACCACCTCATTAGTAACGATCAAACAATCCTTACCAGAGACCCATTCATCAAAAATAAATCCGTTCTTAAAGAATTTAGAACCAATTATTATTGGATAAGTTCGTTCACCCAATTCAACCTGAAGTGTTTCTTGATCTATCAATCTATTAGCCTATTTAATTTATTTTTACTTACTTTAACTCAACGCATCAAAAATCTCTTGCGCTACACTGTTTATTTTTCTGCCATCTGTATCAATAATCATATCTGCAATTGACCGATATAATGGGTCACGAATCTCCATTAAGTCTTTTAAAACTTTCTCTGAATTTTTATTTGTGAGCAGTGGTCTTTCTTTTCCTCTGCTCGTGCGCTCAACCTGTTTCTCAATACTTGCGTATAAATAAATGACAGTTCCTCTTGAGCCAAGGAAAATTCGATTTTTTTCCCGCAATATTGCACCACCGCCAGTGGCTAGAGTAATACCTTGTCTTTCAGATAACTCTTCAATTACCTTCTCTTCACGTATTCTAAAACCATTTTCTCCCTCTTTTTCAAAGATAAATGGAATATCAACACCCGTCCTTAATTCAATCTCTTCGTCACTATCAACGAATTGATGATGCAACAGTCTAGATAATTGACGGCCCACGGCTGTTTTACCAGCACCCATTGGTCCTACAAGAAAATAATTTCTTGATTGCTTCATAATTATCTCTATATCTACGTTAGTGATAATTCTACCGATATAGTTTAGATACACAAATTTGCTTAGAATTGCATAAAATTATTAAAAAAAGGCTTATAATTTTAACTACACAATAAAAAGTAAAAAATGAAGAAATACCCAAGAGAATAGTACTCAGTAATTTCTAAATTTTAATATGAATTTAAACATAAAAAGATTTAATAAAAAAAATATAATCTCGCTATTTTGCTATTGGTTATCATTATTCAGCGGACTCGCTGTAATATTTTCTATTATGATGACAGCAGGCGTATTGGCTGCATATCTATATGTAAAACCAAGCTTACCGCCCGCTGAAACAATACGTGAAATACCCCTAGAGACACCGCTAAAAATTTACAGTCGAGATGGCAGACTTATTGATGAAATAGGGGAACGAAAACGTATCATTGTTACCTACGATGATCTGCCTGAACATGTTATACAAGCTTTCATTGCAGCGGAAGATCGGCGTTTCTTTGATCATCCTGGTATTGACTACCAAGGAACGCTCAGGGCCGCCTTAAATATTCTGGTTACTGGAAAAATCAGTGGCGGTGGCAGTACCTTGACTCAGCAACTAGCAAGAGATTACTTTCTTAATAGAAAAAGGTTGTTTACTCGTAAAATTCTAGAGGCTTTTTTGGCATACAACATCGAACAAGAGTTTACAAAAAAAGAAATTATGACGCTTTTTGTAAACAAAATGTTCTTTGGGCAGCGCGCTTATGGTGTTGCCGCAGCTGCACAAGTGTTCTTTGGAAAAAACATCAGTAACATCAATATTGCAGAAGCGGCCACACTTGCGGGTGTCTTGCCTGCACCATCAAACTATAACCCTGTCAGAAGCCCAAATTTAGCTAAAATTAGAAGAGACTATGTCCTTTCAGGAATGCTTCAATTGGGATTTATAGACGATGAAAATTATAGTAATTCTATTGAATACCCTGTTATTTCAAAGCTGCATGGAACGGCGAGTGAACTATCTGCTCCATATGTAGCAGAAATGGTTCGTATCTCTATGATTGAAAAATACGGAAAAAATGCCACACGAGATGGCTACAAAGTGATCACCACTATTGATTCTAAAATACAAAAAGCAGCCACTTACTCATTGAGGAGGGGCTTATTAGAATATTCTCATCGTCAAGGCTTTCAGGGGCCAATTGGTCATATTAATATTGCAAATTTAAATGCCTCACTACCTTTTGAAAAATGGCCAGAAAATATACGAATTTCAATTGATGAGTTTAGTGATCTTGCTGTTCTAAGACCCGCTCTAGTCTCAGATTTAAATTTCGACAATTCTGCCGATATAATATTTAATTCTGGAGAAAGATCCGATCTATCTTGGCGTAATTTAAAATGGGCCAAACCGTATGGAAGTGTTGGTGCATCTAAGTTGCCAAAAAATATAGATGATATATTAAAAATAGGTGACGTAATTTATGTAATGTTAACCACTACAGGCGAATATGCTTTAGCAGAAATTCCTGCAGCAAATGCTGCAGTAGTTTCTATAGATCCATTTGATGGAGCAATAACATCACTTAGCGGTGGTTTTGATTATAATATTAATAAAATTAACCATGCTTTAAATGACAGAAGGCAACCCGGATCCTCGTTCAAGCCTTTAATATATTCTGCCGCGCTTGCAGAGGGTAATACGGCCTCTACAATTTTACTTGATGCCCCAGTTGTTATGAGTTCAAAAGAACTAGAAGAAGACTGGCGGCCATCAAACTACAGTGGAAAGTTTTATGGTGAACAAAGATTAAGAGAAGCTTTAGTTCGGTCGATGAATTTAGCAACAGTAAGACTGCTTCTAGAAAAAACCGGTATAAATAATGCCATAGAACATATCAAGCCATTTGGCTTTAGCAAGGACGCCCTTCCTACAAACGGAGGTCTTGCATTAGGTGCAGGATCAGCATCAGCTTTAGATATGGCGCAAGCTTATGCTGTATTTGCCAATGGTGGGTACTCGGTTAGTCCGTTTATAATAGATTCGATTAGAAATGCTGAGGATGAATTAATTTATCAGAGCTCTAACCCCATTGTATGCTCCATGTGTGAGCAAGATATATCAACTACAAACAAGATAGTTCTTAATCAAAAACAAGCAGCCGAAGAACAAGAACTTCTTTTAGAACAAATGGCAGAAATTGTTGAAATCTATAAACCAAATGCTAACTTCTCTCCTGAATTATATAAAGATATTAGTTTGGCTCCCAGAATTATTACTGCACAGAATGCATTTATTATGCAGGACATGTTACGTGAAGTAATAAGGAGGGGAACTGGGGTTAGAGCTAGGCGAGAATTAGGCAGAAGGGATTTATCTGGAAAAACTGGCACTACAAACGACTATCGAGATGCTTGGTTTGCAGGATTTAATAACGATATTTCAGCGGTAGTGTGGGTTGGTAATGACAATAATGAACCTTTAGGAACTGGCGAACAAGGATCTAGAACCGCTCTACCCATATGGATTGAGCTGATGAGAGCAACCCTAGAGAACGCTCCGGAAAGTAGCATGAATATGCCTAAAGACATGATAACGGTAAGAATATCGAAAATAACTGGCTGCCCTGCAAATTCAAATGAAACGGATGATGTAATGTTTGAAGTTTTCCATAAGGATAATCTCCCGAGCTGCGAAGAGAATAATCAATCACAAGATATATTCAATTAAATCAGCTGATTCTAGTATGCAACTGAAAACAAAATCACAAATAAAAAAAATGATAGCTCAAGAAACTGCTCGCATTATGGTGGAACAAGGAATTGAAAAATATCACACTGCAAAATACAAAGCAGCGGAGAATCTCAATTTTCAAAATTTAGGCTGTCTGCCTCGTAACTCTGAAATTGAAGATAAATTAAAAGAATACCATCGATTATTTGATGGTGAATCACATCATGTTTCACTATTCAAATTACGTAAAATTGCATTATCTGTAATGGAGTTCTTTAGCAATTTTCAATCATTTCTGGTTGGCCCCGTAGCAAATGGAACTGCTACTGCCGGGTCTCCAATCAATATTCACTTAAGCGCTGAAAATATTGAAGAAGTAATGAGTCAATTAGATGACCAATTGATCGCGCATAAACTTTACGAAAGACAATTAAAAACAGGCCATCAAACAACGAAGAGTTTTAAAGGATTAACTTTTATTTACAAAAAAATTGATATTGAAGTAACAGTATTTACACATAAGGAAATAAAGCAAATCCCTATTAGTAGAATTAATAATAAACCAATGAAAAGAATCAAAGCAAAAGCGCTAAAAAAGCTTCTAGTGATCTTAGGTTCGAGCCTCTAAAGATAAATAATCTCTTTCAGGTTGACCAGTATAGAGCTGTCTTGGGCGGCTTATTTTTACATTAGGATCTGCAATCATTTCTCGCCAATGTGCAACCCAACCAACAGTCCTGCCTATTGCAAACATCACAGTAAACATAGAAGTCGGAATACCTAGAGCTTGATAAATTATACCAGAATAAAAATCAACGTTCGGGTAAAGGTTCTTTTCGATGAAGTATGGATCGCTTAATGCCACTTCTTCTAACTCTAGGGCTAACTCAAGGAGAGGTGAATTATTTCTTCCTTTTTGATTGAGTACCTTATGACACGTTTCTCTAATAATTTTAGCTCGAGGGTCATAGTTTTTATAAACACGATGCCCAAAACCCATTAGACGAAAGGGATCGTCTTTATCTTTTGCTTTAGCTATATATTTTTGTATATTTTTTTTGCTGCCAATATCTTCTAACATTCTTAATACAGCTTCATTTGCACCGCCATGCGCTGGACCCCATAACGCAGATATACCAGCGGCGATAGCTGAATAAGGATTGGCTCCTGAACTTCCAGCCATTCGAACCGTTGAAGTTGAACAATTTTGTTCATGATCAGCATGCAATATAAATAATAAATCTAGTGCTTCTGCTGCGACTGAATCTATTTTTTGATTTTCCGCAGGAACAGAAAAAAACATGTGCAATAAATTTTCACAATATCCTAAATCATTGCGAGGATAAACAAAGGGCTGCCCCACTGAATGTTTATATGCAGCAGCTGCGATGGTTGGCAGTTTAGCGATGATACGGTGTGCAAAAATCTCACGAGCATGAACACTGTTGATGTCCATAGTGTCATGATAGTAAGCAGACATCGAACCAACAATAGCAGATAACATTGCCATTGGATGAGCGTCATAACGAAACCCATTAAAAAATCGCAACATACCCTCATTTAACATGGTGTGATGGGTAATGGATGAAGAAAAATCATGTAACAAATTCTTATTGGGCAGCTCTCCATAAAGCAGCAAATATGCTACCTCAATAAAATTTGACGATTTTGCTAACTGTTCAACTGGATATCCACGATAGAGCAATATGCCTTCATCACCATCGATGTATGTTATTTTGCTATGACAACTGGCGGTAGAAACAAAACCAGGATCATATGTAAAAACTTTTTTCTCTTTATATAACTTGGTTATATCAAGAACATCTGGGCCTATTGTGCCAGATTCAACGGGAAGCTCAATTGGAGCAGAGCCATCAGACGATTTTAATACGAAGACATCTTTTGTCATTATTTACTTTTTGCTCTATTAATTAGGGCCATAAATTTTATGTTTTACCGTACTTGCGACGGAATTTATCAACTCTACCACCAGAATCTAATATTTTTTGTTTACCGGTATAGAAAGGATGGCAGGCTGAGCATACTTCAATGCCTAAATCACCATCAAGTGTTGAGCGAGTAGCAAATTTATTACCACAGCTACATGTGACGTTTATTTCTTTATAATTTGGGTGTAGATCTGCTTTCATAAGGTTTTAATCCCGGACATAAAATATCTCAATAATTGGGCGCGTAGAATAGCTGTAAACCAATGTTTTTTCAAGCTATTTTTCTGAGAGATATTTATCCACAGAACCTGTGGATAAACCTGTGGAAGAAAATTGGGTGAACGGTCTTAGTCTATACAATTAAAGCATTTTTACTAAAATGCTTAAATTATGTACATTTTAATAAAGCTATATATTTCAATGGTTTATTAGAATTATATTGTCATAAATATGAAACTAGGACAATTTTATAAGTAAAACATAGCAACAGCATTTTGATGTGCATAAAGATTTTCATTGTTTTACATTCTTGAAGACTATGTTCGATAAAAAATAAATCAAACAGGTAAAAATTCAGTCTGAATATCATCTAAAAATCTAAAGCCGAGCGCAGTTGGAACCCACTGCTCTTTTTCTGTCTCTTTCATTAATCCTAATTGATCAAGATTATTGAGTTTTCTTTCAATTAAATCAAAGGATAATCCGGTAGACCTTTCAAAATGATTTTTGCTAAAGCCAGACATTAGCCTTAAATTATTTATCATATACTCAAGTAAAATATCAGATTGATTGAGTGTCTTTAAAACATCATTTTCTGTACTCTCAAAACTACAGTTCATATAAGCCCGAGGCAATGCTGGTTTTTGATAACGTTTTATCTCATTATTGATGGCAAATTTACCATGAGCGCCTGCACCAACAGCGATATAATCACCAAACATCCAGTAATTAATATTGTGTCGGCACTCTAATCCAGCTTTTGAAAAGGCTGATATTTCATATCTGTTATATTTGGCTTTATGCAATAAGGCCAAACCTTCTTCTTGAATTGAATAAAGTAAATTATGTGGTGGTATATTTTTAGGTCTTTTTTTATAAAAGAGCGTATTAGGTTCTAGGGTAAGTTGATAATAAGAAATATGTTCTGGGTTCAAATCAATCAATGTATCAATATCTTCCATGGCCATTTCTAATGTTTGATTGGGTAACCCAAACATTAGATCTACATTGATACTCTCAAAATTAGCTAATTGTGCCTCTTTATAACAAGAAAAAATTTCCGCTGGCCCATGTATTCGTCCTAACAACTGCAAAGAGTCATGATTAAAACTCTGAGCACCAATTGATAAGCGATTAACTCCTGCTAGCCTATATTCAGATAAATCTTTGTATTCCAAAGAGCCTGGATTAATCTCCATCGTTATTTCAATATCATCTGAAAAAATGAATTGTGTTTTTATATATCCTAAGATTTCGTTGATTTCGATAGGCTCAAAAAGACTTGGCGTTCCTCCACCAATAAAAATGGTTTTCAATACAGCCCCAGCAAATCTCTTCCCTTCCATAGTAATATCTTTCTGAAGAATACGAATATATTTTTTTCGATCCTCTAGAGAACCTGCTACATGTGAATTGAAATCGCAATAAGGACATTTTTTTACACACCATGGAAGATGAAGATACAATGAAGAAGGAAGGGACATCTTTTTAATCAAATGTATTTTTAAATATTATTTTTTTACTTAAAAGTTCTTCGACAAGTTGCTTGTTAGCTTTACCTCGATGGCTGTATTTATTTTTGAGCTCAACTGAAAGTTCAGCAGCTGTTAATTGTAATTCTGGAACGAAAAATACTGGATCATAACCAAATCCTTTTTGACCAGTTTGTTCACGACAGATCAAACCGCTCCATTCTCCCGAAATAATAATAGGCTCCTTATCATGATAAGAACGTAAATAAATCAAGCAGCAGTGAAATCTTGCTTGTCTTTCATTTTCATTCCTCATTTCTCTTAAAAGTAAATCAATATTTTTTTGATCGCTCGAATTTAATCCGGCGTATCGAGCAGAATAAATACCTGGTTTACCATCTAAACAGTCAACAATTAAGCCTGAGTCATCAGCAATCACAGGATAATCTGAGAAGGAGGCCGCGTGACGTGCTTTTTGCAACGCATTAGCTAAAAAACTTTCCCCTGTTTCCTCTACAGGAGATATACCGATACTACTTTGAGTGATGATGTCTGCATGATAATCACTAAAGTAGGTTTGAAGCTCTCTTAATTTACCCTGATTATTACTGGCAAGAACAATTTTTTGTTTATTAAGCATTGATTATCTCTAGTCATTTAATTGATAAATTACCATTTATACTGCTCAATAATTTTTCTTTGTATTGAAACAATATCTTGAATCCCTTGTTCAGCAAGTAAGAGCATTTTATCGAGTTCCTCTTTTTTAAATGTTCGTCCTTCCGCAGTACCCTGAATTTCAATAAATTCACCAACATCATTCATTACAATATTCATATCAGTTTCGGCGGAACTATCTTCTATATAATTCAAATCCAGAACAGGTTCATCCTGATAAATACCAACTGATATAGCCCCTATATAATGAGTGAGGGGATCAATTTCTATTAAATCTTTTTTTAACAAATTACTAACAGCTATTTTCAATGCTAAATATGCGCCACTTATAGCCGCAGTTCTAGTGCCTCCATCAGCCTGAATTACATCACAGTCCAAGGTAATTGTTTTTTCTCCAAGAGCTTTTAAATTTATAGCCCCTCTCATGGCACGCCCGATCAATCTTTGTATTTCTTGAGTTCTACCACTTTGTTTACCCCTTGAGGCCTCTCTGTTTGACCTAGTATGAGTTGCTCGAGGCAGCATTCCATATTCGGCTGTTATCCAACCAGAACCTTGTCCTTTTATCCAGCGAGGCACTCTAGATTCAACTGATGCTGTGCATAAAACTTTTGTATCACCAAAAATAGCTAACACGCTTCCTTCAGCATGTTTGGTATAATTAATTGTGAAATCTATTTTGCGTAATTCATTATTTTTTCTACCATCTTGTCGCATTACTTGCTCCTAATACTTAATATTCACAAATACATGTGGTTTATTGATTATGACGCTATTTAAAATTACATTTCTTTAAAAAAATAAAATTATCTATTGAACAAATCACGGAACCTATCCAAACTATTCATTTAAAAGTTACAAAAAAATATTATATGAATATTTCAGCAAATTTATTTGTTATTTCTGCCCCATCTGGTGCTGGTAAAACTACGTTAGTTAAAAAATTAATTTCTAGAAATAAGCAATTAAAGTATTCGGTATCATATACCACCCGCACCCCTAGAAAAAATGAAATTGATGGTCATGATTATTTCTTTGTGTCTATTGATGAATTCAATCACTTAAAAAACCAAAAAGCTTTCATTGAACATGCAGATGTCTTTGGGAATCTTTATGCCACCAGTGAAGAGCAGGTAAAAAAATTTTTAAAAGATAATCATCACGTAATTTTAGAAATTGATTGGCAAGGAGCACAGCAAGTTCGAAAATCAATGCCTCAATGCATTTCAATTTTTATTTTACCGCCATCCCAAGAGGTATTAAATAAGAGATTAGTTAATCGAGCTACCGATACAAAGGAAATTATAGCAAGACGCCTAAATGAAGCGCTCGATGATATGTCTCATTGGAACGAATTTGATTATTGTATTATTAATGATGATCTGGATATAGCTGCCGATGAATTAGAAGCTATTTTCTTAGAAAAAAATAATCACAGCAGCACAAGAGACCCAGCATTAATAAAAAAAATTAGAAAGATACTGGTGTAGTGTCCTGAGAAGTAGGTTAGAATCTAACCTTTAAGTAGTTGGTTAAATTTAATTAACAGGAAATATGATGGCCAGAATAACTGTAGAAGATTGTATGCAAAACGTCGATAACATATTTGATATGATTCTCATGGCTGCAAAAAGAGCAAAAAAAATAGCTCATGGGGCTGAAGTGCTTGTAGAACGAGAAAATGATAAGCCAACGGTGCTTGCGCTGAGAGAAATAGCAGCCGGTGAAATATCGCCTAGCGTTCTTGAAAAAATGGATCAAATGGAAGCTGAAGCATTACTTCACACCGATGAATCAGATGAAATTATGCCGCTACAAAGTTTATCTATTGGAAAATAATTAATCTTTCATTTTTGTATAGTCATAACTTCGCTTTATCCTGGTTAATCAAATATAAACTAATATGGATTACGCGAATCTAATTCGTCAAAAAGTCAATACTGGCTCAAAAAAAGAAGAGAAACTACTTCAGCAATTGCTTGTTTCTCTTTCGGACTATATGCCCTCTTCTGAAATTAAGATAGTTGTCAGAGCCTATGAATATGGTGCGAAAGCTCATATAAATCAGCGACGATTGAGTGGTGAACCTTATATATGTCATCCATTATCAGTTGCTCAAATTTTGGCAAATATGCAAATGGACAATCAAACCATCTCTGCTGCCTTACTTCATGATGTTGTTGAAGATACTGATATAAATTTAATTGATTTAGAAAATATCTTTAATAAAGAAATTGCCATATTAGTTGATAGTGTCAGTAAACTTGATCAAATAAAATTTAACAATCGTGCTGAAGCGCAAGCAGAAACTTTTCGCAAAATGATACTCGCGATGGTTGAGGATATCCGTGTGATATTTATAAAACTATCCGATCGTTTACATAACATGCGCACCTTAGAACACCTTCCCGTGCAAAAAAGAAAGCTGAAAGCCAAAGAGACGCTGGATATTTACGCGCCCATCGCAAATCGATTAGGGATCAATAAAATAAAAAATGAACTAGAAGATCTTGGAATACAACATCTTTTTCCTTATCGTTACCGCGTTATTAGTAAAGCTCTAAAGAAAAGCAAAGGTGGCCAAAAAAGAATTGTAAAAAAGATTTCCTCCCGAATATTAGCGGCAATGACTAATGAAAATATCAAAGGTGAGGTTATCGGTAGGGAAAAACAACTTTATAGTATTTACAAAAAAATGAAAATAAAGAAACGATCCCTAGAAGAGGTAGCTGATGTCTATGGATTTAGAATTATTGTAAATGACGTCAATAATTGCTATAGATTGCTTGGAATTATCCATGGGTTATATAAACCTATGCCAGGGCGGTTCAAAGATTATATTGCCATTCCAAGGATTAATGGATATCAATCATTACATACTACTCTTTTTGGGCCAAACGGCCTACCACTAGAAATTCAAATTAGAACAATAGAAATGAATCGATTAGCAGAGTCTGGAGTTGCGGCTCATTGGCAATATAAAGCAGTTGATAAAAATACAGCCGTACCTCACTTGCGTATAAGGCAATGGTTACAAAATATTGGGGAACTTGAAGAAAGCATGAGTTCAGCTGAGTTTTTGGAAAATGTAAAAGTAGATCTATTTCCCGATAAAATATATGTTTTTACTCCCAATGGAGACATTATGCCTCTTCCAAAAGGAGCGACTATTATAGATTTTGCTTATGCTGTTCATACCGACATAGGTAATCAATGTGTTGAAGCTGAGATAGATAGAACTCTGGTACCACTAAGATCCATTTTAGAAAATGGTCAAACGGTAAAGATCATTACCGATAAAAACGCTAACCCAAATCCAAATTGGATTAATTTTGCTGTCACGGCAAAAGCACTCTCAAGTATACAAAATTATTTAAAAACCATTCGTAAAAGTGACGCTTATGAACTTGGGAAAAAATTACTTAATTCAGCACTAAATGACTTAAATACGTCACTTCGTAAAATTGGGAAAAAACGACAAAATGAGGCATTTAAGGAACTGGGTATAGAAAGTTTAAATAAATTATATCAAGAAATTGGATTGGGCGATCGACTTGCGCCACTAATAGCAAGATATCTAACCAGCGAAAAAAATGAAAATACCAAATTAACAAAAACCAATTTAGTCATCGAAGGCACTGAGGGGATGATAGTGAGTTATGGACATTGCTGTTACCCTATACCTGGTGATGATGTAATGGGTTATATGAGCTCAGGAAGAGGCGTGGTTATTCACAAAAATAGCTGTCGCAACTTAAGAATATTTCGAAAACATCCAACGAAATGGCTATCAGTAAGTTGGCAGAAAAATATAAAAAGACAATTTTCTAGTCAAATTCATGTTGAAACAGAAAATAAAACTGGGGTATTGGCAGAAGTTGCTAGCACCATTGCAGATTCTGATTCTAATATTGAATCTGTAATTGTTGCAAGTCATGAAGATTATTCTGAATTAATATTTATATTAAATGTTAAAGATAGAATTCATCTAGCACAGATAATAAGAAATATAAGAAACATGAAAGAAGTGCATCGTATTACACGAGAGAAAACTTAATAATTAAAATTTGGAGAAGTAAAATGAAAAAAATTATTCATACCGATAATGCACCAGGTGCGATTGGGACCTACAGTCAAGCAGTTATAACTGACAATCTAATTTTTATTTCAGGTCAAATACCGCTCGATCCGAAATCAATGGAAATTGTTTCAGGTGACTTCAAGGATAGGACGCATCGAGTTTTTAAAAATCTAAAAAATATAGCAAATGCAGCAGGTGGAAACTTAGATGATGCGGTTAAAGTAACTGTTTTTCTTACTGATTTAGATAATTTTGCAGCTGTAAACGAAGTGATGGCGGAATATTTTCAAAAACCTTATCCAGCCAGAGCGGCCGTCGGTGTTTCTGCACTACCAAAAGGGGTTGATGTTGAGATCGAAGCGATACTCGGTACAACAGAACAGAATTAATTAATATTACAAGATAATGCTAAATCTCAACGCCGAAATAGATGCATTAAAAGGAGTAGGACCAGCTCTAAAAACAAAATTAAACAACCGTGGTGTCAGGAGTATTGAAGATATATTATTTTTATTACCTAACAGATATGAAGATAGAACTATTTTATATGATATACAAAATGCACCGATCAATGAGCATGTTTTAATCGCAGGAAAAATAATAGAATCTAAAATTCTATTCTATGGACGAAGAAGTCTATTTGTTAAAGTTCAAGATGATTCGGCTGTCCTTAACTTAAGATTTTTTTATTTTTCAAGATCACAACTTCAACAATTTAAAAAAAATACTCACCTCATATGCTTTGGATTATTAAAGTCTAATGGCAAAAAATTTGAAATGATTCACCCAGAATATCGATTTATTGAATCAAGCAAGGCATTTAAATTAGACGATAAGCTCACACCTATTTATCCATCAATAGAAGGTATACAGACTGGAAGACTGCGTAATTTGGTAAGCCAAGCTTTGAATATAATGAGGACGTCTCAACCAAACGAATATTTACCAGAATATATTCTTAAAGAAATTAAAATGCCAAGCTTGCCTGAAGCTCTAATTAATTTACATCAGCCTCCAGCAAATCTAAAGCATGCTGATATTAATGAAGCAATGAAAAGTTACAAAGAAAGGTTATCTTTTGAAGAGCTATTAGCTAATTATATTAGCCTCAGACAGCTTAAATTACTTGCAGAAAACACAACTGCAGATTCTCTTCAAGATGGGAAGAATGAGGTCAGTCAATTCGTTCAAGCGCTAGACTTTCAATTAACAACTGCTCAAAAACTAGTATATAAAGAAATTTTAGCTGATCTCAATAAACCTCAACCAATGATGAGAATGTTACAAGGTGATGTTGGTTCTGGAAAAACAGTTGTGGCTGCAATTGCTTGTCTAAAAACAATCGCCAATAAAAAACAAGCGGCTATTATGGCACCGACCGAATTACTCACCGAACAACATGTGGAATCGTTTTCTGTATGGTTTGCAAAACTCAATATCAATATAATCAAATTAACTGGAGGACAAAAGAAATCAATTCGTGAAAATAATCTTCGTCAAATCGAGAAAGGGGAAGCCAATTTAATTATTGGGACGCACGCACTATTTCAAGAGGGGGTTATTTTTAAAGATCTAGCACTAATAATAATTGATGAACAACATCGATTTGGAGTTAATCAAAGAGTCGCACTTAGAGAAAAAGGCAGTCAGTCAAAAAAGCAACCTCACCAATTAATTATGACCGCAACACCAATACCTAGAACGTTGGCAATGGCAGCTTATGCCGATCTAGATTCCTCAATAATTGATGAACTTCCTGTTGGAAGAAAACCCGTTGAAACGCTGGTTATTCCTAATGATAAACGTCAATCAGTCATTGAAAGAGTTAAAGATGCTTGTACAAAAGGGCAGCAGGCTTATTGGGTTTGCCCATTAATCGATGAGTCAGAATTAATCAAAGCTGATGCGGCAACAGATCGATATGAATATTTGAAAAAAATAATTAAACCTCTAAAAATAGGGCTAATTCATGGCAGACAAAAGCAAGCAGAAAAAGAAAACACTATGCGTTTATTCAAAGAGGGTAAAATCGATCTTTTGGTAGCAACTACTGTCATAGAGGTTGGGGTCAACGTTCCAAATGCGAGTTTAATGATTATTGAAAATGCAGAAAGAATGGGTTTAACCCAACTGCATCAATTAAGAGGTCGGGTTGGGCGTGGAAATCAAAAAAGTCATTGTATTTTATTGTATAAAAAACCGCTTGGTTCACTTGCCTATGATAGATTATCTATATTACGTGAAACTAATGACGGATTTGTTATTGCGCAGAGGGACCTTGAACTTCGAGGCCCTGGTGAGTTATTAGGAACAAAACAAACTGGCTTACCACAATATAGAATTGCAGACTTAATGAGGGATGCACACCTGCTTCCAAAAGTACA
The DNA here is from genome assembly GCA_028227395.1 of Woeseiaceae bacterium. Taxonomy (GTDB): domain Bacteria; phylum Pseudomonadota; class Gammaproteobacteria; order Steroidobacterales; family Woeseiaceae; genus SP4260. The sequence goes on along the minus strand of JAOIZZ010000003.1, from coordinate 17,890 downwards.
AAAAATAGCCGAAACATTGATGCATAATTTACCCAACAAAACGAAAAAAATTATCATGCGTTGGTCTAGTGATGATCAACATTATGGAAAAGTTTAAACTTAAATATGGAATTAATTTCAAGCAAAAACCTTAAGAACTATCTGCTTTTAATGAGATTGGATAAACCCATTGGGATCTGGTTGTTAATGTGGCCAATGCTATGGTCTTTATGGATTGCTAGTGAGGGACAGGTATCGATAAAAATCTTATCAATTTTCTTATCTGGAGTCATTATTATGCGATCTGCTGGATGTGTATTAAATGACTTCGCTGACAGAAAAATTGACCCTCATGTAAAAAGAACTCAAAATCGACCTATAGCTTCGGGGAAGGTTTCTGAAAGAGAAGCAATAATTTTGTTTATTATTTTAATGTCTTTAGCTTGTACCTTAATATTTTTTCTTAATTTAACAACAAAATTTTTTGCTATAGGTGGCGCCCTTGTTACCGTTTTTTATCCATTTGTCAAAAGAGTATTATCCGCCCCACAATTAGTCCTTGGTATTGCTTTTGGCTGGGGTGTCCCTATGGCTTTTTCAGCAGAAATTGGTCATGTACCTCTTCTTGGTTGGTTAATTTTTTTTATCGCTATTATTTGGGCCTTAATATATGACACTTATTATGCAATGGTTGATCGTGATGATGATTTAAATCTTGACGTTAAGTCTACAGCTATTCTTTTCGGTCGATATGATTTATTTATTATTGGATTACTTCAATGCTCAATGCTCGTCTTGTTAATATTTATGGCACAATTAGCTGCTTTGGGAATGTGGGTATATTCAGCAATCATGATCTCGATGCTGATCATGATTTATCACCAGTGGTTGACCAAAGAAAAAGATAGAGAATCGTGCTTCAAAGCATTCAAACACAATCATTATATTGGTATGACCGTCTTTATTGGCATAATTCTTCACTATCAAACATAAATCGAAAATAGCATGATTGACAACATATTTTTTCAGCACAATATAGAAAGAAAATCCAATGCTGCGGCGAAAACATTCGCAAAGCATGATTTTATTCATCATCATTGTCGCAATGATCTGATTGAAAGAATGACATTCATGAACTTAAATCCAAAAATAGCTATCGATCTAGGCTGCGCTAATGGTTCAAGTTCAAGGTTTTTAGCGAAACACTACAAAAAATGCCATACCTTTAGCTTAGATTTATCTCAGGGTATGCTAATAGAATCAAGAAAAAAACGCTCCTTTTTAACCCCAATTATGGAAATACAGGCGTCTGCATACTCTTTACCATTCAAAAATAATTCCATCGATCTAATTTTTGCAAATCTGCTGATGCCCTGGATTGGAGATCTTCCCCTATTCTTTATTGAAATTAGTCGCATACTCAAGAATGATGGATTATTTATTTTTTCTACTCTTGGGCCCGATAGCTTACAAATTATAAAATCCATATGGAGTAAGCTTGACAATTATGAGCATATTAATCCTTTTATAGACATGCATATTATTGGTGACCAAATATTACAATCCGGTCTTGGTGATCCTGTTCTAGATGCCGAGAAACTCACTATTAATTACAAAAATATTGACTCGCTTTTCTCTGATCTTAAAAATTCTGGGGCAAGTAATTGTCTGAAAAATAGAAATCCAACATTGACTGGCAAGAAAAAAATTAAAGAATTTAAACTAGAATTGGAAAATAATATTAAAAACGATCAATTTAATGTCGAATTAGAACTAATATATGGTCATGCATGGGGCAAACATTTAAACTCAAATCCCAATGAATATACAGTCGATATTTCACAGATAAGAAAACAGGCGCCATAAAAATACTCATGTCAGAATTAAAATTAAATCGGCACTTAACTTTTATAATGCCTTATATTTTTTTGCTCCTATTAATATATTGTTTTGCATCACTCGGGTTTTGGCAATTAGATCGAGCTAAAGCAAAAGATACCTTAAATGAGGCATATTTATCTGAAACCAGTTATTTAAGCATTCGAGATGATTTGCCTATAGATGAATATCTGCAAATCCAAACAACAGGAAAATATATTATTGAAAAACAAATTGTGATTGATAACATCATTAGAAATGGTCAGCTAGGCCAAATGATCATTACGCCCTTTGAGATTAACAACGAATTACCATGGCTCCTTGTAAATCGTGGGTGGGTTAAGAAAAATATTAATTCTAATGCAAATCCAGATATTAATATTAATACAATGCCTAATTCGGTCAACGGAAGATCTGGCAACCTACCCAGAATGGCAATTCGAGATTCTGAAGCGTTTAGTGAGACTATCACCTGGCCCGCCATAGGCATATATCCTACGATAAAAGAAATTGAAATCCTTTTAGAACATAAATTATTTTCTTATATACTGTTATTAGATCCAGAAGAAAAAAATGGGTTTCAAAGAAATTGGGAGCCCAGAGTGTCAAGCACTTCCACTAATTATGGCTACGCCATTCAGTGGTTCTTGATGTGTTTTGGAGTGATAGTTGTCTTGATAATTAAACTAAAGAGATTACTAATAAAAAACAAATAATGAGCTTCTAAATTAAGTCAAATTAAAATTAATGATATAATTAATCATGATTAAGATTTATTTAATAAACCAATAAGGCAAAAAAATTGCAAAATATATCGCACAGCAATCAAGCAAATTGGCAAGATTATTATGAGCTAACCAAACCAAAGGTTGTGGTATTAATTGTCTTTTGTGGCATTGTTGGAATGCTCCTAGCAACCAGCGCACTTCCTCCTTTAGATGTGGTATTTTTTGGCGCACTAGGCATAGGTCTTAGTGCTTCGTCTGCCGCCGTGATCAATCATGTTCTTGATGCGAAAATTGATGAAAAAATGACTCGAACTAAAAATCGACCATTACCGCAAGGTAAAATCTCTCAGCAGAAAGCATTATTTTTCTCTTTAATTTTATGTGTTATTTCAATGCTAATACTTTTATTTAGGATAAATCTACTAACTGCAATTTTGACTTTTTTATCTTTGATCGGTTACGCGGTGATCTATACCGTGTATTTAAAAAGAACTACTCCTCAAAATATAGTGATTGGAGGAGCTGCCGGAGCGGCACCACCCGTTCTGGGTTGGACTGCAGTAACTGGAGAAATTCATAGTGACGCCTTAATTCTCTTTCTTATTATATTTCTCTGGACTCCACCACATTTCTGGGCTTTAGCGATTGCCAGAAAAGATGATTATGAAAAAGCTAATATTCCAATGCTTCCAGTCACTCATGGCAATGCCTTTACACGCTTATTTATATTAAATTATACAATTCTATTAGTTGGTATAACTATATTGCCTTATCAAACTGGTATGAGTGGACTGATTTATTTAGTCACAGCAATTGCATCTGGAGCAGCTTTTTTATGGTATGCAATAAAATTAAAAAAAGATGAAGATATTGAATTACCAATGAGGGTCTTTCGTTTTTCAATTCATTATTTAACAATCTTATTTACAGCCTTACTTATAGATCATTACCTACCATTAAGAATCAGTGATTTTTTGATATAAATGGATGTAACTCCAATACTTGAGTCTCTAAACGAGCCACAGCGTAAGGCAGTTTCTGGACCCGCTGCACCTATGCTTGTAATTGCAGGTGCAGGTAGCGGGAAAACAAGAGTTCTAACTCATCGCATTGCATGGTTAATTGATGTAGAAAATACCTCACCACACCATATTATGGCCGTTACCTTTACGAACAAAGCTGCTAAGGAAATGAGGAATCGTATCGAGAGGTTGCTTGATATTCCAGTTAATAATCTTTGGATTGGCACTTTTCATGGTATAGCTCATCGCTTTTTAAGAAGGCATGCAGCTGAAGTAAACTTACAAAAAAACTTTCAAATCATTGATTCCGGTGATCAACTACGAATAATAAAAAGATTGGTTAAAAGTCTTGGGCTAGACGATGATCGATATAACCCTAAAAATATTCAACACTTTATTAATAAACAGAAAGATGAAGGATTACGCTCAGATCAAATAGATAACAAGAATGATCCAGATTTAATACAACATATCAAACTATACGAGAGTTATCAGGTTATATGCGATCAAGGAAGTCTTGTTGATTTCGCTGAATTATTATTAAAGTCATATGAACTGTTCAGAGACAATCCATTAGTACTTGAAAAATATCATCGAATATTTAAACACCTTTTAGTCGATGAATTTCAAGATACAAATACAATTCAATATGCTTTTTTGAGGCTATTAACAGGCCTTGAGGGAATTCCATTTGCTGTGGGAGACGAGGATCAATCAGTATATGGGTGGCGTGGTGCGAAAATTAAGCACATTAAACAATTTCAAAAAGATTTTCCCGCAACGAAAATAATTACTTTAGAACAAAATTATCGCTCAACTGCAACTATTTTAAAAGCTGCCAATGCGATTATAACCAACAATGAAAAAAGGATGCCAAAAGAGCTTTGGACGGATGGAAAAGCTGGAGAATTACTAAAAATATATTCAGCATTCAACGAAAGAGATGAAGCAGCATTCATCGTAGGGAGAATTACTGATTGGGAAAAGCAAGGAAATAAGCGATCAGAAGCAGCCATTATTTATCGATCTAATGCTCAATCTAGGGCATTAGAAGAAGCTTTAATTAGTGCATCTATGCCATATAGAATATACGGCGGGCTAAGATTTTTTGAAAGATCAGAAATAAAAGACGCACTGGCTTATTTAAGGGTGGTTACATATCAAACTGATGATACTTCTTTTGAAAGAATAATAAATAAACCAACACGCGGTATAGGCGCTAAAGCACTTGATAGTATTAGAGTGTGCGCTAAAGAAAATAATTCTTCACTGTGGGAAGCTGCCTGTCATCTTGCCAAGAATGATCCAACAGGCAAAAAATTTATCAAAATCAGTCATTTTATTTCTCTCATAAATAAAATGAAAAGAGAAACAGAAGATTTAGAGATACACGATAAAATTGATCATTTGATCAATCTGAGCGGCTTAATTGAGCTCCATCAAAATGAAAAAGGCGAACGAGGTTTAACTAGGATAGAAAACTTAGAGGAGCTCGTTTCAGCAGCAAAAAGCTATGAAATAGATAATGATGACGATATGACTGTTCTGGATGCTTTTTTAGCGCATGCTGCACTGGAAGCGGGTGAGGAACAAGCAAGCGCATGGGAAGATTGTGTACAGCTGATGACTATGCATTCTGCAAAAGGATTAGAGTTTCCGTTAGTCTTTATGTGTGGCATGGAAGATGGTCTATTTCCTCATCAAAGAAGTATAGTTGACCCAAGAAGCTTGGAAGAAGAGCGCAGACTTTGTTATGTGGGGATAACCCGAGCCGAACAAATATTGTATCTAACTTACGCGGAACAAAGGAGGCTTCATGGGCAAGACAATCATGCACCCCCTTCTCGCTTTATGGCTGAAATTCCTTCTGAATTAAAAGAAGAAATAAGACAAACACGTATCAATCACTATCAAACTCAAATACATACTAGAAAAAAAATCTCGCACCAAGTGACTGAACCTCTGGTTCAATTGGGCCAGAGAGCTCATCATGCCAAGTTCGGCGAAGGAATAATACTTGCTTATGAAGGTCAAGGAGTTCACGCTCGCGTACAAGTTAATTTTGAAGATGCTGGAACAAAGTGGTTAGTTCTTAGTTATGCTAACCTTGAACTTAAATAAATTTAATAAATAATTTGTAATTTATTTTTCAAAAAAATAGCATAAAGATTATATGAAAATACTTATTTTAGGTGCAGGACAAGTAGGCTCATCAGCTGCGGAGCATCTTTCTCGTGAAGAAAGTAATGACGTCACAGTCGTTGACACGAGAACAGATATATTAAGGGAACTGCAAGATCGTCTCGACATAAGAACGATTTCTGGTCATGCATCTCACCCCGATGTTTTAAAACGAGCGGGTGCTGAAGATACTGATATTGTCATTGCATTAACAGATTCTGATGAAACTAATATGTTGGCTTGTCAAATCTCATCTACCATCTTTAACATTGAGACTAAAGTTGCTCGTATCCGCTCTGCCTCATACATACGTACTGAGGGCCTATTTAATCTGGAAGCTATTCCGGTAGATGTTTGTTTGAGCCCTGAACAACTCGTTTGCGAACATATAGAACAATTAATACATTATCCTGGTGCGTTGCAGGTACTTAAATTTGCGAATGGTGAGGTACGATTAGTAGCAGCAAAAGTAAATAAAGATGGTTCACTCGTTGGACAAAAAATCTCAACACTTAAAGAACATATTCCTAACACAGAAGGCAGAATTGCAGCTATTTATCGTGATGGACAATCTCTTCAACCGGAAGGAGATACAATAATTCGTTCTGGTGATGAAGTATTTTTCATTGCTGCAAAAAAAGATATCCGCGCCTTTTTGAGCGAAATGAGAAAAATTGACAGCCCTGTCAGAAGAGTATTAATCGCAGGTGGAGGTCACATTGGTGTTCGCTTAGCTTCGGCGCTAGAAGAAACAAATCATGTCAAAATTATTGAACGCAATCCAGAAAGAGCTAAAATAATTTCTGAGCAATTAAATAAAGCCATTGTCTTGGTGGGTGATGCCGCTGATGAAGAGTTGCTGCTTGAAGAAGATATAGATGATGTCGATATATTTTGTGCACTAACAAATGCTGAAGAAGCTAATATTTTATCAGCGATGTTAGCCAAAAAACTGGGTGCCAGTAAAGTTATGGCGCTCATAAATCGACCAACTTATGCTGATTTAGTTGAAGCTGGAACAATTGATATTGCCATCTCCCCCAAACAAATTACCATAGGATCACTTTTGGCTTATGTGCGAGGCGGCGACGTTGTCAAAGTTCACTCATTAAGGAGAGGGTCAGCAGAAGCCATTGAAGCAATTGCTCATGGTGATAATAAAAACTCACCCGTAGTAGGCAAGAAAATTGAAGATATTGATTTACCTCATGGCTGTAATATTGTGACTATTGTTCGCGGTGAAGAAGTTATCATGGCCCATCATGACACCATTATAGAAAAAGATGACCATGTCATATTATTTTTAACAGACAGAAGAAACATCGCTCATTTAGAAAAACTATTTCAAAAAGATAATGTTCTAACTAAATAAGATATGAACAAACAATGAACTGGCAAGTCATACAAAGAATAATAGGTATTTTATTAATGATCTTCAGCATGACGATGCTGCCACCAATCATTATTAGTCTTCTTTATGAGGATAATGTCTGGGCTTCTTTCCTCTTTGGATTTTTCTTAACTATACTTTCAGGTCTAATCATTTGGCTTCCTGTCCGTCATTCGGGAAATGAACTTAGATTGAGAGACGGATTTCTCGTAGTAGCATTATTTTGGGTGGTATTAGGTGTTTTTGGGGCCTCACCATTGTATTTTTCATCTCAGCCCAATATGTCACTTACTGACGCAATATTCGAATCAATGTCAGGGCTTACTACGACAGGTGCCACAGTATTAACAGGCCTTGATTTTTTACCTAAATCTATATTGTATTATCGGCAACAGCTTCAATGGCTTGGAGGTATGGGTATTATTGTCTTAGCAGTAGCCGTTTTGCCTATGCTCGGAATTGGCGGAATGCAACTTTATCGAGCTGAAACACCTGGGCCAGTAAAAGACAATAAGCTAACCCCTAGGATTACAGAAACGGCAAAAGCATTATGGTATGTATATCTAGTTTTCACCATACTTTGTGCTGGTAGTTACTATATAGCTGGGATGAACGGTTTTGATGCTATATGTCATGCATTCTCTACTGTAGCAATAGGGGGTTTTTCAACGCATGATCTAAGTATCGGATATTTTAATAATACGGGTATTGAGCTTATTGCTATTTTCTTTATGTTTGCTGCCGGCATCAACTTTTCGCTCCATTTTTTTTCCTGGCGTAATAAAAACATAGCACATTATTTTAGTGACCATGAATTTCAAGCTTATTTAAAGCTTATATTGTCTATTTCAGCTTTTGTTATAATAGCGCTTTTACTCAGCAATCATCTGGACAACAAAAATATACCTATAACTGGCATCTTTCATGCTGTCTCAATTGCTACTACCACGGGTTTTACAACTACCGATTTTGCTAATTGGCCAGGAGCTATTCCAATTGTTCTGATTTTAGCTAGCTTTATTGGTGGTTCAGCAGGATCGACCGCTGGCGGTATTAAAGTTATAAGGTTTCTATTAATTTATAAACAAGGAATTCGCGAAATAAAAAGATTGGTTCACCCAAATGCAGAAATTCCTGTCAAATTAGGAAAAAATGCTGTGTCGCATCGAATCGTTGATGCAGTTTGGGGCTTCTTCTCAATCTATTTGATTGTATTCGGGTTCATGCTAATCGCGATGATGATGGTTGGTTTGGACCAGGTTACTGCATTTTCGGCTGTTGCCGCCACACTTAATAATCTAGGCCCAGGGCTGGGCGACGTTGCCAATGGCTTTATGAACATGCCAAATAGTGCTAAATGGATTGCAATTATTGGTATGTTACTTGGTAGGCTTGAAATTTTTACATTACTCGTTTTGTTCACACCTACATTCTGGCGTCATTAAAATTATCTGGTGACCCATCAATAAACTTAACGTCATTGCGAACCTAATAGATAGGGCCATAGAGATTATCGGAAAAGTAGTATCTTGGCTGACTTTAGCTATGGTTATAACAACAATGCTTATCGTTTTGTTAAGATATGGTTTTAATCTCGGTGCTATTTATATGCAAGAGTCACTAGTGTGGTTTCACAGTGCTATATTTTTGCTTGGATCAGCTTATACCCTTCAACAAAATGAGCATGTACGCGTAGATATTTTATACAGAAGCTTCTCCCAACAAAAACAAGATTGGATAAATACAATAGGTATCCTTATTTTTGTATTTCCAGTGTGTACCTACTTCGTCATTGTTTCATGGGGCTTTGTTTATGCTTCATGGTCGGTCAATGAAATATCCAGAGATGCCGGTGGATTGCCCTATCCAGCCATTCCTATATTGAAAAGTATGTTAATTATGATGCCAATAACATTAATATTACAAAGTTTATCCATCTTAATTAAAACTAAAATCTCGAGAACATAGACATGGAGTGGATGGCATTACTATTATTTGCCACAATTATAATAGTGCTGTTATTAGGATTTCCTGTGGCTTTTTCATTGGCTGGAACCTCTTTAATTTTTGCAGTAATTGGAATTATTTCCGGATCCTTTGAACAAGCTTTTTTAACCGGCCTACCAAATCGCGTTTATGGAATAATGACGAACACGACACTTTTGGCGGTTCCATTATTTATCTTTATGGGCATCACATTAGAAAAATCTCGCATTGCCGAAGACCTTTTAGAAAGCCTCTCTGACTTATTTTGGCGTCTTAAAGGTGGTCTGGGTATCGCAGTGATGATAATTGGCATGTTGCTCGCAGCAAGTACCGGAATCGTAGGTGCGACAGTCGTGACATTGGGTTTACTTGCTTTACCAACGATGTTAAAAAAAGGCTATTCACCAGAAATATCAGCTGGGACGATCTGTGCGGCTGGCACTCTTGGTCAAATAATTCCGCCTTCGATTGTGCTGGTTATGTTGGGAGATGTTATTTCATCTTCTTTTCAATATGCCCAGCTATCTCAAGGCAACTTCTCTCCCCGCACGGTATCTGTTGGTGATCTTTTTGCTGGAGCCTTAATACCTGGATTTATCTTAGTTATATTATATTTGCTCTACATTTCAGTATCAGGATATTTTTATCCCAATACAGTAAATCAAATTATGATTCAAAAACCTCAAAGTCAAAGTATTAAAAAAATCTTTAGTGCTCTAATTGCACCACTCTTTTTAATCTTTTCAGTACTTGGTTCAATATTATTTGGTTTTGCAACACCCACAGAGGCGGCTGGAATTGGAGCTTCTGGCGCGCTATTTATTTCTTATATTAGAAATAAAATGTCTCTCTTACAATTATCTAATGTTATGCAAACCACCTTAAGAATTACTAGTATGATTTTCTTTATTTTAATTGGTGCTTCTATTTTTTCTTTGGTGTTTAGAGGCTTTGGTGGTGACGATAGTATCCGAGATTTTTTACTAGCATTACCTGGTGATAAATTTACTGCCATATTTATTGTCATGTTAGCTATTTTCGTTCTTGGTTTTATATTGGATTTTATCGAGATAACATTTGTTGTAGTACCTATTGTCGCGCCCATTTTACTCACAATGAATATTGATCCAATTTGGCTGGGTATAATGATAGCAATTAATTTGCAAACCTCATTTCTCACCCCGCCATTTGGTTTTGCACTTTTCTATCTCCGTGGTGTTGCACCTGATGCCATTTCTACGAAACAAATCTATTTAGGTGTTATGCCTTTTGTTGTTATTCAGATGATTATGCTCATTATACTCTGCTTCTTTCCACAACTCGTAACCTGGTTACCTGAATATATTTATTCCTAACTACCTGCCCTCAATACCTTTATCTCCAATACGCATCTTTAAGTAGGCAAACTCAGTAATACTCTGATTTGCTGACGAAATCTTCATAAATTTACTTATTGAATCCTCAATTTCTTTTGACATTGCATCTTTTGCTACTATGTCTTTAATAGCTTCATCGGTATGCAACTTCAATGTATCGAATATTATTTGTGGAATTTGCTTAAGCTCAATGTTTGGATCTTGGGTCAGTTGCTCTAAAGCCACAGCATTGCCCCACATATATTCTGATGTCATATTTAAATTAGCGCTCTGACAAGCGATCTTCACAATTTGCTGTAAATCAACTGGCAGAGAATCCCAAGCATTCTGATTGACTATACATTCTATGTTGGGGCCGGGCTCATGAAAGCCGGGATAATAATAATACTTTGCTGCTTTATGCAGACCTAAAGATACATCGTTATAAGGACCGACCCATTCAGCAGCGTCGATTGCCCCAGTTTGCAGTGAAGTAAATATTTCAGATCCTGCCATAGTTACCTGTATTGCCCCTGCTCTTTGCATAATTTCACCGCCAAGGCCTGGCATTCTTATTTTAAGCCCAACAATATCATCCAATTCATTTATTTCTCTATTAAACCAACCAAGCATTTGAACACCGGTATTTCCAACAGGAAATGGAACGAGATTGAAAGGGCGATAACATTTTTGCCATAATTCAAGTCCGCCACCAAAATACAGCCAAGCGTTCATTTCATTAACATTCAATCCAAAAGGAATTGTTGTGAAATAGGGTGCGGCCGGGAGTTTTCCACGATGATAATAAGAGGAATCATGACCCATTTGAACCGTGCCTTGGCTTACCGCATCAAAAACCTCTAATGGAGGCACTAACTCACCACCAGCATACACTTTGATTTTTAATCTACCGTTGCTTGCTATATCAATGTTTTGAGCTAAATTATCTGCGCCTACACCTAATCCTGGTAGATGAGGCGGCCATGAAGTAGCCATATTCCAGTTGAATACCTTATCATTTGCAACAAGTCTGCTTGTTTCGGTTTGCTCTTCACCGCACGCGGACGTCCCTGCTGCTAATGCCATACCAGTTACAAATTCTCGTCTTTTCATTTAAATTATCCTTATGACGTCGAGTAAAGAGTTTAATGTGTCACCAATTTAGTGCAACTGAAATCTTTAAATTTAATATACTCCCACAATTAATCAATTTAATAATTAATATAGTAAATTATTACCACATTATTATGAAAATAATAAATGTGGTAAATTTTATCAATTTTAAGTCATAAACAACCTTTACAGTAAAAATATAATACAATAGTAGAATAAAAGAACAAAAGTCATTTAACCTAATTAATTATCAAAGACAATCTGGAGAACTTTATTATTGCATTGCTACAGCGTGTAAAAAAATCATCCATAAACATCGAAGGAAATGATATTGCAGCCATTCAAGAAGGGATACTTATTTTTATTGCCTTCGAAAAGGGTGACTCAGAAAATCAAGCTACCAGGATGACTGAGCGAGTTCTTAATTATCGAATTTTCTCTGATTGCGATGAAAAAATGAATAAAAGTGTTCGTGATAAAAATTTTGATCTCTTAATTGTTCCTCAGTTTACGTTAGCGGCAAATACCAATACTGGAAACAGGCCTAGTTTTTCTAATGCAGCAGACCCTATTAAAGGTAAACAACTATTTTTAAAATTCATTGATTGCATCTCAAATCAATATATAAATACTCATCACGGAGTCTTTGGTGCGAATATGCAAATCACTCTTGTTAACGATGGTCCAGTAACTTTTTGGTTACAAGTTAAGTAACAAATATATATTAAATTCTTTTGCATATTCTCATGACAAAAAGCAATATATTCATTAATTATGATAAATTGTTATACTAAACTTATTATAAATTAAAATAATTAGGAGTATTAAAGATGTTATCAAACATCGGACCGTTTCAATTACTAATTGTTCTTGCAATTGTATTAGCCATATTTGGTACCAAGCGACTAAGAACACTCGGCTCAGATTTAGGCAGTGCGGTTAAAGGATTTAGGTCTGCCGTTAGTGAGGCCGATAAAGAGCCTGCTGAAATTGAAACTAATGAGTCTATTGAATCCAATGAATCTACTGATTTTTCTTCGGCCAAAACCACTCATCCCGAAGAACAAAAATAACCATTCATAATTAAATCAAAGGATAGCTATGTCTGGTATTGGTTTTTGGGAATTAATTATTCTATCCCTTATTGGTCTTATTGTCCTGGGTCCAAAACGCCTTCCACAAGTGGCAAATCAATTGGGTGAATGGATAGGTCAGGCCAAAAGAATGACCAGGGTCATGCGCAGACAACTAGAGGAAGAAATTGATCTTAGTGATCCTTTAGATCAGACATCATCCAATTTCCCGCCAGAAGATACAGCAAGACCGCAATTTATTAATAATAGTCCTGACTATAACGATAGGCCTGAAGAACCGGATTCAATATCTTCGTCTGAATCTGCTGAGCCCTCAAAAGAAAATAACTCCTAACTTAGTTTAAATATAATGAATGATAAATCTGAAGAAGAGGAATTAGCCGAGGGTACTTTACTGTCCCATTTAATCGAACTGAGAAGTAGGCTGTTGATAATTGCAATATCAGTTGTTGTTGTTTTCATTTGTATGCTTCCTTTCTCTAGAGATATTTTTACGATAGTTTCAGAACCACTTCGGGAGGTTCTACCTGGCAATGCAATGATTGCAACTGCGGTAGCCTCACCCCTCTTAACACCTTTTAAATTAACCTTTTTTGCTGCTTTGTTTATAGTCATGCCTATAGTTTTGTTTCAAATATGGACATTTATAGCGCCAGGGCTTTATAAAAATGAAAAGCGATTTGCGGTACCCTTGTTTATGACAAGTGTCGTTTTATTCTATCTTGGTATTTCTTTTGCATATTTTGTCGTATTTCCTTTGATGTTTAGTTTTTTTGCTTCTGTAGCCCCAGAAGGTGTAGAGGTTCAAACAGATATTGCCCAGTTTTTAGATTTTATCACTACTATTGTATTTGCGTTTGGCATTGCTTTTGAAGTCCCTATTGCAACCGTACTCGTGGTTTGGGCGGGTTTAACCGATACTAAAAAACTTGGAAAAGCTCGGCCATATGTATTTTTAATGGCGTTTATAGCTGGCATGTTTTTGACTCCACCTGATGTTATCAGTCAAACATTATTGGCTGTTCCAGTTTATCTTCTGTATGAATTAGGCATTATTATGGCAAAGGTATTTGTCATAAAGAAATCCACTGACGATGATTAACATCATATTTAAAGCCTTAAATACTATATCAACAAGCCACCAATCATGAATGACACCGTTTTTGGACACCCCAAAGGATTAGTCACCCTCTTTTTCACTGAAATGTGGGAAAGATTAAGCTATTACGGGATGAGAGCTTTACTCGTACTATTCATGACCGATCAAGTCATTAATGGCGGTATGGGTATGAGTGATGCAGACGCAACAGCAATTTATGGTATCTATACCGCACTTGTTTATTTAGTTGCATTACCAGGTGGATGGATTGCTGATCGTATAATTGGTGCACAATCAGCTATCTTAGCCGGTGGAATTATTATTATGTGCGGGCATTTTGTGCTTGCGATCCCATCGATAAATACTTTTTTTTTAGGCTTACTCTTGGTCATTTTGGGTACAGGACTTCTAAAACCTAATATCAGCGCAATTCTCGGCGCCCTATACTCTCCGGGCGACCATCGGAGAGATGCTGGCTTTTCAATTTTTTATATGGGAATTAATCTAGGCGGGATGCTTGGCCCAATAATATGCGGTGCTTTAGCTCAAAATCAAAATTATGGATGGCATTATGGTTTTGCAGTTGCTGGGATTGGCATGTTATTTGGCGTCATTCAATTTTGGAAAACGAGACATTATCTCGGAATAGCAGGCTCGCAGTCAGTTAATATCAATGGCCGACAAAAATCGATTTTAATTTCTATTTGCTTAATTTTAAGCTTAGGATCATTCTGGCTTTCACGTATTAATATTGAACATATTGATTTCATAAAAATTTCAGAAGTAACAACCTATATTATATTAAGTGCCGCTTTTGGTTTTTTCACCTACATCCTGCTGTTAGGGAAACTGAACTCCCAAGAACGCAATCGTGTATGGGTAATAATAGCGCTTTTTCTTGGTGCAGCAATGTTCTGGGCCGGTTTTGAACAAGCAGGCTCATCTTTAAACTTATTTGCGAGTCGATATATAAAGCTCGAGTTTGGCTGGATTACCCTTTATTCATCGTGGTTTCAGTCAATCAATTCTATTTTTATAATTATCTTTGCCCCTATGTTCGCTTATATGTGGATTTGGCTCGCAAAAAAAAACCTTAATCCATCCACGCCGACTAAATTTGCAATTGGTTTATTATTCTTGGCGCTCGGATTCTTTATGATGGTTATAGCTTCCACTATTGTTGCCAACGGTAGTCAGGTCATGCCTACTTGGTTATTATTAACTTATTTATTTCATACTTTTGGTGAGTTGGCGCTATCCCCAGTAGGGCTATCTGTTACAACTAAGCTTGCGCCCAAACGCTTTGTTGGACAAATGATGGGAATCTGGTTTGTTGCTTCCGCTTTAGGAAACCTAATAGCTGGGCGCATTGCTGGTGAATTTAATGCAAATGATATAACTAGCTTTCCTGATCAGTATTTAAATATCGTATTAACCTCGGCCGGTGCTGGAATTATCTTATTAATTATTAGCAAGCCACTTCAAAAACTCATGGGTAATGCTGAATAATATGAAACTTACCAATCACTAATATTCTAAGTTTTGCTGTTATTGGGCTTGCCCCAAACAAATTCCAGCATAGGCGAGTTTTATTTTGGCATTGTCGAGAAAACAACGGTTTTCATAAGTTTTTTTATCGACACCGCAAACTGGAATGTATTCATTGGGACAATTTTTGCCTTGCTCCTCACATAAACCAGCGTGCATAATTCTTTCTTCTGCTCTTTCAGCCACACATGCATTTAAAAATGTTTTATTATTATCACTGCATACTGGAGCATATATTCCCGTGCAAGAACGTTTGTTGCATGCACCTTGTATAAATTTTTCATGCCCTGCCGACTCAGCCATACAGGCATTATTGTAGGTTGTATTTTGAGCACAAACAGGGGCTATTATTTTAGGGCAGGAATTAACATCACACACGCCTAGATTCTGTAATTGCATTTTATCTTGACCAGCTTCACAACGATTTCTATAAGTCTGTCCATTTATTCCACAAACAGGTTCATATGTATTTTGACATGCATCTTGCCCTGGACACGCAAATGGTTCAACTATCTCAATACCTACTGAAACTGCTAGGCAGGCATTATTATAGGTTTTATTATCAACACCACAAACAGGGGCATATTCTTCTGAACAAGAAATTAAGGGGTTCTCGCATACACCCAAATAATCTATTTCTACTGCTGATACATCAGCAAAACATGCATTGACGAAAGTATTCCCATCTATGCCACAAACTGGTTGAAAATCTTTTTTGCACTGCATTTGAATATTGGTTTTTTCATCTTGAGCTAGACTATTGAATGAAAAAATTATTAGAAGAAAAATAAATATATACCTAAACATAAATTAACTTTTAACCGCCGTGCCCCAATAATTATAGGAAAAAAATCTAAATCCTGGAAGATACATACGCTCATCTTTTTGCAAAATAAATCCTGCTTCTTTTAATAAATTAGGTATATGACGGTTTAGGTTACACCCTCCCGCTACTCTTCGCCAAAAAGGATTTACTAAATTTTGTAAAAACTTGATATTCTCATCTGGGGCTCTGCCATGCTCGGAGAATAATAACTTACCGCCTGGCTTTAGAACTTTAAACATCTGTTGCAATGCTAAACGAACATCTGGAATCGTACAGAGAACATAGGTGATTACAATAGTATCAATACTAGCTTCATTAAAGGGAAGCTCTTCACTAGATAATGTTATAAATTCGATATTTAAGCATGGGTCTCTTGGTGCTTTTTTTGCTAAAACTTGCATTCCTTTAGATGGTTCTAATGCCCATATTTTGGTTATTTTTTGAACATCATAAAATGGAAAATTTAGTCCTGAGCCTGCACCTACCTCAAGGACCTCGCCCTCTGCATAAGGCACAACTTTTTTTCTTTGTCTACTTGCTGACTTTGAAGAACAAACTAAATTAACTAAGTGAGGAAGCACTTTTTCTTGATAAATACTCATACAATTAATGATAGTAATTGATGTTACGGTTCAATGCATTTATTGCCTCAGACAATTGGATATCATTATTGCGCTCATTTTTTTTCTTAACAGAAGAATGTTTCTCAATATTGATACTCTTAACCAATATATCCGGTCGAATGCCTAGTTTATTTATTGGCAGGCCTGAGGGCCTAATATAACGCGCAGTTGTTAATTTTATTGCACCGCCGTCAGACAAAGGGATTACCGATTGTATCGAACCTTTACCGTAAGTTGCAGTACCAACTACGATGGCACGATTGTTGTCTTGCAAGGCTCCTGCAAAAATCTCAGACGCTGATGCAGAATATTTATTAACAATTATGGCAATGGGTAAGCCTTCTAAAATATCAGTTTTATTAGCCGAATGAATGAACATTAAATTATTGTTACGTCCTTTTGCCGACACAATAATTCCACTATCTAAAAAAAGATCAGATACATCCACAGCGCTTTCTAGTGTCCCTCCTGGATTATTACGTATATCGACAATCAAACCCTTAATAGAGGAATTAGATATCCCAATAGGAAAGCAATCATTGTTTATAATTAGCGTTATTTCTGTTTTTGTTTGATTATTGAACTTATCAAGCTTGATATAACAATAGCTCGAAGCGAGCATTTCTGAATATACACTTGGAATAGATATCTGCTCTCGTACCAAATTTATTTGAGTAAGTTTGTTAGTAGTCAATTTTTTTACTAATAGGATAACTTCTGAACCAATTTTTCCATCAAGTTGCTGAGAAATATCAGATAAATTACTGGTTTCTATACGCTCACTATCAATTGCAATAATTTCATCATCAACTTCAATGCCCGCATAAAACGCCACCGAGTCCTTTATAACATGAGCAATCTTAGTATGGTCGGCATCCTGATATAGAGTAACACCAATTCCTGAATAAACTCCCTCTGCTGAATTCCGAACTTGACGGTAATCTACATCGTTCAATATTTCAGAATATTCATCCAGATCAGTTAAAACTCCTGTAATAGCGCTATTAATCAAAACATCATGATCAACTTTATCGATATATTCCGATTCTATCTGTGTGATGATTTCAT
>JAOIZZ010000029.1 GCA_028227395.1 Woeseiaceae bacterium | reverse complement strand
TTATGTTATTAAGGTTGTAATCGAGTGCCCAGCCATTTACTGGCAGAGAAAATATTATTATCTGTTGGTTTAAGTTCTCTAGACCAAGCTGCCCGATCATGGACTCTGTCTTCACCATCCATCCATAATTCTATGGTTGAGGCCCATATCTGTATACCCCCCCAATGAGGCGGACGAGGAAGTGTAGTAGAATTTTCCGAATCTTTTAAGCTAACTTCGCTGTTTTCGATAATTAAGCCGAGCTTATCCGCACGACATTTTATCTGATCGATTAATTCTTTTCTGGATTCAACAGGTTGGCTTTGATCGCTGCCCCAAGCACTGAGTTGACTGCCTAAATTTCTTGTTTTGAAATAAGCATCGCTCTCTTCTGGCGATGATAAAATTGCTTTTCCTTCGATTCGAATTTGACGTCCCAATTGATCCCAGTGAAAGACAAGTGATACCTTTGGGTTATGCATAATTTCACGCCCCTTTCTTGACCGGTAGTTGGTAAAGAAAACAACATAGCCCGGGTCAGCTATAAATGACTTACAGAGAACAATTCTCGCCGAAGGCTGATTACTCTCTGACGCAGTAACTAAGGTCATTGCATTAGGGTTTGGTTGGTTTTTTTTTAAACAAGCATCATCAAACCATAACTTTGCGAGATGCATTGGTTGATTTGGGAGGGTTTGCGGCAAGATACTTGCATTTACAATCTTATTCATAAAATAGAACTCAATTAATGATGCTTAAAAATGTATAACTGAGCGGATACTTTTACCTTCATGCATTAGATCGAAAGCATGGTTGATATCTTCCAACGGCATAGTGTGAGTAATGAATTCATCTACCTTGATTTCACCATTCATGTATTGATCTATCATTCCTGGAAGTTGAGATCGTCCTTTACATCCACCAAAAGCAGTGCCACGCCATACTCGGCCAGTTACAAGTTGAAATGGTCGGGTAGAAATTTCCTGACCAGCGCCAGCTACCCCAACAATTATAGATTCACCCCAACCTTTGTGGCAGCATTCTAATGCTGATCTCATTAATTTAGTATTACCGATACATTCAAAAGAATAATCAACACCGCCATTGGTCATATCAACAATAGCTTCTTCAATGGATGATGGGCACTCTTTTGGGTTAACAACATCGGTTGCACCCATTTGTTTTGCTAGCTCAAACTTATCTGGATTGATATCAATTGCAATAATTCGTGAAGCCTTGGCCATAGTCGCACCCTGGATAACACTCAGTCCAACTCCACCTAAACCAAAAACAGCAACCGTTGAACCTGGCTCAACTTTGGCGGTATTTAATACTGCACCTACGCCAGTTGTGATACCGCATCCCAATAGACATACTTTTTCAAGGGGCGCTGCTTTGCTGATCTTCGCCAAAGATATTTCAGGTAAAACACTATATTCACTGAATGTGGAAGTGCCCATATAATGATAAATTGTGTTGCCATTCATTGAGAATCTTGACGTACCATCGGGCATTAATCCTTGTCCTTGAGTGCTTCTAATCGCTTGGCAGAGGTTGGTCTTTTTTGATGCACAAAAATTACATTTCCCACATTCAGGAGTATACAAAGGAATAACATGGTCACCTACGGCAACGCTTGTGACATTGGCGCCTAGCTCTTCAACTATAGCGCCACCCTCATGCCCAAGGATAGCCGGAAAAATTCCCTCAGGATCTTCACCAGATAATGTAAACGCATCAGTGTGACAAACACCAGATGCGATATTTCGAACTAGAACCTCTCCCTCCTTTGGTCCTGCAAGATCAATTTGTTCGATTTCTAATGGTTTTCCTGCTTCCCAGGCTACTGCTGCACGTGTCTTCATTGCTTTTCCTTTTATATATTCAATGGATCTAATTCATATTCTCATATTTAATAAGATAAATGCGTATTATATTTTATAAGAAATTCTTTTATCATTCCAAGAGCAACCGAATAAAATTTTAAAGATATTAAAAAAGGTAAGAAAATTATGAACCTTGATGAATTGCGAGAACGATTAACTTCACTGGATAAAAAAATAATTGAAATTATAGGTGAACGCCAAAGTATTGTTAGTGAGATAGGTCAATATAAGCAGCAGGTTGGTCGAGCTACCCGTGATTATGAGAGGGAAAGTGTTGTATTGAATCTGGCAAAAGATAATGCTCTAAAGGCAGGTATTGATCCAAAACTCGCCAAAGAGGTCTTGCAATTATTAATCCTCTCTTCATTGACCAACCAAGAAAGAGCTAGAGTGGAAGCGGAAGGAAAAGGAAATGGCAGAAAAGTTTTAGTGATTGGTGGAGCTGGTAAAATGGGGCATTGGTTTGTCGATTTTTTTAACTCGCAAGGTTTTACTACCTTTGTTGCCGATAAAAGTTTGGACACACAGTCGCGCTCTTTTTCTGATTGGAGAGACGCGGGTATCGATTATGATGTCATTGTGATCGCCACTCCAATTAAAGTATCAGCTACTATCTTGCATGAACTGGCTGAGAAGGAACCAAAGAGTTTGATTTTTGATATTGGGTCATTGAAAACCCCACTAAGAGATGGGTTAAATGCGATGATTAGTAAAAATTGTTTAATTACATCAATTCATCCTATGTTTGGTCCTGGAGCAGAATTACTTTCTGGTAAGCATTTGATATTTATTGATGTGGGAAATGAAATAGCCACCAAGAAAGCCAAAGAATTATTCAGTGCAACTATGGTGAAACAGTTAGATATGGATATAGATAATCATGATCGTTTAATCGCATATGTATTGGGTTTATCTCACGCACTTAATATAGCTTTTTTTACTGCATTGGCAGACAGTGGTGAAGCCGCACCTAAATTAGCAAAACTTTCTTCCACCACTTTTGATGCACAATTAATTGTTTCTGAAGCGGTGGCCTCGGACAGTCCTGAGCTTTATTTTGAGATTCAAAAACTGAATGAATATGGACTTGAGCCATTGAATGCGCTCTGTGCCTCAGCCGACAAGATCAGGGAAGTCGTAGTGAATAATGATAAAAAAGGATTTATTGAGTTGATGCAAACAGGTAAGGAATATCTCGCAACTCGAGGCTAGAGCTTAAGATTTAGGTTGACTTTTTTTCATTAAAAATAAGAAAAGCGGTACACCCAATAAAGCCGTCAAAGCCCCTACTGGTAGTTGACGTGGTGCTAATACTGTCCTGGCTAAAGTATCAGATATTACCAGTAATGACCCCCCCATAAGTACTGAAGCAGGTATAACAATACGATGTTTATTTCCTGTAATTAATCTAACGGTATGTGGAACCACTAATCCTACAAACCCAATTACACCAACAGCAGTAACAGATAGCGCTGTTGCAAGAGCGGTTATTGAAAAAATCGCAATACGTAAAATAGGCACTCTTATACCCAATGTAGTTGCTTGCAGTTCTCCCCTTGACATGATGTCTAGATACCGTGCAGCAATCATCGTTGATAGACTAATAATAGCTAGCAGCCAAATTAAATATCCTGGTGAATAGGCAAAACTGAGATCCCCCATCATCCAAAACAGCATACTCCGAACACTTTGTTCAGAGCTAAGTGCCAGTATCATTGTCGTAATTGCGCTGAATCCAGATGCTAATACTACTCCTGTTAATATCAATCTACTCGGTCCCCAGTTGCCACTAGTATTTGCTATCCAGAAAACTAAAAAAGTTGCACTTAATGCACCAGAAAAAGCAGCTGTATCAATCCAGAATGCACTCAGTCCATAACTCATCCCCAATAATGCGGCTACGGCAGCGCCACCTGAGCTACCTAAAATATATGGTTCAGCAAGGGGGTTTCTTAATAGCACCTGCATAAGTACGCCAGATACTGAGAGTAGGCCGCCCACTGCGAAAGCACTAAGGACTCTTGGTAATCTTAGATCCATTATCAGCGCTCTAACACTAGATGAGTTATTTTGAGAAAAAGCAGACACAAATTCAACTAAGCTAACATCTGCACTGCCAGATATAAGGCCAATAATAATTGCGCCAAAAGAGATTAAAATTAACCCTATGAAAATTATGTGTGTGCGATTCATTTTATTTAAGAGCGTCATAAGAATAACTTACTTAGGATACGGTTTGTTCTGAAGGAGTAAAGTCAAACTCTCCGATATTTCTAATTTTTTTTGGTATATTGAGGACTATATTCATAAAAAATAGATAATTTTGACGCCAATGATTAAAGATAATATCGACTCTAGGGGTTTTAGGGAGAACGTGGGGATTATTATTTCTAATTCTAAAGGGCAGTTATTGCTTGCCTCTAGGTTGGGCAAGAGAGGTTGGCAGTTTCCCCAAGGTGGAATTCATGTTGGTGAAACAACAGATGAAGCTATGTATAGAGAGCTTTATGAAGAAGTTGGTTTGCATCAAACTGATATTGAAATTCTTGGTATAACTCCGGATTGGCTAAAATATCGATTGCCGGATCAATACATCCGTCAAGATAATAAACCGCTTTGTATTGGTCAGAAACAAAAATGGTACATGCTTAAATTAATCGGTGATGAAAAAAATATTTCCCTGGATACATCAGCTTTACCTGAGTTTGATCGATGGAAATGGGTGCCTTTTTGGAAGCCTGTTGCAAAAGTTATTTATTTCAAAAGAACGGTTTATTTCACAGCTTTGAATGAATTGGGATCCGCTCTTTTTAACAAAGAGGTACCAAAAATACCAAATTGGTGGCCAAGTCAATGGCAAGAGAAATGTGATCGTGAAACCGTTCCTTAGAATGGTTTAAGAATTGCTAGTATCACGATTGAGATTAAAAAAAACACCGGTATTTCGTTGAAAAGTCTTAATTTATTGGTATTTTTAGTTATAAATCCATCACGGAGCTTCTTAATCCAACACCAGCATTTTAAGTGAAAAAATATTAGGCCTATTATTAATATAAATTTCATTTGAAACCATACCTGACGCTCAATACCAGTGATTACATATATTAATATTAATCCGAATATAATGGTTAATACAGCCCCAATAGTCATAATTATAAAGAGTCTTTTTTCCATTAAGTGAAATCGATCTCTACTTAATTGGTCATCAGCTTCAGCGTGATAAATAAATAAGCGAGGAAGGTAGAATAATCCAGCAAACCAAGTCACCATAAAAATAAGATGAAAAGCTTTTAACCAAAGATAAAAAGAAGCTATTTGCATACTTTATGTTATTTTGATGAGATATGAGTGATAATACATTTATATATAGTAAAACATTATTTACAATAATACTTTCAGATAGATAATAAATTTATGACACAAGCAGACATTACAACAATCGGAAGTGATTCAATACCTTCGCCCATCATATTTACAGATTCGGCAGCAAAGAAAGTCTGTGAGCTTATCAAAGAAGAAGAAAATACCGCATTGAAATTAAGGGTTTTTATTTCTGGCGGCGGTTGTTCTGGCTTTCAATATGGATTTACTTTTGATGAAAAAATTGAGGACGGAGACAGTCAGATTGAAAATTTGGGTGTCACCTTGTTGGTTGATCCGATGAGTGTTCAATATCTTATGGGTGCAGAGATTGATTATAAAGAGGATCTTCAGGGCGCCCAGTTTGTAATTCGAAACCCAAATGCAACCACTACCTGTGGATGCGGTTCTTCTTTCTCCGTCTAAACTAAATAGATACCACCTAAAATTTCTGCTTGATTCGCTCCAGTTACCAGAGGTATATTTCCAGCTTTTTTGGAAAGAGTTTGTTTTGCTAAGAAAGCAAATGCAGCCGCTTCGAGATAATCTGAGTCCATCCCATAATCATCTGTAATGCTGATTTTAAAATCTTTTAGTCTTGCTCGAATTTCGTTCATAAGGGTATTATTTTTTATCCCACCACCGCAGAATATAACTTCTTGAATGTCTGTGTTGGATTGCATGATAGCTCTGTAGATCGATTCTACAGTTAAACAAACAAGCGTTCGTTGAATATCAACTGGACTGATTTCCTTTTTAGTTAGATATTGCCTGAGCCATTTTATATTGAAGTATTCGAAGCCCGTACTTTTTGGCGGTGAACGTTCAAAATATGGATCAGCAAGAAGATCCTTAAGAAGTTCCTTGCTAGTAATTCCTTGGCTCGCCCATTTTCCAGCGCTATCAAAGGGTTGATTTAAATTTTCTTGAATCCATTTGTCCATCAAAGTATTGCCAGGGCCACTATCAAATCCAGATGTATGGTTTATATTTTTATTGATGATAGTAAGATTGGTTATCCCGCCAAGATTGATAACCACTCGATTTATTTTATCCTCATAAAATAAAATATGATGAAAAATTGGAGTGAGAGGAGCTCCTTCACCTCCGGCAGCAATATCTTTCCTTCTAAAATCACTGACGGTGGTTATTCCAGTTCCTGCAGCGATCACATTAGGATCACCAATTTGCATGGAGAAAGGTTTTGTATCATGAGGTTGATGGCGAATGGTTTGACCATGGCTTCCTATCGCAACAATATTATGCGCGTTCACATTGGACTTTTTTATTAACTCCAGTACAGCATCTCTAAAGATTTCTCCAACCCAATGATCTAATCGTCCAAGCTGATTTATATTCGTATTTTCCCAATCTTGAGATGCTTTTAATAATTGATGCTGAAGTTTTTCAGGGTATTTTTTATCCAGCTTGCCAAGAATCTTAGAATGCTTGCCTTTGAGGTCTATCAAAACAGCGTCAATCCCATCCATACTGGTTCCGGACATTAAACCAATATATAAAGACTTAGTTTTTTGAATAGCTTTCAATTATTAAATACGACTGATGAGTTTTGTGTTTCTTTGAATTGCAACAGATCCCTCATGATAGAGTGAGATTGCTCTTCAAAATCTTGTTTATAGATATCATCAATAGGCGCAGCCTTAGGCAATTTAACTGTTCTTGGATTTTGATGTATTCCATTAATTCTATATTCATAATGCAAGTGCGGGGCTGTAGCCAATCCAGAACTTCCAACAAAACCAATGGTCTGATTTTGTTTAATCCGTTGACCAGTCCGAATTTTTGCTGCAAATTTCGACATATGAGCATACAGTGTCGTTATGTTCTCACCATGTTGCAAGATAATTACGTTACCATAACCCCCTTTAACCCCTTTAAAAATAACCTTCCCATCACCCGATGCTTTTATTTTAGTTCCCTTGGAGGCCGCATAATCAACTCCTCGGTGCGCTCTAATTGTATTTAGGATGGGGTGTTTTCTATTCGGGTTAAAG
>JAOIZZ010000028.1 GCA_028227395.1 Woeseiaceae bacterium | reverse complement strand
ATAAAATTAGGTTAGTTTTAATAGATGAAGTTATAATAGAGACTAATTATTAATATTTACTAATGAAAATGGATAATCAGAATAACAAATATAAGGCTTTCAAACCTATTGAGTTAGAAAGCAGGTCTTGGCCATCAAAGGTTATAGAAGATTCTCCTCTGTGGTGTTCTGTGGATCTTAGAGATGGTAATCAAGCTCTCATCGAGCCGATGGGTGCCGAAAGAAAAGATCGAATGTTCACTCTACTTTGTAGCCTGGGTTTCAAAGAAATAGAAGTGGGTTTTCCTTCTGCCTCTCAAACAGATTTTGACTTTGTTAGGAATCTCATCGAAACAAATAAAATTCCGGCTGATGTAACCATTCAAGTTTTAACTCAGTCAAGAGATGAATTAATTGATAAAACTTTTGCGTCTTTAAAAAATATTCCAAAAGCCATTGTTCATTTTTATAATTCCACATCTACGTTACAACGAAAAGTGGTATTCAAACAAGACAAAGCGGGCATCAAAGAAATTGCAATCAATGGTGCTAAAAAGATAAAAAATCTTGCTATGGAAAATCCTGAGACTGATTGGCGCTTTGAGTACTCACCCGAAAGTTTTACTGGCACCGAACTTGAATATGCGGCCGAAGTTTGTGATGCCGTTGTTGAAATATTAAAAGATGTGTCTAGTCATAAAATAATTATTAATCTTCCAGCAACGGTTGAAATGTCTACCCCTAATATTTATGGTGACCAAATAGAATGGATGAACCAAAACCTTAAACACAGAGATAATATATGCCTAAGCCTCCATCCTCACAATGACAGAGGAACTGCAGTTGCCGCAACAGAATTTGGATTGATGGCTGGTGCTGATAGAGTCGAAGGGACACTTTTTGGGAATGGAGAAAGAACTGGAAACGTCGATATTGTGACTCTAGCTCTTAATATGTTCACCCAAGGAATAGATCCGCAATTAGATTTTTCTAACATTAATTCAGTTATGCGTGAAGTCGAGTATTGCAACCAATTGCCCGTTCATCCGAGACACCCTTATGCGGGCGATCTCGTATTTACTGCTTTCTCAGGCTCTCATCAAGATGCTATAAAAAAAGGCTTTCAGGGTATGAGAGAATCTACTGAGCCTACTTGGGAAGTGCCGTATCTCCCAATAGACCCAGCAGATCTTGGAAGAAGCTATGAAGCTGTAGTAAGAATAAATTCACAATCTGGCAAGGGGGGTATCGCGTTCCTGCTTGAAAAAGATCATGGCGTTTCTTTGCCGAGAAGATTGCAAATTAGCATGAGTCAAAAAATACAAAAGCTTGCTGATGAGTCTGGCAAAGAAATTAATACTTCGCAAATTTGGAACATATTTGAAGCTAATTTCTTAAATCCAAAAAAAGGTTTTTCTTACATAAGTCATAAATCTTCATCTCAAGATGATGTTCATTATTTAAAATTATCTTTGAATGTTAATGACAAGAAAATAGTTATTAATGGATCAGGCAATGGACCAATAGACTCTCTTATTAATGGATTATCAAAAGAACTTGGCGTTGAGATAAAAGTTTCTGACTACCATCAATCCGCAATATCTTCAGGATCTGATGCGAAAGCAGCTGCATATATTGAATTGGAACAGGACGGAAAAACCAGTTGGGGTGTTGGTATCAATCCAAATACCACAAGAGCTTCTTTTGAGGCTATTATTGTTGGGCTAAGTAAACTTAATAGTTAGTGAGAATTAGATTTTGAAGCAATGAAATCCATCATAGCTAGAAGAACGCCTGAAAAGATAAATACAACATGAATAATTACCATCCACTGAATTTCTCTATCTGATACTGCAGATAGATCCATGAACGTTTCTAGTAGATTGATTCCAGAAATGGCAACAATAGAAGCTATAAGTTTTAATTTAAGCTCACTAAAATCTACCTTACCCATCCAACTTGGCTTGTCTTCACTGCCATCTGCTATAGAAATTTTTGATACAAAGTTCTCATAACCAGCAAAAATTATCATTAAAACTAAATTTCCTACTAAAGCGAGATCGACTATATGAAGAACAAAAAGCATCATCCCTTTTAAATCTATAGTGAACAATAAAGGAGCAAAATGCATAAACTCTTGGATTACCTTAACTGTAATAAAAAAAAGAGATATGGACAGAACTATATAAATAGGCGCCAGAAACCACCTACTGGCAAATATAGATTTCTCTAATGAATTCTCTATATAATCTTTCATAGTTTCATCCAAAAAAATATTGCTCTGAAAATTAAAAACCAAAAACTCATCATATCTTCTCCCTTGATATGACGATTATAAACTCCCCCGCCATGAAAATACTAAAAATCATTTAAATATACTTTTTAGTTACTAGCGCTCGGGCCGATAAGTCTTAACCGGTGGCAACTGAGCACCGGATAAGTCATCCGGAACACTCAGCTCAGCTCTGACTGTGTGTGTCAACGAACCGATTCCCTCAATGCTTGCACTGATTGTCTCACCATCAATCAAATATCCGGAGCCTGTCGCACGCTGGACTCGACCAGCACCAGTTCCGCCTGATGTTCCACTTTGGAGAACATCCCCCGGGAAGACCGTGATTAGCGATGAGGCATACTCAATTAGCTCAGGAATATTATGGATCATGTCACCAGCTCTCGCCTCTTGAACAGTCACGCCGCCGATGACCAGAGTCTGATGCAATCGCTCCATTGGATCGCCATAAAACTCTTTTGGGACTATCCAAGGACCCTGAGGCGCAAATGTGTCATGACCCTTGCCGACGAACCAGTCGGAACCCGAACCGAAACCGCCAGGTGGACGTCCACCACGATCAGATATGTCCATCGCAACCATGTAACCAAATACATGATCGTATGCACGGCTTGACGAGATATACTTGCCAGTACGGCCGAAGACAATGGCCATCTCGACTTCCCATTCAATCTGGTCACGTCCATAAGGCATTATGATATCGTCTCCGTCACCGATGACTACCCCGCGAGTGGGCTTAAGGAATAGGTATGGAACGCCACGATTTTCACGTCGTTCAAGAGTCCGAGCAGCAAGCTGCTCGTCGCTACAACCTTCGCACGCGTGTGTATAGAAGTTCACAGCCGCATTCATAATCTTACTGGGATATTGAATCGGGGCCATGATATCTACCGAGCTTACTGAGTGCACATAACTCGGCATGTTACTGCTACTTAATTGGTTCTCTTCTACAAGCCAGTTTATAACTTCATAGATCCGATATTTCAAACCATAGTCATATTGCTCGATGAGCCCAAGCATATTCTCGGGCATACTTAGTTTACTGTATCGTGGCATCAGCTCCATGACACGATTTGCCGCCGCGAGGTCAATGATCAATTCATCATCTCGGACAACAAGGCCAACCGTTGGTATGTCGTTGATTGCAAACGTCCCAACCTTGAACGGTTCGATCGACTCCATGGCTTGGGCAGAGACATTAATTGGAGCGATGAAAAACGTCAGGATGACACTAAGCATCAGGGTGAATTGGAATTTTCTTATCATATTCTCACTCCAGTGCAGCGCACTAACAATACGGAAAGGAATTATTGCAATTAATTAAAGGTATCTTTCAGATACGTACTTGTCCAGTTATTTGAGAAGGCGATTAAGTACCGGAATTCTTATTTACTGCTGAAACCACCTCAACGTTAGGTAGTTGTTTGTGACCGTTATTGTTAGATTCCCCAGTAAATTCCGAGACTGAATGGTTTATTATTTGCTTGTTCTTGTCTAAAACAATAAATATTTATTCATACCTTAAAGAAGTTGCTGGATCTAATTTAGCAGCCTTCCTTGCTGGCCAAATTCCAAAGAAAAGACCTACTATTGCAGAAAAAGTGATAGAACCAAACATAGCGCTTATAGGCATTGAAAAAGGCCAGTCATTTATAGCTGCAAATAAATATAAAATGCTAGTTCCCAGTAATACCCCAATTAAACCGCCAATGACACATAGCAAAACTGCTTCTACGATAAACTGCAGCATGATTGCTTTATGCGTTGCACCCAGAGCTTTTCTGAGACCTATTTCTCTGGTTCTCTCTGATACGGACACCAGCATAATGTTCATTACCCCAATGCCACCAACCACTAAACTTATCCCAGCTATACCTGCAATCAAAATAGTAAAAATACCTGTCGCTTGGCGCCTTAAGTCTGAAAACTGACTGTAATCACTTATTCTAAAATCGTTGTCTTCCCCCGGTCCAATATCGTGTTGAGCTCTTAGTATCTGCTCAATTGTCATCATAGCCTGATCTACATTAGTATCGTTTGTTATTCCTACATTGATGCTATCAACATAAGGAGTTCCAAATAATCGTTGTACGCCAGTTAATAAAGGAATATATATTTCTTCATCAGGGCTCTGCCAGCCAGTTGAGCCTTCTTCTTTTAAAATACCAATAACCTTGTATGTTGTTCCGGCAATTAGAATTTCTTTATTTAAAATAGTCGAAGTATTGGTGCTAAGCTCACTGGGCACAGCAGAACCAAGTACAGCAACTCTCTTTCTTCCTAGATTTTCTTCTTCCGTAAAAAGCCTACCAAATTCCAAATCATACCCACGAACACCAAAGTGAATCGGAAGATATGCACCCACCCTTTGATTTATATTTGCATTCGTATATTTTATTTGCCTATTTTTTGTAATAGTGGGTGAAATTTCCCAATTATACATTTTATTCTTTGCTAGGGCTGCCGCATCTTTGATATCGAGAGGAATCATTCCCTTCGTAACTGCCCCTCTTCTATTTTGCCCTGGGCTCACGGTCAATGTTCTACCTCCTAGGTCATCTATACTCGCCTCTAGAGCTTTATTAGCACTGGAACCAATACCTATTACCGCTATAACCGCTGCGGTCCCAATGATAATTGCAAGAGAAGTAAGAAAAGATCTAATAGCATTAGTTCTTATGGAGGTTATTGCTGAAATTAAAGATTCTTTAAAAAGCATTATCCGAAACTAAATCGAGTGCTAACTCTTTCTTTAAATCTTTTCTGATAATCAAAGAGACCTTTGCTTGGCAAAATAAACACAATATCCTCGGATTCTAAGCCTGTTAATATCTCAACATAAGATAAATCCGAAGAGCCAATTTTAACCCATGATAATTCTGGTCCTTGCTTAGAGTCTTTAATTACAATAAATTTATTGTAATTTTCGCCTTTTACTTTATCTGTTAAAAATATATCAACAGCTTCTTCTGGTATATCTAGGATTAAGGCAGCCGAATAAATATCCTTTCTTGTTCTTAAGGACATAGTCGGAGCACTAACAGTAACATCTTTATTTAGCACTTCTATTACTACATCTGTATTCATACCTAAAAGTAGTAAATTCTCATCATTATTTATATCGATAAGCACAGGAAAAGTGGTAACGTTTTGCTCAATTTTTGCTAACGGTTCAATTTTTGCAACTGTACCGAAAAATTCCTTATCTCTATATGCAGCAACTTTGATTAAAACTACTTGGCCAATAGAAACTTTACCTACATCAATTTCATCCACCAGAGCTCGAACTCTTACTTTAGATAAATCAGCCATGGTCATCAACACTGTTCCTCCGCCAACTGCTGATGTGGGAGAGGAGATAACTTGACCAACTTCAACAGGCCTTGAGATTATCGTACCATCGACGGGCGATCTTACAACGGTATCATCAAGTGCAATCTTTGCATTTTCATAGGTAACTTGCGTTCTTACTAAACTTGATTTGGCCTGAGCAAGATTTTCTTGAATATCTTCAAAGTCCTTTTCGGATAAGCTTCCTTGAGCGTGTAATTCTTTTCCTCTTTTATATTGAGACTCTGCATTCTCAAGCCTTACCTTTGAGGCCTCAAGATCAGATGCAGATTGATCTAATATATTTGTTGGTGTTCTTTTGTCAATTTGTGCCAACATGGAGCCCTTTTCTACAAAATCTCCAACCTCTGCGCCTAAATATAAAATCTCACCAGATGCTTTTGATTTTATTTCCACGGATGAAATTGCCTCAATGACCCCAGAAGCTTCAATGGTTAATTCTAATTTTTTTTGCGTTACGCTCTCTTTCTTATAAAAGGTTGTCTCCTCAGACTTATCATTAGAGCCACATGCAGTTAAGGCAATAGCGATGGATATGACTAATAGTAGATTTTTATAATTAATTTTTTTCATATATTTAAGTTTTTGAATCAGATTCAATTAATCCATCTTTAATATTAATAATTCTTTTTGATTGTCTCGCAATATTCTCTTCGTGTGTAATTAATATAATAGTTTGCCCCTCTTCATTGAGGTTTTTGAAAAGATTCATCACATCTTCACCAGTTTTAGAATCTAAGTTACCCGTTGGTTCGTCCGCAAATAAAATACTTGGTTTATTTACAAGTGCTCTTGCGATAGCAACTCTTTGTTGTTGCCCGCCTGATAACTCTGATGGACCATGCTGCATTCTATCAGTTAAGCCTACCTGTTTTAAAACATCCTTAGCTCTTTGTTCAGCTTCATTCTTTTCTGTTCCAGCATATTTTAAGGGCAGCATTACATTACTTAAAGCTGAATTCTTGGCAAGCAAGTGAAATGACTGAAATACAAACCCTATTTCTTTATTTCGTATTCTTGCTAGTGCATCATCATCAAGATTGTTTACTAATTGATTGTTGAGATAATAATTACCGCTTGTTGGGGTGTCTAGACATCCAATTATATTCATCAAAGTAGTCTTTCCAGATCCAGATGGTCCCATAATAGATATAAATTCCCCTTTTTCTACGGATAAATCTATGCCCCTTAGAGCATCAATTTTTTGAGTGCCAACCTCAAAAGATCTGACAAGTTTTTCAGTATTTATAATCATATGTAATGACGATACTATACAACCATAGTGCATCAAGCGTTATATAAAAAAGTTTAAATTTGAAAAGTGAATGTATCTGAAAATAGCCTGTTAAGCTATACCACCCTAACAGAGTTGTCGTAGCAAGGTTTCTCATTGTTCATTATTTTTATTCAACGGTTTCTACTATATCAACTATCCAGATAGTTCTATCCACACCGTCATGATTCGTACGTATTTTTCTTACTTCTACTTGTTCTTCGTATTTAGTGCAGTACTTAGTAATTCTTTCGCCATTTTTTAAGTTAAAAATATCTAGATAATCATCATCACTAAAATGATATATCTTGAAATCGTGACTTATAATTTTTCCTCCAGTTATTGCTAATGCAGTGCTAGCACAACCTGTAATAAAGAAAACAATTAAAATTAATAAGATTTTTTTCACAGAATCATTCAACGGTCACAGACTTTATCCTACAGAGGGGATTATCTGTGTTTTGATGTTGAGGTGACATCCAATCAACTTTGGCACACCCATTATTCTCCCTATCAGTCATTTCTCCATAATAAGATAAAGCAACTCAAAGCAGAAGGACTGGGTTATAGAAAAATTGCCAAAAAACTAAACGAAGAAAATATAAAAACCTCTAGAGGCAATGCCTTCTATCCTTCAAGTGTCTATTCCATTCTAAAAAAGAAGAAAAGGTAATGTGCCTCTTCGCAAATATGAACTTTCCATAAATCTTTCAGAGCAGCATTATTTTGACTTGTCTGCCCTCTTTCAACTTCAATAATAATTCCTGTCTTTGATAGTTTTAAGTAATAGTCGGGTCTTAATTTTGTAACTTTATATTTTTGAAAGAGATCATTTGCTTGAGAGGAAAAACCTAGTACTTCTGCGAAAGGTGTAATGACCCCCTCTATTTTTTGACTGCTGGCACCAGGAACATGAAGTTCTGCTATCTGTTTCTCTACTTTTGGATCTGAGAGAAATTCAGCAAATTTATTAATTATGCCTTTTACCTTTTTCCACTCAGGTGAACTTTCGTACGATTCTTGAATATAGATTCT
>JAOIZZ010000027.1 GCA_028227395.1 Woeseiaceae bacterium | reverse complement strand
ATCACTACTCAGGGATAATGAGTATCCACTATTATCTCCCTCTGCTTCACCATCAATATCGTTACCTCTTTGTACCCATGTAATACCATTCCAAGCATAGATACGAGTATGACCATTATTGTTTCCACTAGCGCCACTATTTTTTGACCAAATTGCAAGAATATCTCCATCAGAATCGAGTGATAATGACAGCCCGCTCTGGTCGTTTGAAGCTTCACCATTGAGGTCAAAACCCCTTTGGGTAAAATTCCAAGCTTGATAGCCATTAATTGTGACTTTAGCGAAATGGCTTGTATTTAGTCGCGAGCAATTTAGGTTAAAGTTATATGTTTTTGCGGATTCAATAATGAAGCTTTCAAGGCCACTAGTAGGTCTTACTCCTTCCCAGTCTCCCGATGCGATACATGAGGATACATTTTTTGACACCCAAGAAACCGTTACACTAGAATTAACAGGCACTACAGATGATGTGGAGGATATATATATTTCAGGTGAAGGATTATCCGAAACACTTGCAGTTGAAGCATTATCTCCGTTACAGCTTAACAATAAGCAGAAACAACAAAATAAGAAGTAAAACTTAAGTAATAGCTGATTATTAATTACAAAGAAAATAGAAAATCCGCTATTCATTTTTTTATCAAAGGATCTCTGTCTCGTCATAATTTATAAAGCTACCAGAATTTGAATTTACAATTCTGTTAATTACTTTAATCATTCCAGTAATACTCTGCAACTTCAATTGACTCTGATTTTTCAGTCATTATATTTTATGAGGGCACTAATCTTAAATGGTGGTATTGAATATATATTCTGTAATAACGGACTAAAAAATATTAATTTATATTTACCCTAGTTAAGCTGAATTTCCATATAACAGAGGCTCTATATCAGTTAATTCAGATCCATTTTCTGTACAAACAGCATATTGAAATGGTTTATCTTCTGTTGACTCAGAATACAATGATACACCCGCATATTGACCTTTCTTATCAATAATATAGAAGATTACATCAAAGTTTGGTTGATTCCTGCTATTAAGCAATCGTTTTTCAATGGTATTTTCTTTTATTCTTTTCAATGCAGTCATACCCGCATCAATCGGATGAGCCCCATTACGCATTTCTTCAACGATCAGATAGGAGCATAGGTTGAAGATATTTGCTTCACCTCTTCCTGTAGATCCAGCTGCACCATGTTCACCGTCAACATAGAGGCCCGCTCCCAAGATGGGGGAGTCGCCCACTCTACTTGGCATTTTCCAGGCAATACCACTGGTTGTCGTGACACCGCATAAATCTCCATTCGTGTTGATGCCATTGCAATTTATGGTGCCATAATATTCGTTCTTGGGTATTAAACCCTCGTTAATCATCTCCATGGCTGCTTTTCGACCTGCCAGCTCTCTTTTTTGAGGGTCTAGGTAGTGCTTTGGGTCTATTCTCCTTTTCCAGTTTAGCCACATTTCTCTTGAGCTTTCGGTGTTAAGGTCATCTTCAATTCTAAAACCCATATTTTTAGCAAAATCTTGAGCGCCTTTACCTACGATTAGATGATGATCTGTATTTTCCATCACGGCTTTTGCAACCAGTGAGGGTGTACGAATACCCTCAAGCGCTCCTACTCCTCCTGCTTGTTTTTTGGGTCCATGCATACAGGAGGCATCGAGTTGAACTATACCCTCTGCATTAGGTCTACCGCCATAACCAACACTGGCATCAAGTGGATCAAGCTCAACGATATTTACACCTTCGATTAATGCATCTAGCACATCATCATTATTAATGATTTTATTGAAAGCCGTTTCAACACAATTAAATTTGCCACCATTTTTCATCGTATACCCATTATCAGAGGCGACTACCACTGGCTTTATGCCTCCTTTAATGATTTTGCGTGTTTGTGCCTGCAGAGGATTTGTGATTCCCGTGGCAAGTCCAACTGCACTAGTGCCGATGAGGAACTCACGACGATCAATTTTGTTCTTCATTAATTTTTCCTTGATAATGACCATTTAAATACTGTGTTCATATTGAAGTTATTGGCATTTAGATTACACTCAAGGTAATGGTTAGTAAAATCGACAAAGAACTTGGTCTTGGCTCATCAATTACTCGTCGTGACTTTGTGTATGGTTCATCTCTGATGCTTGGTGGTGCTGTAACTGGTTATGGCGATACTGGCAACCATCAGATAAACACAAATAGTGGTTACTCTTTTGATGTAAGTGATAATTGGTATGGCCCTGGTGGTGTTGGCGATTATGCAAAATCTCATGGTAATACTCCTGAGCTTATCAAAACGGCACACGAGATCCGTTCAGGTCAATTCAACACTAAGACGTCACAAGCAGTGGATTCGGATGAAGAATTTGATTTGGTGGTTGTGGGTGGCGGTTTTTCTGGTTTGTCTGCGGCTTATCACTTTAATCGCTTAAATCCTTCGGGTCGAGTTCTAATCCTTGATAATCACCCCATTTTTGGGGGTGAAGCAAAGCGGAATGATTTTATAGTCAATGGCGTACATGTTTCTGGCCCTCAGGGCTCGAATGATTTCGGTCTACCTACAGAAAATGGTGGGCCTGATGATTACTTTT
The DNA here is from genome assembly GCA_028227395.1 of Woeseiaceae bacterium. Lineage (GTDB taxonomy): Bacteria > Pseudomonadota > Gammaproteobacteria > Steroidobacterales > Woeseiaceae > SP4260. The sequence goes on along the minus strand of JAOIZZ010000027.1, from coordinate 5,482 downwards.
CGGCATTAAATATGCCCAGAGAGTTTAATTATGCAATGCCAGGTGGTGGTGCGTCCGAGATGCGAATTCCTATTGATAACTATGATTATCTAACATGGCAAGAAAAGTTTTTTGATGTAGGTCATTACTTCGATGGCGCTTTAAATCCATGGGTCAAAGATGTCTGGAAATCTGGTTTATCATCGACCCCTTGGAGCGAAGAAATAAAAGATGCTTTTACGCGTGTTCGATCTATCGAGATGAAAAAACAGGATGATGGTGATATTGATCGGTGGCTTGATAGTGTAACTCTAAAATCTTATTACGAAAAAGAATTGGGATTACCCCCTCAAGTTACATCGTTCTATGACCCAATTATGGCCAGTGTTATCGGGCTTGGTTGTGATGGAATCAGCGCCTATTGGGGTAAGTATTTTGATATGCCAGGTTTTAAAAAGCCTGAGCTATACGATGCAGGATTTTTACAAAGTTTCCCTGGCGGTAACGCAGGAATTGCTAGGCATTTTGTTAAAAAACTTAATCCTGATGCCATTGAAGGTTCTTCATTTGAGGAAATTTTGTTTGGAAAGGTTTCTTTCGATCAACTTGACAGAGACGATAAACCCGTTCGTATGCGACTAAATTCAACCGTAGTTGGGGTAGAACATGTAAATCAGACTATAAATGCAGAACGCGTCAAAATTACCTATGCAAATAATGGAGTGTTAAACAAGTTAACAGCAAAGGCCGTGGTAATGGCATCAGGTGGTTGGGTCAATCGGCATGTACTTAAAGATTTACCGGCTGATTATCATAATGCTTATACCAAGTTTGGGCACTCGCCGGTCCTTGTTGCAAATGTAGCGCTCACTAATTGGCGTTTTTTAGAGCGTCTTGGTGTATCTGCTGCTATATGGGGCAAAGGATTTGGTTTTACTTGTAATATTCGCCGACCAATGATCATTAACGGTAAATCACAGCCATTGCATCCAGATGAGCCAATTGTATTGACTTTTTATGCACCTATTTTTAAGCCCGGCTTGGAAAGAAGGCAGCAAGGAGCAGTTGGACGAGCAGAATTACTGAGCACCTCTTTTACGGATTATGAACGACAAATCCGTGAACAAATGACGGCAATGTTTTCTGCAGGTGGCTTTGATCCAGTAAAAGATATCGCCGGAATTATTTTAAATCGGTGGGGTCATGCTTATGTTAATCCAGATCGTGGTTTTGTCTATGGTGCTGGCGATAGCATTTCACCACCCGATGTAATTCGCCAACCTTATGGGCGAATTGCAATCGGTCACTCTGAATTGAGAGGCCATCAATATTGGTCTGGTGCTGCTGGTGAGGGTCGCCGCGCTGTTGAAGCACTACTGGATCTGCATTTTTAGTATCTATGCCTTAAAATCAATTATCAGCATATGAATCAATATTTACAAAAGCTTTGGAAATTGTGTATTGTTTAGTTAATGAGACTGAACAAAATAATCCTTATAACAATTTTATTCTCTGTGAATAGTTTTGCAGAAGTGATTCGATTTGATGTTATTTCATTAGAGTCACCAGCTTTCGAAGGGCGTGTATTTGGTGATGTTGGTCAATATCAAAAAATTACCGCAAAAGTGACGATTGCTGTTGATCCAAAACATGTTTTAAATCAAGGTATTGTTGATATTGATATTGCCCCTGTAAATGATGATGGATTTGTCGAGGCTATTGCAGATGTCGTAATTCTTATGCCAATGGACCTCCATAAAGGAAATAAAAGAATTTTCTATGAAGTGCTAAATAGAGGTGACAAGATATCTCTAATATTGCTAAATGATGGAAAATGGAATGATTATTATGAAGATTTGGATGCTGGTAACGGGCATTTAATGAATGAAGGTTATTCGATCGTTTGGTCAGGTTGGCAAGGAGATATGCCATCAGAAAAGAATCAAATGGGTCTTCAGGTCCCAACAATCTCAGGTGTAACAGGACTAGTTAGTGATGAAATTATTTTTAATCATGATTTTAATCCATTTGTGGCTACATTGAGTTATCCTGCGGCTTCATTAGATGCATCAAAATCAAAATTAACTGTAAGACATAGGCAAAAAAATAAACGCTCATCTCCGGAAGACCTGAAGTTTGAATTTTTTTCCGATCAAAGATCGGGAATAAAGCCATATACAAATAAGCAGATCACAATTTATCGACCTAAAGGATACGATGCAAGTGCAATCTATGAATTCGTATATGAAGCCAAGGATCCAAAAGTCATGGGTTTAGCTTTTGCTTCTGTAAGAGATATTGTGTCATTTCTGCGTTATGAAAAAGAAGATACAGTGGGTAATTCCAATCCATTGCTAATTAAAGGTAAACCATCAACTATCTATGCATATGGGCTTGGAATCTCGCAAAGTGGAAGATTTGTCAGGGATTTCTTGTACCAGGGTTTTAATCAAGATGAAAAAAAACGAATGGTTTTTGATGGATTAATCCCTGATGTAGCTGGTTCTAGAAAAACATGGGTCAATTTTCGTTTTTCTCAACCTGGACGATGGTCTCAGGAACATGTAGCACATCTCCAGCCAGGAGATCAATTTCCATTTACTTATTCAGTAATTAAAGATCATTTAACTGGAAAAACTGATGGAATTATGAAGCGATGTCTAGAAACTAACACATGTCCAAAAGTATTTCATACCGATACAGCAACTGAGTTTTGGCAAGGAAGATCGTCACTAGTTGTCACTGATACAAGAGGTCAAGATATCGACTTACCTGAAAATGTACGAGCCTATTATATGCCAAGTACGCCACACTCTGAAGTTAAGGTTGAGCCGTATCATCTTAATTACTGTCAATATACAGTTAATACACTGCACAATGGTGGCCCTATGAGGGCTTTGCTTCATGCATTAGATCTTTGGGTTTCTGACGGAGTTACACCTCCAGAGAGTCAGTTCCCATCTCACTCTAATGGAACGTTAGTTGATTTTGATCAAAAAAAAATTGGCTTTCCAAATATTCCTGAAGTTTCATTTCCAAATGTTATAAACGATATAGAAGTTACAGATTATTCAGTCATCCCAGCAAAAGAGGGTATGCCTTATCCTATTTTCATTCCAAAAGTTGATGTTGATGGCAATGACTATGGTGGAATAAGATTGCCAGATATAGATATCCCTATTGCTACTTATGTTGGATGGAATATAGGTAGTGAAGGTTTTGCAAAAGGATCCTTATGTGGGGGTGTTGGTTCATATATTCCATTTCCTAGAACGAGGTTAGAAAGGATTCAAACTGGTGATCCAAGGTTATCAATACAGGAAAGATATAGAACCAAGAAAGAATATATTGAAAAAATTAGAATAGCATCGGAAGCCTTAAAAAATCGACGCTTTCTTCTTGAAATTGATTCTAATCTTTATGTTAATGACGCAATGCAAAGAGATATTGGATTAAATAAATAACTATAAATTTTGACCAAGAAACGAATGAATATTTGAAAAAACTAATCCTTATAACAATACTTTGTGCCCTCTCTGTCATGAGCTGCAATCAATATTCTGTTTATTCAGAGAGCACTGATTTACTTATAAAAAATGTCACTATCATTGATGGCAGTGGTTCAGATCGATATTCGGCCGACGTTCGTATCAGGAAACAACGCATTGAAGAGATTGGTCAATTAGAAAGAAAAAATAATGAGATTATTTTTCAAGGCAATGGTCTCATTCTTTCTCCTGGTTTCATAGACACTCATAGCCATGCTGATGGGGATATTTTGAGTCACCCAGATGCTCTTGCAGCAATAAGTCAGGGAATTACGACAGTGATCGTAGGTCAAGATGGTTTCTCGCCATATCCATTAAAAGATTTTATCAAAGACATTGAAGAACTAGGGGTAACTATAAATATTGGCTCTTATGTCGGTCACAACACAATTCGATATGAAATTCTAAAAGAAAATTTCCAACGTACGGCCAATGAAAATGAAGTTGTTTTGATGGCTGAAATGCTAAAAAGTGAATTATCAAGCGGTGCTATTGGTTTATCTACAGGCCTTGAGTATGACCCTGGAATACATTCAAACCGATCAGAAGTGATGACTTTAGCTCAAGTTACAGCTGATGCCGGTGGACGCTATATCAGTCACATAAGAAGTGAAGATCGATGGTTCGAAGATGCTATTGATGAAATTATTGAAATTGGTCGTCACACTAAAATGCCAGTACAAATTTCACATCTTAAGATGGCACAAAAAAGTTTATGGTATCAAGCACCAAGAATTTTGGAAAAATTAGATCAGGCAATAAAAGAGGGAATAAATATTACGGCTGATCTATATCCCTACGAATACTGGCAATCCAACATGATGGTTTTGCTGCCCGAAAGGGACCCTACAGATAGAAATGCTGTAGCTTTAGCCCTTGATCAAATTGCTCCACCTGAAGGAATCTGGCTAACAAGATTTGACCCTGAGCCAGATTATGTTGGTAAAACTATCGTTGAAATTGCTAAAGAGCTTAAAACGGATCCGATAACAGCATTCATGCAGCTTGCACAAGAATCAAAGCTCATGGGAGAAGGGTCAGATATGATTATAGGTACTAGTATGGTTGAGGAGGATATCCGTACTCTTCTTTTATGGGAACATACAAATGTTTGCAGTGATGGTGGACTTGTTGATCTTCATCCTCGAGGTATGGGTTCATTCACTAAAATCCTTGGTAAATATGTCAGAGAAGAAGGAATAATAAATCTAGAGACGGCAATACGAAAAATGACCGGTCTTGCTGCCGATCATATGGGATTTAATGATAGAGGATACATCCGAATTGGGCAGAAGGCTGACCTAGTACTATTTAACCCTGACACAGTTATTGATAACGCAACACCAGAATCTCCTGATGCCGTCTCTGATGGTATATTTTCAGTTTGGGTAGGGGGCGAACAAGTTTTTTTAGAGGGTGAAGCGACAAAAGCAAGACCCGGAAAATTTATCATAAAATGACCAATTGTGTATCATTTAATTGAATTAATAAACCATATGATAAAAATACTACTGATGGCGTTTATATTATTATTTCCTAGTTTTGGCTGGAGTCAAAAATGTATAGATGGAGATTGTATTAACGGATCTGGTATTATTGAGTGGACAGATGGCAGTCAATATATTAGTGATTTTAAAGGTGGAAAACCCCTGGGATTAGCGAAAATCATTCTAGCTAATGGCGATGAAGTTATTGGTGAATGGGTGGAAGATCACTTTTACTCTAATGGGACTAGAAATTATCCTGATGGAAGTTATCTAGGCGAATTTAAAGACAATATGCGTCACGGACAGGGCACTTTTTCATGGTTTGATGGTGGCAAATATATAGGTAGCTGGAAAGATGATAAAAGACATGGTAATGGAATATGTATGGGTAAAAATCTAATTCATAGCCCTTGTGAATGGAAGGATGGAATAGCTCAATGACCAAGAAAAATTTTCGTTTTATAAGTA
>JAOIZZ010000026.1 GCA_028227395.1 Woeseiaceae bacterium | reverse complement strand
ATTTAATACTAAAATACGCCTTTCGTCTTCAACAGAGGGATATCCAACTTCAACATGCAATAAAAAACGATCCAACTGAGCTTCTGGTAATGGATAAGTTCCTTCCTGTTCAATAGGATTTTGGGTAGCCATCACTAGAAATAATCTAGATAATTTATAGCTCTTATCACCAACACTTATTTGTCGCTCTTCCATTGCTTCTAATAAAGCTGATTGTACTTTTGCAGGAGCTCTATTAATTTCATCGGCAAGAATTAAATTATGAAATAAAGGGCCTTTACGAAACTCAAATGACCCATTTTGAGGTCGATAAATTTCTGTTCCTGTGAGATCTGCTGGCAATAAATCAGGAGTGAATTGCAATCGATTAAAACTTCCTTCAATACTATCAGCCAGAACTTTTATTGCTCTAGTCTTTGCCAGACCAGGGGCTCCTTCAACCAAGAGATGGCCATCACACAACAAAGCTATAAGCATCCGATTAATTAATTTTGATTGGCCAATGATTAGATTGCTTGAATGCTCCTCAAGCTGTTGTATTTTTTCCAAAACGGTCATGCAGTTACTCCTTATAAAAAGGCGGTTAATTATATAATCTATTTTATATTTATTTTAAACTAAAGATGTCATTGTATTAAGCATCAAAACTAAAAAAAATTTAAAGAAATGAAAAGAAAAATACTTAAAAAAAGCATCTTATTCCTCATTCTTCTAACAGTAAGTAATTTATGTTACTCAAACGAAGATCTAGATAAAATTTTTACCAAAAGAAATATCGTAATTTCCTCCTCAAATCTAACCTGCACTCATTTTGAAGTATGGTTGGCCACTACCCAAAAACAACAAGCAAGGGGCTTAATGCACGTTAGATCATTAACGGAGCATACTGGGATGTTATTTATATATCCAGAAGAAAGAATAAGGGCCATGTGGATGAAGAATACTTATCTACCCTTAGATATACTTTTTATAAAGAAAACTGGCCATATATCATCGATCTCAAAAAAAACAGAACCGTTATCTTTAGCAACAATAAGATCAGAGGAGCCTGTGCAATATGTCCTTGAGTTAGCTGGCGGAATTACTGATGACCTTGGCTTGCAAAAAAATGATCAGATTCTGTTTTTGAACTAAAGCACGTCCACAATAGCATCAGCGAGGATAGTCACATTCTTTTTAGTGATACCAGCAACATTGATGCGTCCTGCTCCTTCCATATAAACACCGTGTTTATTTTTCATTTTTTGTACTTGCTCTGCAGTTACACCTAGATAAGAAAACATCCCATTTGCCTTAATGAGATGCGAAGAATCAAACCCTGTCGTTCTATCATTGAGTGCCTGACTCAAGAGAGCTCTCATTTCTTTTAAGCGATTTTTTACTGCATTCAATTCTATCACCCATTTATTTCGTAATTTATCATTATTCAAAATATGACTGACAACGGCACACCCATGATCCGGAGGGACAGAACACATCGTCCTTACAATTTTTAAGATGTGACTTCGAGCATGTAAATTATTTTTTGCGTTTTCAGAGACTATCGTTAGAGTGCCGGCACGATCTCGATAAAGACCAAAATTCTTAGAGCATGAACTAGCAATAAGCATCTCCCTGACTTTACCAGCCATTAATTTAACTACAAAAGCATCCTCAGATAAACTATTCGCCAAGCCTTGATAAGCATTATCAATAAATGGAATTATATTTCGTTTTACAATTACTTCTGTAATTACCTTCCATTGATCGGGAGATGGGTCCATGCCTGTAGGGTTATGACAACAAGCGTGCAATAACACAATGTCTCCAGAAGGAATTTTATTCAAGCATTCTATAAGTCCTTCAAAATCTAGTTGGTTATTAACAGCATCATAATAAGGGTATTTAGCAACCTTGACTCCAACGGAATCGAGTATCGGTATATGATTATTCCATGTTGGCTCACTAACCCAAACCGTTAAATCTTTTGAAGATTTTCTAATTAACTCTATAGCAACGCGAAGTGATGTTGAACCTCCAGCAGTCTGAATGGTACTAAAACGGTCATCAGTTATATTCTGATCTAAGATAAGGTTTTGCATGGCAGAATTAAAATCGGCATCACCCGCCAATCCTATATAAGCTTTGGATTGCTGCGTGTCCAATAAATAATGCTCCGCCTCTTTTACAACCTCCATAATTGGGGTGTTTCCTGTTGCATCTCTATAAACGCCTACACCTAAATCTATTTTATTAGCACGTGAGTCATTCTTATGCTCAACAATTAATTTTAAAATTGGATCGGGAGGAACTAGGGGAAAATCTTCAAACACGATCATCGTCTCCGTAATTAGAATTTGAATATATTCTAATAGTAATTAGATACGAATAATAGCGCTAACAAAGCATAGAACTATTACTTAAGCATACAAACTTAATTGGTTGTTTAAGTGCCATGCTATTGAGTTCCGTATTATAATAAATTCATGATAACTAAACGTCATAAAAGCATCCAAATTAAGAAATTTGATGATACAAAAGTAACTTCTGCTTTGGATCAAGTAGCTATTGAAGAGCCTCTGGAAATACAATTATGCTCTGAAACTGAAGCTTTGTCGGCAGCAAAAAGTATTTCGGTCACAATGAGAACTCCCGGTCATGATGAAGACTTAGCGATGGGCTTTCTTTTTACTGAATCAATTATTCACAGTGCTGAAGACGTTAAATCCATCGATGTGGTTGGTGAAACTGATCAAGAAAGCGGATCTAAGAATATTGTCCGTGTTTCAATTAAGCCTTCTATTGAAATAGACTCAGATATGCTTACAAGACATTTTTACACCACCTCTAGCTGCGGGGTATGCGGTAAAGCGTCAATCGAGGCAATTTATAATAAGGGTTGTCAAGCAATCAAAAGTAAATTTTCTATTCGTCGAAGTGCTTTAATCGCATTGCCAGCGAAACTAAGAGAACAACAAATAATTTTTGGGAAGACAGGTGGTTTACACGCAGCAGCACTCTTTAATACACACGGTGAAATTATTCTTGTTCGTGAAGATGTTGGTCGGCACAATGCAGTGGATAAAATTATTGGAGCAATGCTCAGAAGAAAAAAGCTTCTAGCGAACGAAATGGGTATAATTGTTTCAGGTAGAACGAGTTTTGAATTAATGCAAAAAACAATAGTTGCAGGAATACCAATGCTTGCTGCAGTTAGCGCTCCATCGAGTCTGGCAATCAGTTTAGCGGAAAAATTTAACGTTACTTTAGTCGGCTTTCTAAGAAATAATAAATTTAATATCTACACTAGCTCCAAAAGAATTAACAATTAAAAGCGCAACAGAATATGATTCATAAATACCACGACAAAATTGCCCTTGATATTATTCATCAGGTTGGTGCAAAACCGGAAATGTTGGTGCAGATTCTTCGTGCTTTCGTGGTTAAATTTTCCTATATTAGTGAGTCAGCCATACGATTAATTGCTAAAGAACTTAATCTATCTAGAGCTGAAATACACGGTACAGTTAGCTTTTACCATGATTTTCGTACCACCAAAGCTGGCGAAACAGTAATAAAAATTTGTCAAGCTGAGGCCTGTCAAGCAATGGGTAGTCGTCAATTAACAGCGCATGCAGAAAAAGTATTGGATGTTAAATTACATGGGACTTCCGAAAACAATGCATATTCCCTAGAGCCAATCTATTGTTTAGGAAACTGCGCGTGTTCTCCTGCTGTAATGATTGGTGAAAAAGTTTACGGTAAGGTGGATACTAAAAAATTCAATCAAATTGTTGGTTTCAAAGAATGAATACCTCAACCAAAATTTTCATTCCTCGCGATACTGCATCCATATCCATGGGTGGAGATGAAGTTGCAAGTAAAATCGAAGAAATAGCGCAAAAAGAAAAAAAAGAAGTCACAATTATTCGCAATGGATCATGGGGTATGAGTTGGCTTGAGCCGCTTATTGAAATTGAAATTGAAGGTCATCGTGTTGCTTATGGACCAATTTCAGAAACAGATGTTATTGATCTTTTTGAAGCTGATTTTCTAAATGGTGGTTCACACCCTCTCAAACTTGGCAATACAAACGATATTGCTTACCTAAAAAACCAACAAAGATGGACGTTCCGAAGATGCGGTCTTATTAATCCTGTGTCCATAGAAGATTATATACAGAATAGAGGCTTCAGTGGGTTAGAGATCGCCCTCCAAAAGGGTTCCAGTCATGTAATCAAAGAACTTGAGAAGTCTGGATTGAGAGGTCGAGGTGGAGCCGGTTTTCCGACAGCAATTAAATGGCAAACCGTAACTAATGCAGAAGGAGATCAGAAATACATTGCGTGTAATGCCGATGAAGGTGATAGCGGGACATTCTCGGATAGAATACTTATGGAAAGTGATCCATTGGCATTGATTGAAGGGATGACCATTGCTGGATTAACTGTAGGTGCTAATAAAGGATATATATATCTAAGATCGGAATATCCAATTGCTCATGAAATCCTTGCTTCAGCTATAAAAACCGCAAGAGAACATAACTGGCTAGGCAAAGACATTCAAGCTAGTGGTTTTGACTTCGAAATAGATATTCATATTGGTGGTGGCTCTTACGTTTGTGGTGAAGAAACTGCCATGCTAGAAAGTCTAGAAGGTAAAGCTGGAATGATAAGATTCAAACCTCCTCTTCCTGCCCTTGAAGGTCTTTTTGGAAAACCCACCGTGGTTAATAATGTTGTCACACTTGCTTCGGTTCCAGATATTATTGATCAAGGAGGCTCAGCCTATTCAGCTTATGGAGTAAATCGATCAAAAGGTACACTGGCCTTTCAACTATCTGGTAATGTCAAACAAGGTGGTTTAGTTGAAATAGCATTTGGAATAACCTTACGTGATTTAATCGAGAAATGGGGTGGTGGTACAGCGTCAGGTAAGCCAGTTTATGCAGTTCAAGTAGGAGGTCCACTTGGTGCTTATTTCCCTGACTCATTATTGGATACCCCCCTTGATTACGAAGCATTTGCAGCTAAAGACGGAATGGTTGGACATGGAGGAGTAGTAGTATTTGATGATACTGCTGATATGGCAATTCAAGCTAGATTCGCCATGGAGTTTTGCTCAATCGAATCTTGTGGAAAATGCACACCATGTCGGATTGGCTCAATCCGAGGAGTCGAAGTTATTGATAGAATTATCAATAATGAGCATAGAGAGAAAAATATGGACTTACTGAGCGATCTTTGTGAAACCATGATTGATGGATCATTATGTGCAATGGGAGGAATGACGCCATTTCCAGTAAAAAGTGCGTTACAATACTTTCCTGAAGATTTTAAACCAGAAAATAAATAGTCCACTATATGAATATAACCAGACAAATTGATTTAGGTACTGAAGCAGGTCGTTGCAAAGAAACTGTTTCTATTGAGATTGATGGTAAGCCGATGAATGTTCAGGCTGATATCAGTGTCATGAGAGCGGCCAGAGAAATAGGAGTAGATGTCCCAAAATTATGTGCTACAGATAGCTTAAAATCTTTTGGTTCATGTCGACTTTGCGTGGTTGAGATTGAGGGAAAGAAGGGCTTTCCTGCTTCATGTACAACCATTGTTGAAGATGGGATGAAAATACGCACACAAACTGAAAAAGTTGCAAAACTTCGTCGTAATGTCATGGAACTTTATATCTCTGATCATCCATTGGATTGCTTGACATGCTCAGCTAATGGCGATTGTGAATTGCAAGATATGGCTGGTGCTGTTGGGTTGCGTGATGTTCGTTACGGACTCGAAGGCAAGAATCACCTCGATGCGGTAATTGATGAGAGTAATCCTTATTTTAGTTTTGATGCCAGTAAATGTATTGTCTGCTCAAGATGCGTAAGAGCCTGTGATGAAATTCAAGGAACACTTGCCTTAACCATTGAGGGTAGGGGTTTTGATTCTAAAGTTTCTGCAAGTATAAATGAGTCATTTTTTGACTCAGAATGTGTTTCCTGTGGTGCCTGCGTCCAAGCTTGTCCAACGGCCACTTTAATGGAAAAAAGCATCATTGATCATGGTCAACCAGAACATAGTGTCGATACGACTTGTGCTTATTGTGGAGTTGGTTGTTCATTTAGAGCTGAAATGAAGGGCGATCAAGTAGTGAGAATGACTCCAAGTAAAGAAGGTAAAGCAAATAATGGTCACAGTTGTGTCAAAGGTCGATTTGCATGGGGTTATTCGACTCATAAAGAACGAGTACTTGACCCTCTCATACGAGAAAATATTGGAGACCCATGGCGAAAAGCAAGTTGGGATGAAGCTATAACTTTTGCCGCTAAACGATTCAATGAGATTCAAAATAAATATGGCAGAAAATCAATAGGTGGAATAACTTCTTCTCGCTGTACTGCCGAAGAAGTATATGCGGTACAAAAACTAGTCAGAACAGCGTTCAATAATAATAATGTAGATACTTGTGCTCGAGTCTGCCATTCGCCAACCGGTTATGGTCTCAGTCAAACACTCGGAACATCAGCAGGAACGCAGCCTTTTGAAAGTGTCATGGATGCAGATGTAATTATAGTAATTGGAGCAAATCCAACGGATGGTCATCCCGTCTTTGCATCACAAATGAAAAAACGACTGCGTCAAGGTGCAAAACTTATTGTTCTCGATCCTCGTAAAATTGATTTAGTGAAAAGTCCACATATTAAAGCTGAGTATCATTTACCACTGTTACCGGGCACAAATGTACCTTTAATAAATGCGCTTGCTCATACAATCGTAAAAGAAAATTTACTTGATGAGGAATATATAAAAGAAAGGTGTGATTTAGAATCTTTTGATGCTTGGAAGCAATGTGTAATCAAACCCGAGAATGACCCAGATAATGTTGCTGGTATTGCTGGTGTAGACGCACAAATGATAAGGGATGCGGCTCGTTTGTATGCCAACGCAAAAAGAGGGGCAATTTATTATGGTCTTGGTGTTACTGAACATAGCCAAGGATCGACCATGGTTATGGGGATGGCTAATTTAGCGATGTCAACTGGTAACATTGGTTTCTCTGGAGCTGGCGTTAATCCACTTCGAGGACAAAATAATGTACAGGGATCATGTGATATGGGCTCCTTCCCACATGAATTACCAGGCTATCAGTCAGTTAAAGATGAGGCTATTAGAAGTGTTTTTGAAGAGAATTGGAATGTAAAGATTGATCCTGAGCCTGGTTATCGTATTCCTAACATGTTTGATGCAGCGATAGCTGGAAAATTTATGGGAATGTACATTCAAGGAGAGGATATTGCTCAATCGGACCCTAACACACAGCATGTAGAAGCAGCACTAGGCAATATGGAATGTATTGTAGTACAAGATTTATTCTTAAATGAAACAGCAAAATTTGCTCATGTTTTCCTTCCTGGAACTTCATTTCTAGAGAAAGATGGCACGTTTATTAACGCAGAAAGACGAATTAACCGAGTTAGACCGGTTATGAAACCCAGGCAAGGTATGGCAGAATGGAAAATCACCCAAAATCTTGCTAATGCACTTGGTTATCCAATGAATTTCAATAGTGAATCTGAGATTATGGATGAAATTGCTTTATTGACTCCAACATTCAGAAATGTTTCTCATGATTTTCTAGATCGATTTGGGAGTGTTCAATGGCCTTGTAACGAAAAAGCGCCCACAGGAACGCCTATTATGCATATTGATAATTTTGTCAGAGGAAAAGGTTTATTTATTGAAACAGATTATGTGGCTACCGAAGAGAGAACTACAAGAAAATTCCCATTAATTTTAACGACTGGAAGAACTCTCACACAATATAATGTGGGAGCGCAAACAAGACGAACAGAAAATATTGTCTGGTACCATGAGGATCTTCTTGAGATTCACCCGCATGACGCAGAAACAAGAGGCATTAAGGATGGCAGTCGGATCTCTCTTGCTAGCAGAAAAGGGGATATTACATTAACCGCTAAAATCACTAAAAAAGTTCAGCCAGGAGTGGTTTATACGACTTTCCATGACCCTGAAACTGGAGCTAATGTTGTGACTACTGAATATAGTGACTGGGCGACTGATTGTCCAGAATATAAAGTCACTGCGGTCCAAGTTGCGCCTGCCACTCATCGATCAAAATGGCAAAATGAATTCGATATTCGCTCCAAGAAAGAAGGTAAAATACTAGAGACCATTGGACATTAAATCAAGATAAGAATAATCTTCAGATGAAGACGGATTATCAAATTATCTTTGGATACCAAAAAAACTTCTAATTAAGATTTCATAAATTTTAAAAACTACAAAAGCGTCCTATAACTAATTCGATTTATCCAATAAAGTAAAGATCGTCCCCTCCATGGTCAAGCTATACATTAATCCTCTGCTATCAAAAATAAAAGCGATAATAGGATCTAAAATTTTGTCACTATCAATTGATTGACCAAGACCTTTATCAATAATTGTGACGGTACCGTCTACTCCAACTTTCCAGCCAGGATTATTACGAAAATTATTCAAAACATCTTCGGTCATAAAAGCCACAACAATTGCTTTTGCTTGAGCGCCAACTTGAAAGCCCAATGACCCTGATGAAAGTCGATAATAATCTACACTGGAACCTGCTACTCTAAGAACTCCCTCGCCAGTCTCAATACCAACACCCATTCCAACTTTAA
>JAOIZZ010000025.1 GCA_028227395.1 Woeseiaceae bacterium | reverse complement strand
GATAATTACATGCTCCAAGTATTAAAAAGATCCACGCCGTTCTTAGCCTATATTGTCTCAGAACTTAAAAAAAGAAACATGCCCGTTGAGCTTGCGCTGTTACCAATAATAGAGAGCTCTTATGATCCTTTTGCTTACTCGATAGGACAAGCGGCTGGTTTATGGCAAATGATACCAATAACAGCATCAAGGTTTGGCATAGAACAAAACTGGTGGTACGACGGTCGTAGGGACCTTCTCGATTCTACTGAAGCTGCAATGGAATATTTATCGTATCTGTATGGTTATATGGGAGAAGATTGGTTACTGGCACTTGCATCATATAATTCAGGAGAGGGAAGCATCTCAAGAGCCATCCAAAAAAATAAAAATAAATCACTCCCATGGGATTTCTGGAACTTAAGCCTATCAAGACAAACCAGCGCATATGTTCCAAGGTTACTTGCACTGATCGAGATCATAAAATATCCAAAGAAATATAATATTGAACTGCCAGTAATTGCTAATGAAATATATTTTTCGATTGTTGATGTTGAGGGACAAATTGATTTGGCGTTGGCTGCAGAATTAGCAGAAATAGAATTAAAACAATTATACATCCTCAATGCTGGCAATAATCGTTGGGCATCAAGTCCCAATGGACCTCATAAATTGCTTATTCCAAAAAATAAAGTAGCAATATTTAGTCAAGCACTAATCATGCTTCCTAAAGGTCAACGCTTAAGATGGAAGAGACATTTGGTCGAATATGGGGAAACACTATCTGAGATTGCCGAGCAATATAATACAACTTCCAATCAGATTAAAGCATCCAACGACCTCATCTCAAGTTCAATTCAATCAAATTCATACCTGATGATTCCTGTGGCTCATAAAGAACTAAATACCTATGAAAGCACATCAGATCAGAGGCTTATTAGTAAACAAAATAGAAAAAGAATCGGCCAGCGAATAGAGCACATCATCTCAAGAGGAGAAAGTCTTTGGCTTATTGCTAGAAAATATAAAGTCGAGATTGACTCACTTTCATCATGGAACAACATGTCGCCAAAAGATGTTCTCTCAATTGGCAATAAACTAGTAATTTGGTCTCAACAAACATCAGTCAACAATAAGCCAATTCAACGTAAATTAAATTACGTGGTAAAAAATGGTGACTCATTGTACTTAATTGCTAAAAAATTCAGAGTGACTATTGTAGATTTAGCAAGATGGAATAATTTAGATCAAGAGAAAATATTAAAACCAAATCAAAAATTAATTATATACATCGATGTCACTAAACAATCTAGTTGATTGCCTTTACTGATCATCACCACTAGTATTAGTAAATAAATTAAATCCACAAAAAGGGATTAGAATATGGGTTTCATGACCGGGAAAAAAGCACTCATCGTCGGCTTAGCAAGTAAACGATCCATAGCATGGGGAATTGCTCAATCATTCGCAAGGGAGGGGGCAGAACTCGCCTTCACTTATCAAAATGAAAGATTAAAACCGCGTGTTGAAGCGATGGCAAAAGAACTTAACTCAACAATTACGTTTGCTTTAGATGTAGCTAACGATGATGAAATTGACGCCATAACTCCTACCATCAAACAACATTGGGATTCGCTTAATATTTTAGTCCACTCAGTGGGTTTTGCCCCCAGAGATCAACTTGCCGGAACTTATATCGAGAGTGTGACTCGTGAAGGATTTCAGATCGCTCATGATATATCGAGCTACAGTCTTGCAGCATTAGCCAAATCAACCTTACCACTAATGGAAAACAATCAGAGCGCAATCCTTACTCTTTCTTATCTCGGCGCTATTCGAGCTATCCCTAACTATAATGTTATGGGTCTTGCGAAAGCCAGCTTAGAAGCTAATGTTCGATTCTTAGCGGCAGATCTGGGGCCTCGAGGCATCAGAGTGAATGGAATATCAGCTGGAGCTATAAAAACACTTGCCGCGGCCGGTATTGCTGATTTTAGAAAAATGCTCAGTCATATAGAGCAGGTCGCACCAATTAGACGTAACGTGACTCCGGAAGATGTGGGTAATGCAGCAGCTTTTTTATGCTCTGATTTAGCTTCTGGGGTGACCGGTGAAATTATGTATGTAGATGGCGGCTTTAGTACCATTGGAATGCATCTAGATGAACGAGACTAAACTAATTTGCTGCTAACTTTGTCTCTTCCCCTTCAAGTCTTGCCACGATAGCAGCGCAACAAGCGTCGCCGAAAATATTGACGCTGGTTCTTGCCATATCAAGCACTCGATCAAAGACAAGAAGTACACCAATGGCTTCCATTGGTAAGCCAACCGCGCCTAATATCACAGCAATAGCTACAAGCGATGCTGAAGGTACTCCTGCAACTCCTACCGATGTCAATAAAGCAATAAAAACAATCGAAAATTGCACTCCAAATGTTAAATCTAGACCGTAAGCCTGAGCCAAAAACATAGCAGCAGCACATTCGTATAAAGCAGTACCATTCATATTTACAGTAGCTCCCAGAGGTAAAACAAAGCTAGAAATCTTATTTGATACCCCCACATTATCTTCGACACATTCCATCGTAATGGGCAGTGTTGCAGATGAAGAAGCAGTTGAGAAAGCAGTTAACATAGCTGGTGCCATAGCTCTGAAGAAACTATAAGGAGAAAGGCCACCGACAAATTTCAACAGGCAAGGTAAAACAATCAATACATGGACGAGTAATGCTAAAATTACGGTGAATGCAAAGACCGCTAAAGGCCCAACAGCATGAAAACCAGCTTCTGCTACTACCGTTGCTACTAAGCCATAGACACCAATAGGTGCAAAACGCATAATCCATTCAGTCATTTTCATTACAATAGCGAAGATACCCTCCCAGAATGCGAGCAATGGTGCGGATTTTTCACTTGGTAACTTGGTCATAAAATAACCGAAAAGAAAAGCAAAGAATATAACTCCTAGAATCTGCCCTTCTGCCGCAGCTTTAAATATATTGGGTGGAACCATTGACTGGAATACTTTAGCTATATCACCAGGTCCACGACCTTCTGCCACATTTGCTATTTCTGCACCTGATGAGTCAAGCGCTAACATGTCACCAACCGGTTTACCGTCCATATAACCTGGATTGATAATATTAATTAACACTAAACCCACTAATATAGCTGCCAGTGTTGTTGACACATAAAACAATAATGTTTTACCGCCTAATCGACCCAGATTACCTCCAGATCCAATACCAGCGACACCGACGGTAATTGATGAAAAAATCAAAGGAACGATAATCATTTTTAATGCATTTAAAAATAAGGTACCTATATATTTAAAGATACCGAGCATACTGATGCCTAATATTGATGGATCGCTAACCCCGGAAGCTATCAAACCATTAACTATCCATCCGGAGATAGCAGCAAGAATAATGGCGATTAGTATTTGCCAATGTAATTCAATTTTTTGCATTATATTCTCGTTATTTATATAAATTAGTCGAACATACTGGCTGCATTCAAAAGTTCTTCATTTTTTTCAATCGCTGCATTCAACTGGAGTTCGGAGATAAATGCAGTGTAGTCAGAAACACCAGATTGCTGATTCAGTCTCTCTTTAGCCGCATCGCGCTCATCCTGAGGTATCATCTCAGGAATACCATAAGTATGATTTTTAAGGCTAAACACTGCGTAGTTTGAATTTTGCATCACAACCGTACCTACTTTCGTGTCTCCTGGTAGAGGTTTTTTCATGCCAAATACATTGGCTTGAATGACAAAATCAACATCATCTGTAAGACGATTAATGATTACATCGCGCACTGTGACCGAGTCAAGCTCTTCTACAGTGGGAACTAAATCTTCATTATTCTCCATAAGTGATGATATTTTAGTAGCAATATTACTAGCAAGTACTTCAGCAGAAACAAATTTCATGTCACTAATTATTTGATCGCGTACTTGATCTAATGGCATCACGATCGCTTCATTGAAATTACTAACTTGAAAAACGATTGAGCGATTTGCATCAACTTCGATAATGTCAGATAACTGTGAATCATTATTTCTTTGGGCATTAAATAGTGCATCAATAACAATTTGGTTAGCGCCAAATTCTCCTCCACCATCTCTAGTAAAGCCTTTAAGTTCATTTAAATCAAAATTCAAATCTCGAGCTATGACTTCAATATCGTCAGCATCAAATAATGCATCGGACAACTCTCTCTCGATTACTGTAAAATTAACGCTCGATTTTTGGCTTTTTAACTCCATTTCTAATTCAGCTCTCACTGTCTCAAAAGGTACTTGCCCATCTGACTCTATATTGTTCAACTGTACAATATGAAATCCAAAGTCGGTCCTAACCAGCTCACTAACCTCATTTATACTCATGGCAAAAATAGCATCGCCCAATGCACCGGGTAATTGAGATTTAGCCAACATACCAAGATTACCGCCCTGTTCTTTTGTACCGCCATCGTCAGAGTACTGAAGTGCCAAAGCAGAGAAGTCTTCGCCTTCATTTAATTTGTTAAGAGCTTCCTGTGCTTTTTGCTCTGAAGTAATTTCATTATCGCCAAATAGAAAAAGAATATGGCTTGCTTGTCGTCTCTCATCCCGAGCGAAGCGCTCGCCAGCATCCTCAAAATACTCCCTGATCTCATCTTCACTAACGGTAATTGTTTCATCCGTCGTATTTTTATTTATTTCTATGTATTCAAAATCTATAGACTCAGGTTGCATGAACTCATTTTGACGCAAGGAATAATATGTCTCAATATCTTCATCTATCAATTCAATTGGTTCAGCCAAAACAGATAGGTCAATTTCAGCAATGGTCACTTCTCGTTGCTCGCCAACTAGATTCAAATAACGTCTATACTCTGACGGAGTCACAAAAGATGTGGCTCTTAACCCTCTTTCTAACTGGCTTTTTTTCATGCTTATTCTTTGACTTTCTTCAAATTGAGCTGGTTCGAGAACACGCTCATTAAGCCAAGAATAATAAACGTCTTTAGAAAATTTCCCATTAATGAGAAATTCAGGAGAGCTTTGAATAATATCTGTCACAAATGCATCTGTGATCTGTAGGCTTTTTTCATCAATGTACAAATCTACCAGTAGATTACTGATAATGGTATTGAGAACATTTTCTCTTACAATCGATCTCGCGGCATCAGGTACTTCAACGCCCTGAGAATCATATCGGAGCAATTCATTTCGATAGGAGTTTTCAAAGAATGGCTGTGATATCTCATTATCATTAACTTTTGCTACATAATCAGTAGCGATAAAATCACTTGGAATTCCGAAAAACAAAAAAGGTAAGCAAATTAAAGCCAGTATAACTAACGCAAATTTACCCGTAAAACGTTCTCTTATATTTTGCAACATAATATATTTTTTCTTTTAAATAAAAGACCTATTTTAGACCTTTGTTTCAAAATAATAGTGAGAGCAATTTTAACTTAAAAAGCTCTCACTGTTTTATTCTCTGAATCTCTTCGGTGTAATTGTATACACAAAACAAATCATAGTGTACATATTTGGGTACTCCATTAATCTGAAAGCCCTGAATCATCAGGGCTCCAGAATAAATGGCGGAGTGGACGGGATTCGAACCCGCGACCCCCGGCGTGACAGGCCGATATTCTAACCAGCTGAACTACCACTCCTTCATCTTACTTGGTGGGTGCTGAGGGGATCGAACCCCCGACCCTCGCCTTGTAAGGGCGATGCTCTACCAGCTGAGCTAAGCACCCAGTCGGATCAAACTAAAAAACCACATTGAGTAGTATTTTCAACTAAACCGTCTATTACAGAAAAAAATTAATTAACTGTAATCTCTAACTTAGATTCAAGCGGACGCTAGTTTACGGCATCCTTAAGGCCTTTACCAGCCTTGAATTTAGCAACATTACAAGCTTTTATCTGAATTGGTGCTCCAGTCTGTGGATTTCGACCTTGTCGAGCCGCTCTAGCACTAACAGAGAAAGTACCAAACCCAACCAAAGAAACAGAACCACCGTCAGCTAATGTTGAGGAAACGCTACCCAAAACTGCATCAACAGCTCTACCAGCATCAGCTTTTGACATGTTTGCCGCACTAGCGACCGAATCTATCAGATCTCCCTTATTCATATTACTTTCCTTTTATTATAATTATAATTACAGAAACTCTGCGCTTTTTTAGTTAGAGATGATTCAAAAATAAATTATTTTTAATAATACAAATAAGTATATTTTTAAAAAAATTCTAACTGTGTATCATTTATACCAAGTGACCCTCTTATCGTCAACAAATGCTTTAAAATTAGGGTCTTCAGCTATTAGTGCGGCCTGATTGTATCTTCACGATTTTGTATACTTTCAAGCGAAGGTTTTGTGGTTTTTTCAGCGTCTTTCTGAGGAATAGATATTGGGGAATGCACCAGCGCTTTTTCTAATACTTCATCTATCCATTTAACTGGAAGTATCTCTAATTTACCCTTGATGTTATTCGGTATTTCTTCTAAATCCTTCTCATTTTCATGTGGTATTAACACTGTCTTTATACCGCCCCTATGTGCCGCTAACAACTTCTCTTTTAAGCCGCCTATAGCTAATATCTCACCTCGCAATGTAATCTCACCGGTCATCGCAATATCACATCTAACAGGGATATCAGTTAACGCTGAAACTAGCGCAGTACACATGCCAACTCCCGCACTCGGACCATCTTTCGGGGTCGCTCCTTCAGGTACATGAACGTGGAAATCATAAATTTTATGGAAGTCTTCCTTCAGATTAAACATCGTTGAACGACTTCTAACCACTGTCATAGCAGCTTGAATTGATTCGGTCATAACTGAACCAAGCTTGCCGGTATGGGTTAATTTTCCTTTACCAGGAACCACAGCAGTTTCAATTGTTAGTATTTCCCCACCGACTTGCGTCCAGGCTAGCCCATTCACTTGTCCAACTTGATCCTTATTATCGGCAATTTTATGACTATATTGAGATACACCTAAATATTGTTTTAAATTTCTGGACGTTACCTTAACAAATTTTTTATTTGCCCCAGACAAGAGATGCTTCACTGTTTTTCTGCATACTTTTGATATGGCTCTTTCCAAGCTTCTAACACCGGCTTCTCTAGTGTACTTCTGAATGATATTAGTTACTGCTGACTCATTGATCGATAGCTCATTACTTTTTAGGCCATTTGCACGAAATTGCTTCGGTAATAAATATTTTCGAGCTATATTAAGCTTTTCATCTTCCGTGTAACCAGAAATTCTTATCACCTCCATCCTATCTAATAATGGTCCTGGAATATCTAAGCTATTCGCAGTACAAACGAACATTACATCTGATAGATCATAATCGACTTCAAGATAATGATCCGCAAAAGTATGATTTTGCTCAGGATCAAGGACCTCTAATAGGGCAGATGAGGGGTCGCCTCTAAAATCCATAGCCATTTTATCTATTTCATCTAAGAGAAAAAGTGGATTTTTTGTTTTAACTTTGGATAAATTTTGAATAATTTTACCGGGCATTGAGCCAATATAGGTTCTTCGATGCCCTCTTATTTCGGCTTCATCACGCACGCCACCTAAAGACATACGAACAAATTTACGATTTGTTGCCCTGGCTATGCTTTTCCCTAAAGATGTTTTTCCTACACCAGGAGGGCCCACCAAACATAATATTGGTCCTTTGAGTTTTTTTACCCGCTGCTGTACCGCAAGATACTCAAGTATTCTTTCTTTGACTTTGTCCAAACCATAATGGTCTTCATTAAGAATATCTTCAGCTTTTACGATATTTCGAATTATTTTATTTTTCTTCTTCCAAGGAACATTCAACAAGCAATCAAGGTAATTTCTTACCACGGTCGCTTCAGCAGACATTGGTGACATCATTTTCAGTTTTTTTAATTCAGATGTAGCCTTACTTGAAGCATCCTTAGTCATGCCTGAGTTGGTTATTTTTGTTTCTAGGTCAGTTAAGTCATTGGAGGTGTTATCGATATCCCCAAGCTCACTTTGAATCGCTTTCATTTGTTCATTCAAGTAATATTCGCGTTGACTTTTTTCCATCTGAGATTTTACCCGTATTCTTACTTGCTTCTCTACTTGTAAAACATCAATTTCACCCTGAATTACCTCCAAAAGATGCTCTAATCTTTTTTTAACATTCGAGATTTCAAGAATTTTTTGCTTTTCATTTAGTTTTAATGGGATATGAGCAGTAATCGTATCGCTTAGCTTACTGGCATTATCAATACCAGAAATTGACGTTAATACCTCAGGTGGAATTTTCTTGTTTAGCTTTAAATACTGCTCAAATTGAGAAACCAGCGCTCTAGATAAAATATCTATTTCACGATCATCAGAATCACTATTTTCGAGATTTATATAATCGGCTGTAAAACACTCATCAAATTTTAAATTCGAAACCTTAATTCTTTTTGATCCCTCAACGAGAACCTTCACTGTTCCATCCGGAAGCTTTAATAATTGCAAAATTTTAGATAGAGTGCCTATTTCATGGAGATCTTCTATGGATGGCTCATCTATATCCGCTCTTTTTTGTGCGACGAGGAGGATCTCCTTATCTGCATTCATTGCTATATCAAGCGCAACGATTGATTTCTCTCTGCCCACAAAAAGAGGAATCACCATATTGGGAAATACCACCACATCACGCAAAGGAAGAACCGGCAAAATGGTTAAATTTTGTTCTTTTTCTAATAAGACTTCAGACAATTTATTAAATCCTTGATAAATTTTACTTCTATCATTAATTACATATAAATATTAAGTATGTCCTAGAATGGAAATATCAAGGCCAGAAAAGATCTAGATACAAAAATACCTCAAAAAAAATCAATAGTAATATCTAGTTAATTGCGGTTTTCTTTACTTTTGAGTCATTCTTTTTAGCAAGTTCATTGTCATGAATTATGTAAGGTTCATTTTCACCGGAAATTACCGCTGCATCTAACACAACTTTCTTAGCAGTTTTATTTGATGGCAAATCATACATTGTATTTAATAATATCTTTTCGAGTATTGTTCTCAACCCTCGTGCACCAGTTTTTCGTTCTATTGCCCTTATTGCTATCTCTTTAATTGCATCATCACGGAAATCTAACTCCACACCTTCCATATCAAATAATTTTTTGTATTGCTTTGTGAGAGCATTTTTTGGTTCTAATAAGATTCTCACCAAAGCATCTTGATCTAATTCTTCTAAAGTAGCTACGATAGGAAGACGGCCAACGAATTCAGGTATCAATCCAAATCGTATCAAATCTTCTGGCTCAGTTTTATTGAGTAATTCACCGATATTTTTCTTTTCACTTTCTAAATTCACTTCAGCAACAAAGCCAATTCCTGTTCTTGAAGAACGTTTTTGTATAATTTTTTCAAGCCCTGCAAATGCGCCACCGCATATAAATAATATGTTACTGGTATCTACTTGCAAAAATTCTTGCTGTGGATGTTTTCTGCCACCTTGGGGTGGGACAGAAGCAATTGTTCCCTCAATTAACTTAAGCAAAGCTTGTTGCACACCTTCTCCTGAGACATCCCTGGTGATTGAAGGATTATCAGATTTTCTAGAAACTTTATCTATTTCATCAATATAGACAATCCCTGTTTGAGCTCGTTCAACATCGTAATCACATTTTTGCAACAGTTTTTGAATTATATTCTCGACATCTTCACCAACATAACCTGCTTCAGTCAGTGTAGTGGCATCAGCTATTGTAAATGGGACGTTTAATAAACGTGCAAGCGTCTCTGCTAACAGTGTTTTACCACACCCCGTAGGGCCAATTAGAAGAATATTACTCTTGGATAGTTCAACTTGATCGGCATCGTATTTTTCATTTGAGTTATCACTCAAACGCTTGTAATGATTATAAACAGCAACCGATAAGACTTTTTTTGCTTCATTTTGCCCAATAACATATTCATCAAGGGTCTCTTTAATTTCAATTGGGACTGGTAATTGAAACTCGCCAACATCACTAACCTCATCAAGCTCTTCTTTAATAATGTCGTTACATAAATCTACGCATTCGTCACATACAAAAACAGACGGTCCGGCTATTAATTTT
>JAOIZZ010000024.1 GCA_028227395.1 Woeseiaceae bacterium | reverse complement strand
CTTAGCTTTTACTTCTGAAGATTTTGTACTAATCGGCTTTTCACTCTTTTTCTCAGGTTTGCTCTTAGCTTTTACTTCTGAGTTTAAAGCTTGGGTTTCTTTTTTAACTGCTTTCTTTTTCGCGACTTTCTTTTTAGCAGTTTTTTCAATACCAACTTCCTTCAAATTTGTTATTTTTTCGGGTATTTTTGTCTCGTTTGATGCCTTATCTTTTATTGTATTTTCTTTGACTTTCGATTCATTTTTACTCGTGGTCTTATTAATGACTTTGTTTAATTCTTTATTGATCGGCGACGAAGAACTCTCATTATTTATTGGGCTATTATCTAAAGTGACTACCTTGATATTTTCATCCTGATTGTTTTGAGTAGGTTTAGATTCTTGGGCAATATTTTTCTTATAATGATCGTTTCTATTTCTATTTCTATTTCTATTATTATTTTTATTACGTTGATTGTTATTGCTATTCTGATTTGACCTGTTGTTTGCGTTGTAATTCTTGTTTCGAGGTCTTTTATTGTATGGTTTTTTGTAAGTCGATTGTTTCTTTGGAGGTTCAACTTTCTTGCTCGGTTCAAACAGGTTTTTCAACAGACCCCAGAGATTATGTGTAGTTTCAGTTTTCTTTATACCTGGTGGTTTTGGTGTTGGTGTCGCTGTCCCAACCGCTGGTAGCTCGGATGGCTTTTTGTTTTGCATTACTTGCGGTATGAGCTGTTCTTCGGGTGAAGCGATCATTGAAAAGCTGTTACCTGAGTTTTCTGGCAATTCTACTTGATCGGTTCTGACTCTTTTTATATCGAAATGAGGAGTTTCAAGTAATGGATTTGCTACTAGGATAACGCTCGTATCATGACTTGATTCAAGATTTTGAACCCATTCTCTTTTTTCATTTAAAAGATAAGTTGCAACTTCTATGGGGAGCTGTGCAATAATTTTTGCGGTCATGTCTTTTCGTGCTTCTTCGCCAATTATCCTTAAGATTGTTAATGCCAATGATTCAACACTTCGAATACTGCCGATCCCTGTACAGCGAGGGCATATTAATACATTTGATTCACCCAGTGCTGGACGGAGGCGCTGCCGTGACATTTCAAGTAAACCAAAACGACTGATTTTCCCAATTTGAATTCGCGCACGATCTTCAACAGCCGCTTTACGCATGCGTTCTTCTACTGCGCGTTGATTTTTTTGTGCATGCATGTCAATAAAATCAATGACAATAAGGCCAGCTAAATCTCGTAATCTTAGCTGTCTGCCTAGTTCATCAGCTGCTTCTAAATTAGTTGCTAATGCCGTTGCTTCAATGTCACTGCCTTTTGTTGCTCGTGCTGAATTTATATCAATCGAGACTAATGCTTCTGTATGATCAATAACCACACTACCTCCTGATGGGAGATTTACAGAGTGTGTATACGCAGATTCAATTTGGCTTTCAATTTGAAATTTGGTGAATAGAGGAACATCTTCATTGAAATATTTAAGTTTTTTTAAGTTATGAGGCATAACCTGTTCTACAAATTCTTTTGCTTCATCGTATGCGACTTTACCATCGATTAAAATTTCACCTATATCATTGGTTAGGTAGTCTCTGAGAGATCTTAATACGGCATTACTCTCCTTGTAGACTAGGAAAGGTGAAGGTCTTTTAACGATAACCGTCTTAATGGCCTCCCAAATAGCCAATAAATTATTTAAATCCCATTCAAGCTCATCAGAGGTTCTATCAATACCAGCAGTTCTAACGATAACGCTCATATTGGTTGGGATATTTATTTCTCTGAGAGAGTTTCGAGCTAGATCACGATCTTCACCAACGATTCTTCTGGATATACCTCCAGATCTTGCTTTATTGGGTTTTAGTACGATAAAGCGACCAGCCAGACTAACAAAAGTCGTTAATGCTGCGCCTTTTTTACCTCGCTCTTCCTTATCAATTTGGATGACTATTTCTTGCCCTTCTTTGAGGACTTCTTTTATATTAACGCGGGATCCAGGCTCAATATCTTTAATAAAATATTCACTGGAAATCTCCTTTAGTGGTAAGAAGCCATGGCGTTCAGCGCCATAATTCACAAAAGCAGCCTCAAGACTGGGTTCAATCCGAGTTATTTTTCCTTTGTAGATGTTTGCTTTTTTTCTTTCATTTGATGAAAGCTCTATATTGAGATCATATAGATTTTGACCATCTACCATAGCCATTCGCAACTCTTCTTCTTGAGTTGCATTGATTAACATTCTTTTCATATTGCCCTACTTATATTGATTAAGGGCAGCAGAGCGCTTAGATTATGATGCTCGAGGTAAGCTCACAGTAATACTTGTAGTTTGGTTTATTAGTTGTTTAATAAAATTTGCTTAAGATTACTGTACTTGAAATATTTTGTTTATACTTGTTAGAAAATTATTTTATAACTTACAAAACTTACTTCGGCGCTAGTCAATTTACCTGCTGCCTTGATGCCTGAACTCTAATTAATTATTTTTTATTTTGAGTACAGACTAAATTAATTTAATTAGCTAATTGTTAGTTATTAGCTAATATTCGCTTTCTATTTTACTACTTCGATGATTCTTATCATCTTTTGTAATAAAACAATAATACCATATCTAATATCTTTTTGTTTTTTTATATAAAATAATGACTCTTGTTAACTTACATTGATTAAAAATGACTGAAGAAAATACAACAAAAAAAACCTCCGTAGAGAAAGTTAATGTGAGTGATGATGATGTCGGTCAACGTATTGATAATTTTTTGATAAGGAGATTTAAAGATCTACCTAAATCCAGGATATATCGAATTATAAGACGGGGTGAGGTTCGAGTAAACAGCGGGCGAATTAAGTCTAGTTATAAAATCAAGGCGGGTGATGTATTAAGAATCCCTCCAGTTACAATCAGATCAAATGCTGGCAAGCCTACTAAGGGTTATGCTGAAAATATATTAACTTCGATTCTCTTTGAAGATAAAGATTTATTGGTTATAGATAAACCTACTGGGATAGCTGTTCATGGCGGTAGTGGAATTAATTTTGGTGCAATTGAATTAATGCGAGCTGCTAGACCAGATCTATATAATCTCTCTTTAGCTCACCGTATTGATCGGGAGACTTCTGGTTGCCTTGTAATGACAAAAAAAAGAAGTATGTTGCGCTTTCTTCATGAAAAATTTCGATCAGGTAAGATTGTAAAAAATTATCTGGCTTTAGTGAAAGGTAATTGGCAATTTCCCGGTAATGTCATTGACGCACCATTGCATGTTCAAAACCGTGAAAATGGTGAAAGACATGTCCGTGTTGATGATGCAGGTAAATCGTCAAAAACAAAAGTTAAATTAATTAATCAATACAAAGGCTTTGCATTGATAAGGTGCCAGCCCTTAACAGGAAGAACGCATCAAATAAGAGTGCATTTGAATCACATTGGCTTCCCAATAATTGGAGATGACCGTTATGGAGTCAAAAGCCAAAACGACAAAAAAAGTAAAAAAAGATCGAGAAAATTATATTTACATGCTCAATCATTATCATTTAGCGATGCTAATGATAATGAGAGAATTTTTGTAGCCCCAACACCATCTGAATTCGAATCATTTTTATCAAAGTAATTAATAAGCTTAGCTAATTATATGCCCAAGTTTTTTTAGAATTGAGCATACCCAGATCAATGGTAAGCCGATGAGCGCTGATGGGTCTTTTGTTTCGATACGCTTAAAGAGTATGCTGCCGGCACACTCCACTTTGAAACTTCCGGCACAGTCTAAAGGCTTGTCTTTTTTAAGATAAGCCTTTGCAAGTGAACGAGTGATTTCATCAAAATAGATTACTGTCTTATCTGTATATTTATAATACTGTTGCGTTCCTTGATCAAAGATTACAGAAGAAGTATAAAAACTAGCTCTATTATTCGAATAACTCATTAATTGTGATATAGCATTTTTTTGATTGAGCGGCTTAATTAATATTCTATTATTAATTTCACCAATTTGATCAGCGCAAATGATTACAGTGTCTTTTTGATTTTTAGATATAAAATTCGCTTTTTTTAGCGCGATTTTTTGTGAATTTTTCCTCGCATCTAACGATTTGTAATTATTTTCATCAATATTTGGCGATATAGATTGAAATGTATCGAGTATCCTTCCTAATAATTCATTTCTATATATGGATGATGATCCTAGAATTATTTTTGATGAATTTTGTTTTTGCAAGGGACTACCTCAAGAGCTCAATTGTTATTATTAATGAATTTATAACTATAGATATATTTATAGTTCATTGGGATAATTTTTTCATATAGAATTCATTTATCTTTTTTTAAATTTTATTAAAGTGATTTATTTAAATCTTATGAGTAACCCTCTCTCAAGTATTGTATCAATAACTAAGCCAATTAGTGGTGTTTATAGTGTTGATTTTCAGTGCAAAATAAAAGATTTTGAAAAATTATCTCAGGTAATAGCTAGCGATTTAGAGCATCTTGAAAATCCTGAAGATGATGATGCGTGGTTGAATCAATTAATTGATATCAGGCTGAAAATTAAAAATGTCAATTTGGGTATTAGCATGCCTCATGTTTCTGGCGAAATAAGAACTTCATTTTTTCTTGCATGTCAGAATTGTTTGCAAAAGATTACAAAGAAGATTGAGTTACCAATAAATTTAATTTTATGTGATCGTGATCGAGAAGATGACAGTAATAATAAATATGATTACTGGGAAATACTTGGCGATAGCATTAGTATGCACAATTTAATTGAAGAAATTTTGATTCTTTCGGTACCTTTGTATACAAAACATGAGGCAGATATAGAATGTCTTGTTTTTACAGAAACCAAAGTAACTGATGGTGAGACCATGCATTCACCATTTTCTGACTTGAAAAATCAATTAAATAATAAAAAATAAAATAGGTATAATAAAAAAAAGACTTATTTAGCATTGAGTTATAAATCGATACTAAATTATATATGGAGATTAAAAATAATGGCCGTTCAAAAAAGTAGAAAAACTCCCTCACGAAGAAACATGCGTCGTTCGCATCATAGCTTAACTGCACCTTCTTTGTCTGTCGATCCAACTTCAGGTGAAACTCATTTAAGACATAGAGTGACAACTGATGGTTTCTATAAGGGTAAGCAAGTTATTGAACCTAAAGATATTGAGACAGAAGAGTAAATACTAAATAGCGCTTTCAGGTAAGGCGAAGTTCAAATAATTCAGATATGAACTCATCCAGGCAATCAGACTACGTAATCTCACTTGATGCAATGAGTGGAGATAATGGTCCAGATGTTGTTGTGCGTGCAGCAAAATTGAGTCTCAGTAAAAATTCTAACCTCAGAATAATGCTGATAGGTAAAGAAGCTATTCTCATTAGCTTGGTGGCTAAAATTATAGGTATTGATGAGCGAGTTTCGATTCATGATGCCACTGAAGTCGTTAATATGTCCGAATCACCAACGGAGGCCGTGAGAAAGAAAAAAAACTCTTCAATGCGAGTAGCCATCGACATGGTTAAAGCTGGAAGTGCTCACGCATGCGTAAGTGCTGGAAATACTGGCGCGTTAATGGCGATAGCTAAGTTTGTGCTGAAAATGCTTCCAGGAATAAAACGTCCCGCAATTATGGCTGAATTACCCGTCGCCGGTGGAACTGTTCATATGCTTGATTTAGGTGCAAACACATCAAGTGATCCAGAACAATTATTTCAATTTGCACTGATGGGCTCAATTATAGCGGGAGATATTTGTGACCTTGAAAATCCAAGAGTTTCATTACTTAATATTGGTGTCGAGGACTCTAAGGGTAATGATAACGTTAAAAATGCAGCTAGTTTGCTAGCACAGAGTGGCTTGAACTATATTGGCTTTATTGAAGGTAATGAAATCTTTTCTGGTAAGACTGATGTAGTGGTCACTGATGGATTTACGGGTAATGTTGCATTAAAAACAATCGAAGGCACGGTGGGGTTTGTTATCAGCTCTTTACGTGATGCGTTTTCGAAAAATATATTTACAAAACTGCAAGCTTTATTGTCAAGTTCGGTTTTGTCAAAACTTAGAGAGAGAATGGATTCCAGAAAATACAATGGCGCATCATTGGTGGGGTTGAATGGTATAGTGATAAAAAGTCATGGAAGTGCTGATGCTTATTCTTTTCATTGTGCAATTGAGACGGCTTTAATTGAAGTAAAGAATCAAGTACCAGACCAAATTAGAAAATTACTGGAGCGAGAATCAGGATGATTTATTCTAGGATAGAAGGTACTGGTCGTTATTTACCATCTAAAGTGATGACAAATTTTGATCTAGAAAAATTAGTTGATACTAGCGATGAGTGGATTAGAACAAGAACTGGTGTTGAAAGAAGGCATATTGTTGCGGATGATCAAGCCGCTTCTGATATAGGTTTTGAGGCAGCCATACAAGCCATAAAAAATGCAGGTATCGATAAGGAAGACATAGATCTTATTGTGGTTGGTACCACGACCCCAGATTATATTTTTCCTAATGTTGGAACTTTAATTCAAGATCGACTCGGTATTCATGGCTGCCCGGCATTCAGTGTCGAAGCGGCATGCTCTGGATTCGTCTATGCATTGTCTGTAGCAGATAAGTTTATTAAGACAGGCGGGGCTAAATGCGCCTTAGTTATTGGGGCAGAGGTAATGTCAAGATTGATTGATTGGAGCGATCGAAATACTTGCGTGTTATTTGGGGATGGTGCAGGTGCTGTAATTTTAAAGCCTTCAGGTGAGGCAGGGATATTGGATTGTAACTTAGGCGCTGATGGTAAATATAAAGATTTATTATTATATCCGGCAGGTCCATCAAAGAATTTTCATAAAATGGGAACCGGTGAAGTTGGTCTTGAAATGAGTGGAAATGATGTATTCAAGGTAGCGGTAAAAACACTAGGTAATGTTGCCGAAGAAGCTCTAATTGCGAATAATATAGATAAGCAGGAATTAGACTGGTTGATACCCCATCAAGCAAATTTAAGAATAATACAAGCCACTGCAAAACGACTAGATTTACCAATTGAAAAAGTTATTCTCACGGTTCAAGATCATGGAAATACTTCATCAGCTTCAATCCCTATGGCGCTTGACGTGGGTATTCAAGACGGCCGAATTCAACGTGGCCAATTGATTTTAATGGAAGCATTTGGCGGTGGATTTACTTGGGGTACCGTTTTAATGCGTTATTGAAAAAAAGGCTTTAATGTCAAAAGATAAGAAACATAGAAATTTTTTTTATTACTTACTGTTATGTTTGTTTGTATTTAATCTTTCAAATGCTGAAATTTATGAGCTACCTCATAACGACAATAATGTTATTGGTCACATCTCTGAGGTAACTGCATCCCATGAAGACACATTACTTGATATTGCTCAACGTCATGGACTAGGTTTTGAAGAAATTAAGCGTGCCAACCCAAATATAGATCTATGGATTCCTGGGGAAGGCACAAAAGTTCTATTACCAAAAAAATTTATATTACCTGATGCACCAAGAAGTGGTCTGGTATTAAATATAGCTGAATATAGGATGTATTATTATCCAGAGACGGTCAAAGGCCAGCCAAAGATAGTCATCACTTACCCTATGAGTATTGGTCGTGTCGATTGGGAAACACCTCTAGGGAAAACAAAAGTGATCTCTAAGAAAAAGAATCCATCTTGGTATCCTCCTGCTTCTATTAAAGCAGAGAGAGCGATGGAGGGAGTGTTCCTACCCAATATAATACCACCCGGACCTGATAATCCATTGGGGGACTTTGCTATACGTTTAGATATTCCTGGGTATTTGATTCATGGTACAAATAAACCTAACGGAATTGGAATGCGAGTTACCCATGGTTGCATTAGGATGCTTCCTCAAAATATTGAAGAACTTTATTCAATGATGTCATCAAATGATGATGTCTATATAGTTAATCAACCCATTAAACTAGGTTGGAATTTTGATGAATTATTTATAGAGGCTCATGAATTTCTATTAGACAGTTCAATCGATGATGAATTAGATGGTAGAAGCATAAGCCAAAAGAAAGCTAAGAGCATAAGCTATGTCTTTTCAGAGCTGACTGAACGTTATATAAAGATTACCGATAAGAAGACAGCAGAATTAGACTGGAGGGCAGCAGAACTGGCCTCGATACGCGCTGATGGAATACCTATTTCTGTAGGCGTAAAAAATTAAAACTAAAGGTTTTGAAAGTTATAGAAGTGAGCAGACTCTTTATTTTTCTTGAGATTTTTGAAACATTCCCTCCATACGCTTCACTATTTCGTTGTAGTCATAATTAATATTATTTGCAGAATTTTGTGCAGCTTCAGCAATTATTTCTGCGTTTTCAGCGCGAGTATTAGCAGCTTCAGCTTCATTTAAAGCACGATTGGCTGTCGCTTGAACTTCATTAACCGTTTCTTGACTGACGATCGCACAGCCAGAAAGAAAGATGATTGCAAGACATGTACAGAATTTTGTATTTTGCGTGAACATTTATTAATTTGCCTCTATGGTTTTTCTTGGTAACTAAAATAGACCATTATTTTTCTTGTGCTTTTTGAAACATTCTCTCCATACGTTCCATTATTCCATTAAAGTCATCATTTGCGTCTTTAGCGGCTTTTTGTGCAGCTTCAGCGGCTGTTTTAGCATTTTCAGCGCGCGTATTAGCGGTTTCAGCTGCAATTAATGCACGATTTGCAGTCGCTTGAGCACTATTAACCATTTCTTGGCTTGGCATACAACCAGAGAGTGAGATGATTGAAAATAAGGTGAAAAGCTTTATATTTTTTGTGAACATTTTTATCAGTGCCTTTGTATTTTTTCATTCAAGCTTGAAACATATCATTTATAACTTAATAATTACATTAAATAATCTAAAAATTTTA
Organism: Woeseiaceae bacterium; assembly: GCA_028227395.1. GTDB lineage: Bacteria > Pseudomonadota > Gammaproteobacteria > Steroidobacterales > Woeseiaceae > SP4260. The sequence goes on along the minus strand of JAOIZZ010000024.1, from coordinate 6,273 downwards.
TTTACAAAAAAATTATACTGTATATAATTACAGTACTGTATAAAAGGACAGTAAATATTATGAAACAATTAACACCTCGTCAACATCAAATATTAGAAATGATTAGAGACTTTATATCCGAGTATGGGATACCGCCAACACGCATGGAAATTGCAAATGATCTAGGATTTAAATCTCCAAATGCAGCCGAAGAGCATTTAAGGTCTTTACAAAAAAAAGGAGTCATAGAGTTATTACCTGGATCCTCAAGGGGAATCAGACTAAAAGACTCATTAAGAGAGCAGATCGGATTGCCATTGGTTGGGAGAGTTGCTGCAGGCAATCCAATACTTGCCGAGGAAAATATTGAAGCTCATTATAAAATTGATCCCAAGATATTTTATCCAAAACCACATTATCTTCTTAGAGTAGAGGGGATGAGTATGATGGATATTGGAATCTTTGATAATGATTTAGTTGCCGTTCATAGAACCTCTGAGATTAGAAGTAGGCAAGTAGTTGTTGCTAGAATCGATGATGAGGTGACTGTCAAGCGATACAGTCAAAAAGGCTCTGTTGTTTGGTTGCATCCTGAAAATAAAGATTTTTCTCCAATAAAAGTCGATTTAGCGTTGCAAGAAATGGTAATTGAGGGAGTCGTTGTTGGTGTTATACGCGGTGATATGTCTATTCATTAAGCAATTAAATTATTTATCTCAAATATTGGCAAAAGAATAGCCAGGACAATTAGAAGTACCACTGATGCCATGATAATGACTGTCATAGGTTGCATTATACCAAGAAGTGTTGAGATGGTATTTTCAACCTCTTGCTCTTGATTGGTAGTTGCCCTATCAAGCATTTCTTCTAAGCGTCCACTATTCTCTCCGCTGCCTATCATATGAATCATCATTGGTGGGAATAAGCGACTTTGTGATAATGATTTACTAATAGATTCACCTTCACTGACTTGGATTGCAGTCCTTTCGATAGCTTTTTTCATAGGTAAATTTGTTACTACATTAGATGATATTCTAAGTGACTCAAGAATTGGAACTCCGCTACTCGCTAAAATACTCAAAGTTTGCATAAAGCGGGCACTATTCATATTTTTAATGAGCTGTCCAAATATTGGTAACCTCAGGAGTATGCCATGATACTTATTTTTAGTTTCCTCATTTTTTATTAAATAGCGACATAGAGATCCCAGCATGACGACAAATATAATTATGTAAAGCCAGTTATCTAGTAAAAAATCACTTGAAATAATCATGATTCTTGTGAGTAACGGAAGTTGTTGGTCGAAATTTTCAAATATATACACTACCTTTGGAACGACATAGGCGAGCATAAAAGCGATTACCAAAAGTGCTGTTATTACAAGAGCAGAAGGATAGATGAGTGCATTTTTGATTTGCTGCTGAAGCTTTTGTCGTGACTCAGTAAAATCAGCTAATTTTTCAAGAATAAGACTCAAGTTACCCGATTTTTCACCCGCAGCAATAGTTGTTGTGTAAATCAAAGGAAATGACTTTGGGAAATCACTGAAACTATCAGAAAGTGTATAGCCTTCCATTATCTTAGAATGAATCGTGAGAATAATATTTTTTATATGTTGTTTGTCATTCTGTTCATTTATTGCAATTAATGCTTCATCTATAGGTATTCCAGATTTTATAAGTGTTGCCAACTGTCTGGTGAAATAAGATAAGTCATTATTTGATAATGAATTTTGCTTAAAATTAATTCTTATCCTATTTACACTCTCCTTTTTCATTTCCGTAATTAATAAGGGCAGTAAATTTTTTTCCCTAAGAATTGAACGAACATGTTTATCAGTATCTCCCTCGGTTGAGCCCGTGATTTCTTTTCCTTGTTTATCTATTGCGGTATAATTAAATGCTGGCATGATATTTTACAAATAATAATCTACTAATCTTCCTGAGTAACTCTTAATACTTCTTCTAATGTTGTTTTGCCTAATAGTACCTGTCTTCGGCCATCTGCTCTAATGCTTTTATGTGTGATTCTCGTATGACGCTCCATATCATATTCACTGGCACCGTCGTGAATTAGGGCTTTCATTTTCTCATCAACCGTCATAAGTTCATAAATACCAGTTCTCCCAGAAAAATCCCCACTCTCGTTAGATTTACCTTTGTAGAGTATGGGTGGTGTTTTAGGGTTAATATTTAGAGCTTCACACTCGTATTCATTCGCTTCATAAGATTCTTTTGTATTCTCTTTAAGCGTTCTAACTAACCTTTGTGCGATTACCCCAATTAAACTTGACGAAAGCAAAAAAGGTTCCACACCCATATCTCTAAGTCTTGTAACAGCTCCAATAGCTGTATTTGTATGCAATGTAGCAAATACCAAATGACCTGTTAAACTTGCCTGTATAGCTATTTCTGCGGTTTCTAGATCACGTATTTCACCAATCATAACTACATCCGGATCTTGACGAAGAATAGCTCTTAAGCCTTTTGAGAAAGTCATCGCTATCTTCTGGTTAACCTGAGTTTGACCTATACCATCAATCAGATATTCGATAGGATCCTCTACCGTCATAATATTGCGAGTATTATTATTTATTCTTTCAAGTGCGGCATAAAGAGTGGTTGTTTTTCCTGATCCTGTTGGCCCAGTAACAAGAATAATCCCATGTGGACGATGAATTAACTCATCTATATTTTTTGAGAGGCTCGGCTCCATACCTAATGATGATAATTCTAATCTCCCGGCTTGTTTATCGAGTAACCGCATAACTACTCTTTCGCCAAACCCAGAAGGTATAGTAGAAACTCTAACATCAACGGATCGTCCGGCGATTTTTAATGATATTCGACCATCTTGAGGTAATCGTTTTTCTGCTATATCAAGTTTAGACATAACTTTAATACGAGAAACTACTAATGAGGATAAAGCTCTTCTCGTTTTTAGGATTTCTTGCAACATACCATCAACTCGAAAACGAACCATAAGTCGATTTTCATAGGGCTCTATATGTATATCTGAGGCTTTATTTTTAAGTGCTTCAGTTAATATGGCATTTATAAACTTTATGATTGGTGCGTCATTATCACTATCGAGAAGGTCAGCTTGTTCGGGAAGTTCTTCGGCGGCCGTTAGCAGATCATAATTATCATCAATATCACCGGCCATCTGCATTGTTGATTGGCTATTTTCTTCATATGTTACTTGAAGTAAATTATTAAATTCACTATCTGAAATTTTGTTTAGTGCTAATGGTATTCCAGTAAATCGTCTTATTTCAGCGACTATATAGGATGATATTTTTCCACAATAATAGGCTTCTATAGAATTATCTCCTAAAGTTTTGATAAGGATTTTATGTTTTTTCGCGAACGAAAAGGGTAGTTTTTTTATTCGCGGTACCGAGATATTTTCGCTAATTTTTTTCTCTGACATTTGATTTTTTAGCGTTGCTTCTCTCATGGATAATGATTTAATGATGCTTTATTGTGTATTTTGTTCGTAGCTTTCAAAATCTGGCAAGATTGGATTATCTGTAGTACCAATAAAATCCTGACCTCGAAATTTGCTAAGTTCTTTCTTTTTATTATCTTCTATTTGCAAGTCTCTAATATAATTATACTTTTTATTCGTTTCAAAAGTAGCTTGTTCAGGATTTTCAAGTATTGTGGGTCTAATGAATACCATTAGGTTAGTTTTTACTTTTGAGGTTTTTTTGCTTTTAAATAGCGTACCTATAATTGGTATACTGCCTAATATTGGAACACGCTGATCACTTTCTCTCAGTTGATCTTCAAGTAATCCACCTAGGACTAAAATATCACCATCACCGACAATTACAGTCGTATTAATCGTTCGCTCATTAGTTATAAGGTCGACAGCTCCCGAAGCTGATTGTGAGATATTTGATATTTCTTGTGATATTTTCAATAGAATCGAATCTCCCTCATTTATTTGAGGGGTGATTGTTAGATTTACACCTACCTGTTCACGTTGAATCGTTTGGAATGGGTTGACTGATCCAGTTCCGCCCGTATTTGAAAATGAACCAGTAACAAAAGGGACTTCTTGACCAACATTAAGACTTGCTTCTTCATTGTCTGTGGTGACAATTGATGGCGTCGAGATTATATTTGTATCTGCGATGCCTTCAAGTGCTCGCAATATAGCGCCAAAGCTTGTGCCTTCTTTCGTAACTTTTCCGACGCCAAGTGACATACCTTCACCTATTAGAGCTGAGGGATTGATATTAGTATTGTTGGCATTATTTATACCAGCTAACTGAATAACACCAGAACCCATACTTGGAAAATTTGTTACGCCTATAAGATTGTCATTTTTACTTCCATCTGTCGCCCATGTTACTCCAAGCTCAGATGTTCTATCCGCTACTATTTCTACGATGATAGCTTCAACTAAAACTTGTAATCTTCTTATATCTAGCTGATCAACGATACCCATGAGTGAGCGCATCATTTTTGGCGGAGCATTGACAATAATGGCGTTAGTTTGTTTATCTGCCCATACATTGATATTTTGATTATCTCCTGCTTGACCGCTATTTGATGTACTTCTGTTTTGTTGTGAAAAATGCTGCAATAGCTTTCCTGCTAGAGCTTCAGCGTCCGCATATCTAAGATAGCGTACTCGTGTGCTGTCGCCGTCCTCGAGAGAAGTGTCGAGATGTGCGATGAGTGCTCTAATTTTTAGTCGACCGGTTTTCTCGCCACCAATCAATACACTGTTTGTCCGGGTATCAGCAACAAGTGATATTTGCGAAGGGGTGCCATCACTTTTTGGCGCTCTTGCTAGAACCGTTAAAACACGTACTATCTCGGCAGCTGAGGCATGACTAAGACTTACTATTTCAATGTCATTATCATTGGACTGGTCTATTCTTTGAACAATATTTAATATTCGATCTACATTATTTGCTCTATCCGAAATGATCAACATGTTGGAACCTGCGTGTGCTGCTAAATGACCATATTGAGGGATTAATGGTCTTAGAATAGGAACAAGTTGAGCCGCACTGACATTTTGTATTTTTATCACCTGCGTGACAATATCATCATTAGCGGCCCCTTCAAGATTAGGGTAACCGGGGTATTGTCTGGAGCTAGCATCCGGTACAATTTTGATTATTTCACCAGTTTGAACAGCAACAAAACCATGCACTTGAAGCAAGGAAAGAAATGCTTCATAAAACGCGTCTGTAGTCATCGGTGTGGCCGATAATAAGGTTACCTCGGCCCTTACACGAGGATCTATAATGAAATTTTTACCTGTAATCGAGCTAACGGCCTCAATTACAGATCTGAGCTCAACTCCAACATAATTAGGTGTAATTGATTGTTCCTGCGAGAAGCTGTTACTCATTAGTACAGTAAAAATAGTTAATAAAATTAGTATTTTTCTTAGTTGCATGACTTAATTATCTCGTTAAACTGAATTATTAATTTTCTAAAAATTGACCGGTTGTAATATTAATCTTTTGTGATTTATTGTTTCTTATAATAGTAAGAGTCACTTCATTTTTATTTTCAATTTGTTGGAAAATAACCATAGCCTCTTGCGCATTATTTAATGCCACCCCATTCACATTAGTTATTAAGTCGCCAGAAAGCAATCCAAGGGACATAAATTGCTTTCTATTACTTCCCGGATAAACGCGGTAACCCAGTTGTGCCCCATTTGAGAAATATGGAGTCGGTCTAATTGTATCGGCAAGTTTGGTTCCAAATTGATTCAAGGGTTTGACAGTGGCCTTATTATTTTGAGTTACAGATGCTCTTTTATTGACTCTGCTATCACGGATAATTGTTGGCGTAATCTTAGCTAATTCTCTTGGTAATTTTAATATTTCTAATTCATTATTGTTACTTATTATGATTTGGTCTGCATAAACCGAATGGAGGAGGATACCTGGAGCGATCATTTCATTTACGGAATAAACTTTTTCCTCATTTGAATTGTTTGTAATTATCGCTAAGGAGGGCAGTTCATTGTTACCGTATACAATACCTTTAAGCAAGAGTGTTAATTGAGTTTCTTTAATATCCTCAAAGTCTGTTTGTAATACTGAATTGCGATTTTCAGTGCCCGTATTCATTTTTTTGTAATCACCAAATAGACTCTGGTCGATAATATTTTTTATAACTGTATTGGATTGATTGTTAATGGAATTGAATGGAGTTTTATTATCAGACATCACTAAAGGAATATTTATATTATTAATTATCCGCTGATTTGGGTATAGCATCCAAAAAAATTGTGCTGACTGCCATGCAATAACTG
>JAOIZZ010000023.1 GCA_028227395.1 Woeseiaceae bacterium | reverse complement strand
ATCAAAAAATTAGCCGTAAGCTTATTAATTTTGCTAACCGTAAATTCGGTCAATGCACACCACTCATTTGCGGTTGAATTCACGGCAGAAAAAACGATAGCTATTAATGGTGTAGTAACTGAAATCTGGTTTCGAAATCCACATGTTCGTTATTATATCGACATCATCAACGAAGATTATGAAACGGAAAGTTGGGATGTAAGAACAAGCAGCCCGTCTCTTTTGGTTAGAAAAGGATGGACCAAAAAGACTATTCAGGTTGGTGATCAAATTAGCATCTTCGGTCACCCCGGTCGAGATAATAGAAAACTTTTATCAGTAATCTCTATTAAATTGCCAGATGGAACAAGTTTAGGTAAAAAATACCCCGAATCAGACAAGTTAGGTGAAAAATAATGCAGCATAATATAGGCCTAATCAACAAATCGAAGTATTCAAGATTAAAAAAATTCATTGAAAGTAAACTGTTACTCTTAATTCTTGTCATATCTTCAATTGGTTACGCACAAAACCCTACCGAAGGGGAATGGATGATAGTGCTTAATGGTAAAAAAGCACAAATTGATAACTCAATTACAATTGGTGCCCCTTCAGACAATAAAGCACCTATTATGGGCATATTATCCCTAAAAAAAGTAAATGGAAATTGGCTGGGACATGTTGAAGGAGGTCCTGTACCAGTAACGATCAATGATAGTCTCATAGAAATTATTATTGATAGCAGAGATTTAGCTGGATTTTCTTTCAATCGAAGACTTACAGGTACCTTTTTGAATTCAGAGATAACTGGAACTTTTACCATTGAAGGCGCAACCGAATTGCCAGAACCAGGAGGCAACTGGATTGCCACTAGAGTTTTTCCCGAAAAAACAGGTCTTCCACCTACACCAAAGGACATGAGTGGAATATGGACACCCGCACCTGGTATGGATTTTAGAAAATACTCGATGGATCTAACCGATAAAGCTAAATCGTGGCATAAAGATTACCTTGATCATTACGATCAACCTAATGTTCGTTGTGTATCTCCGGGTATCGTTGCGATGGTTGCTTGGGGTGCTTACCCATTTGAAATATTAGAAAGTGAAAATCGATACAGTTTTTTATATGAGGTCGATAGTGAAGTTAGACGAATATTTATGAATGATCGCCTCCCACCAGAATATTACCCAAACTCATCTATGGGCTTCTCTAATGGTCGATGGGATGGCAATAATTTAATAATCGATACACAGCTCTTGGAGGGTAATGTGAGGGATTTCAGAGGTGAACCCATCTCTGAAGGAGCTAGAATGAATGAAAGATACACCCTAAGCGAAGATGGAAATAGCTTATACGGCGTGATCACGCTTCTTGATCCTGATAATTATAAAAAACCGCCCGTTAGACGTCGCAAATGGGTTAGAAATCCTGATACAGTAATCTATCCTTATGAATGTGACCCCGATTCATTTTATCGACAAATGTACAATGAAGATAAAATAGATATGTACTTTGATAGAGCTCAAAGAAGACAAATTGACTAGAATAGGGAAACTTAATGGAAAAAACTGATCCACAACCAGGTATAAGTTGGAACTGCCGACATACATGGAGAAATGCAGGTAAAAATACTACATGGTGCTTGATTGGCTGCTCAATTGGTGATTTTGGCACCATATTATTTTTTCAGTTCTCAGGTATTGTATTTCCAGTTATGGGTATTATGTTGCTCGCTATTATGAATGGCCTAATTACTTCGATTATCTTAGAAACAATAATTCTCTCACGACAAATGATTCTTAAGATTGCTTTTAAAACAGCAATTGGAATGTCATTAATTTCAATGATATCCATGGAAATAGCGATGAATGCTGTCGATTATATAATGACAGGTGGAGAAGCAAAAATCACGGCATTCACCATAATACCTATGTTGATAGCAGGCTTCTTGACCCCACTTCCTTACAACTACTTCCGGTTAAAAAAATACGGAAAAGCTTGTCATTGAGATGCATAATTTAAGCTTATTTTTACAAATGAAATACCTGTTTTAATAACAAAGAGATTAAATATGATTAAACAAGAAGACATTAATATCCTTAGAAATAAGAAGATCGAAACTCAAAGCTTATTTATTGGCAACAAGCAGATCCCAGCCCAATCAGAAGAGAATATTGAGGTTACGAGCCCAATAGATGGGAAATTTTTAACTACTATTGCGAATGCAAACGAAAATGATGTTGATATAGCTGTAACAACAGCCAGAAAATCGTTTGAAAGTGGATCTTGGTCAAAAGCAGCACCTCAAGAACGCAAAAAAATACTCAATAAGTTTGCTGAACTTATTGAAAAAAATACCATAGAACTAGCTGTTCTGGGTGTTAGAGATAATGGAACAGAAATTAATATGGCTATAATGGCTGAACCATCAAGTGCTGCTGGCTGTATCCGTTACTACGCTGAAACTATCGATAAAATGTACGGTGAGATTGCTCCAACCTCAGAAAACATCTTAGGATTAATTCATCGTGAGCCAATTGGTGTAATTGGCGCAATTATTCCTTGGAATTTTCCCTTAATGATAGCTTCCTGGAAATTCGCTCCAGCCTTGAGTGCAGGTAACTCTGTAGTAATTAAACCGGCTGAAAGCGCATCTTTGTCATTACTAAGAATAGCTGAACTGGCTGCAGAAGCAGGCATACCAGATGGTGTTTTCAATGTAATTACTGGGGATGGTGAAATCACTGGAAAAGCACTCGCTATGCATATGGATGTCGATGTAATAGCTTTCACAGGATCGGGTGTTGTGGGCAGAAAAATTCTTGAATACTCCGCTCGCTCAAATCTAAAAAGAGTTTATCTTGAGCTAGGTGGTAAATCACCAAATATTGTATTTGCTGATACTCAAGATATTGATAAAGCTGTAACACAGAGTTTGGGGGGTATTTTCAGAAATTCTGGCCAAGTTTGTGTCGCGGGATCGAGATTGATTATTGAGGAAGCTATTGCTGATGAATTTACAGATAAACTTATAAATGAATCCAAGAAACTCATTGTCGGCGATCCTTTGGATATAACCTCAAATATAGGTGCAATCGCTTCCCAAGATCAGCTCGCAAAAAATCTAAGTTACGTGAAAAGTGCCATGGCAGAGGGCGCCCTCCTTAAATCTGGTGGCAAGCAAATAAACCAAGAATTGGGTGGTTTTTATATGGAGCCAACTGTGTTCTCAAATATCAATAGTGATATGCAAATAGCCCAGGAAGAAATTTTTGGTCCAGTCTTAAGTATTCTAACCTGCAAGGATGAAGCCGAGGCAGTGAAGATTGCAAACGCCACTGTCTATGGTTTAGCGGCAGCTGTTTGGACGGCTGATATCAGTAAAGCGCACAGGATGGTTAGATCAATTCGTGCCGGTGTGGTTCATGTTAATTGTTATGGTGGAGCTGACTTAACCGTTCCATTAGGAGGGGTGAAGCAATCTGGGAATGGCCATGATAGATCTCTTCATGCGATCGAAAAATATACCGACCTAAAAACTGCATGGATATCTTTATAGCGTATTATAATTAGAAAAATATGGGCGAATAAAATGAATATTAAAAAAAGTCTCATTTGGTTTGCTGCTATCTTTCTCTTACAAGGATGCAGCGAAACAACCAATCAAGAAACCCGGATAACATCAAAAGAAAATACTCAATCCACGTCGTCCGCCTTCGCAGCAATTGCTATTCCAGATCAATATGGCGCCAAAATTAGTCAAGATATATTAGATCAAGGAGGTAATGCTGTAGATGCAGCCATTGCGGCAGGGTTTTCCTTGGCGGTAACATTCATTGATGCGGGCAATATTGGTGGAGGCGGTTTCATGACTATTAAAATGGGTAATGAAATTGCATTTTTAGATTATCGTGAAAAGGCGCCCTTAGCCGCTCATAAAGACATGTATTTAGATCAAAATGGTAATGTGATTGAAAACTCAACTTTAATTGGCGGTCAAGCTGTGGGTGTTCCTGGAACCGTTGCAGGTTTTTGGAGTGCACATCAACGTTTTGGTAAGCTGCCTTGGAAAGACTTAATTGAGCCTGCTATATCTCTTGCTGAAGAAGGTTTTTTGCCAGCAAAAATATTAGTGGATGATATTTATAACTCATTAAATTGGTTTGGTGATAAAACAAATTTCCCAGCATACTTTAGCTCCATCAAAGTGAATGAAAAATTCAAACAACCAGAGCTCGCTCAAACACTCAAGCGTATCGCCAAATTTGGTGCGGATGATTTTTATCGTGGTGAAACGGCCGATCTAATTGTAAAACAAATGGCCAACAGTAATGGCTTGATCACAAAAATAGACCTTGAAAAATACGAAGCGAAATGGCGTGAACCATTGAGAGCGAAATGGCGTGAATATGAAATTATTTCGTCGCCGCCACCAAGTTCTGGAGGTTTTGCAGTAATTCAATTATTAAAAATGAAAGATTATCTCGCACATCTTTTTGAAGGGCTAGGTCATAACACTCCACAATACATCCATCTAGTAGCGGAAATGGAAAAAAGAGTATTTGCTGATCGAGCTGAATATCTTGGGGACCCTGATTTTTTTGACACTAATATAACAACTTTAATAAGTGATAATTATATTTCAAGCCGTGCTTTAGAAGTAAATCCCGATAGTATTTCATCACTTGAAGGGGTTAATCCAGGTATAGAATCACCTAATACAACTCATTATTCTATCGTCGATCAATGGGGTAATGCCGTATCGAATACATATACTATCAATTGGAACTATGGCAGTGGAGTAGTTGTTGAAGGTGCTGGATTTCTTTTAAATAATGAAATGGATGATTTTAGCGCTAAACCCGGCGTTCCCAATATATTTGGTGTCGTAGGTAACATAGCGAATGAAATTCAGCCAGAGAAACGAATGCTTTCCTCCATGTCACCAACAATTATATTAAAGGATAATGAAGTGGAAATGGTTCTTGGAACACCAGGTGGCTCGACTATCTTTACTAGTGTTTTTCAAGTTATTACGAATATTATTGACTTTAAGATGAGCCCCTATGAGGCAGTTAAGGCCACGAGATTTCATCATCAATTATTACCAGAAGACGAAATTACTTATAATGGTTATACAATTAATAACCCTTTACCAAAAGAGGTTATCGTTGCACTGGGTGATTACGGTTATAAAACCGTACCACATAGTTACGATTTTGGTGATGTACAGGTAATTATGAAAGACAATGAATCGTGGATTGCTGCATCAGACCCTCGTGATCGCGGTGACTCAAGAGTATTTGAAGTATCAGTGATGGCTCAATGATTCATGTCTAAGAGAATGGGGCCAAGCCCATCTGGTGGACGACGTTGTAGACTCAATTGCTCGTAAGAATAAGAAATCTCTATTAATAACCCCTCTGAATATGGTCGTCCTAATATCTGCAATCCTGCAGGTAATTTATTCTGCCAAAAACCCATTGGAATGGTGACCGCAGGAACACCAGCACTTGGAGAGAGGAATTGATTATTATCGCCTTTATATTGCTCGGAAGCTTGATCGATTAATGCCGGTGGATTAGACCAAGTGGGATACACCAATACATCTATTTTTGCAGCATCCATTGCTGAGATAGTATTCGTAAGTAACTCATTTCGAAGAGAGTTATGTGGCCATAATTGACAACTATCGAGTCTTTCTTCAGGGCCTAAATTTAATGGAAATTGCGAAAAAAACTCCAGGCCTTTTTTAGATGCAGTCGTGTATTCCCCAGTATCAAGCAAACCTTTTACATCTAAGAATGGAGGTGAATTTAATGTTTGCAGATAACGCTTCAAATCATAACGAAAGCTTCCGCAAGATTTAATTTCATTTTGTAATTCCGCGAATCGAGTAATCTCAATATCATCAACGATAACTGCGCCAGCAGATTCCATGTCCAATATTGCTTGAGCAAATATAGATTTAATTTCCTCATCAGCATTCTTTTGCTCCACCAATGCCCGAAGAATACCAATACGCTTTCCAGACAACCCATCAATATTGAGAAAATCTAAATAACTTTCTTCTCTCATATCAGGGACAGTTAATGGGTCAGCAGAATCATAGCCAGCAACCACATTAAATATCCGTGCACCGTCTTCAACCGTTCTGGTCATTGGACCAGCTATATCTCGATCAAATATAAGCGGAATAACTCCATCACGACTGGTAAGCCCAATTGTGGAACGTATACCAAATAAAGCCAAATGTGATGCAGGACCTCTTATGGAGTTTCCGGTATCACTTCCCAATCCAGCAACAGCGAAATTAGCGGCTATCGCTGAAGCGGTCCCTCCAGATGAACCTGCTGGAACGTAATTGATATCATAAGCATTTGCGGTCCTACCAAAAGATGAGGATACAGTTTCTCTCGGACTGAACGCCCATTCTGCCATATTAGTTTTAGCAATAATTATCGCACCTGCATCACGAAGTTTTCGGACCATAAAAGCGTCATCAGGAGGAAAGTTACTCATAAGTGTCACGGAGCCACCACTAGTTACCATGTCGTGGGTATCAAAATTATCCTTGACTAGTATCGGCGCACAAAATAATTCAGGAAGTTGTTCGCCATTACTTATTAATTGATCGGTAAGGTCAGCTTTATTGAGTGCCTCCGAATTAATTACGGTAATGGCGTTAATTCCTTTGCTTTTATCATAAGTCGCTATACGTTTCAGGTAGCCTTCCACCACACCCCTACAACTAATCCTTCCAGTCAATAACGCATGTTGAATATCAGAGATCGTCAATTCAATAAATGAAATTTCTTTTGATGATTTACTGTCACAAGAGACTGTAAAAATAAAAAATAAAAAATAAATTATATATCTAAAGACCATCTGCATATGATTTAGTTTCACTCAGCTTTATTTGCATTAAAGAATTGATGAATACCCAGCAAACCTAACTCTGAGACATTAACCAATGAAGTGGGTATCTTTTTCATCAAGTCTTGATAATTATCTTTGTTTTCAAAACCAAATCTAAATCGACTTTCTTTTATTTGTGCGGCGTGATTGTTAGCCAAATCACCAGCAATCAGAACACCATCGAAAGCTCCAATAGCAAGAGCAAAATCACCAGCTACCTGCCCAAGTATCTCAAAAAATATTTCTGTACTTTGTTTTGCCAGTTCATTGTTATTAATTTGATTAAAAATTTCTTCAGATGAGCATTCACTAAAGTATTTGCTCTTAATTTCATGCAAAGCCCAAAATATATTCATCAAACCCGGTCCAGAAACCAATGTCTCATTAACCACTCTATCGTATTTAATTTTTAAGACCCTAACTAACTCTATTTGCAATTCATTTTGAGGCGCAAAGCCCACATGACCCAATTCTGATGCATAAGTAATCGGTCTATTTTTTAATTTTCGTAAGCCCGAACCCCCTAAACCTGTACCTGGACCAACGATACCAATATTGTATTGCAATTTTTTAGTATGAACTTGCTTTAGAGAACCCAAATTCTGATAACTTGACTCATCAATTGCATCTATCGCATACGCAATAGATGCAAAATCATTTATTATATTAAAGCTGTTAATATTAAAAACCTCATAGAGTTCATCCTTATCTACAACCCAATGATTATTGACGATTTTTATTTTTTTTTCATAAATTGGTGCAGCAATGGCTAGAAATATACTTTTAATATCTTCTGCTCCAATATCTTTTAAATAATAATTAATTGCTTCAACCAGTGTTTTAAAATCATCGCAACGGAGTTTCTTAAAGTGAGAATAAGAGGAATCATCTGGAGTTATGATAGCAAAACGAGCATTAGTGCCACCTATATCCCCAAGGAGTGTCATTGTCTTTTTCATGTCTTACTTACCCAATTAATCATCTACTCATTTCTCAAAAAAAAATGTTACAGTTTAAAACCGATTAAATTTACTCACTAACTATATCAATCGTTTTTTATAAAAGGAAAATATAACGGCATGTTATCAAGTTTTGACTGGATGATTATAGGCTTATACTTTTTTATACTCTTGAGTATTGTTTACTATGCCAGTCGAAATCAAAAAACATCCACCGATTATTTTCTAGCAGGCAGAAATGTAGGTTTCTTTGCAATTGGTGCCTCTATTTTTGCATCAAATATTGGATCAGAACACATTGTTGGATTGGCTGGACAAGGTGCATCAACCGGACTAGCAATGGCACATTATGAGTTACATGCATGGATTGTCGTATTGCTAGCATGGATTTTTGTGCCTTTTTACTATCAATCAAAAGTTTTTACCATGCCAGAATTTCTCGAAAAACGCTTTGGTAAAGAGCCGCGTTGGATTTTATCTATCGTCTCTTTAATCGCCTATGTATTAACGAAAGTTTCAGTAACAGTTTATGCAGGTGCTTTAGTGTTTGAAACATTATTGCCAGATACTTTTGGATCTCCAGAAAATGCATTCTGGATAGGTGCAATTTCAACTGTTACTTTGACTGGGATCTATACAGTTGCCGGCGGTCTCCGCGCTGTTTTATTCACAGATTCCTTGCAAGCGATTATTCTGATTGTAGGATCCTGTGCCATTACTTACTTTGGACTGGAGAAGTTAGGTGGTTTTAACGAATTGCAAATGTTTGCCAGCGAGAATGTTGCTCAGTATGCTCTTTGGAGACCCCTATCAGATCCTGATTTCCCATGGTTAGGTATATTAATTGCCTCTCCAATTGTTGGTATTTGGTATTGGTGTACTGATCAATATATTGTTCAGCGAACATTGGCAGCAAAAGACCTGAAATCCGCAAGAAGAGGTGCGCTTTGGGGTGCTTTTCTAAAGGTTTGGCCAGTTTTAATATTCTTAATTCCAGGGCTTATTGGTGCCGCTCTTTTTGAAAAAGAATTGCTCGTAATTTCAACTGATAATCGTGGTGATATTATAGGTGATCATGTTTTCCCAGCTATGGTCGCAAATTTATTACCTGAGGGGCTCCGTGGACTCGTTGTTGCAGGCATGCTTGCCGCATTGATGAGCTCACTTTCATCTTTATTTAATTCGACGGCAACATTGTTCACATTTGATGTTTATAAAAAATTAAAACCATTTGCTACCGATAAAAAACTCATACAAGTTGGACGTATAGCTACATTTATCGTAGTTATTCTTGGTTTATTGTGGATTCCAATCATGCCACTGATATCAAAAGGCGGCCTATATCAATATTTACAAAGCGTTCAAAGTTATCTCGCCCCTCCGATCACTGCCGTTTTCTTATTCGGTTTATTTAACAGTAGGATTAATAATAAAGGGGCGTCCTGGGGTCTTTCACTGGGATTCTTATTGGGTATGATGAAACTAATAATACAGGCATTTTTCGGTAAAGAAAAAATAGCAAACCCAGAATTTCTTGCTTATATAGGTGACTTTAATTTCTTATATTTTTCAGGTGTGCTTTTTCTTATATGTAGCGCTATTATTTGTATAGCTTCTTATTCGACTTCAGCTCCTAATCAAAACGATATACAAGGTTTAACTTATCAAACATTAGATAGAAAAGTAATCCGTGAAAGTTGGGACCGCAAAGATGTCTTTGCTACTGGAGTGATACTTAGTTTCGTGATGGCTATTTATCTATACTTCTCGTTTTGGATCTGAACAGTGAAATACACATAGATTTAAATTCCGAAAAACAAGCCCTACTTTGTAAAAACTAATGCTAACCATTCACATACTAATGCGGGTTTTTCTTCATTCTCAATATCTACAGTAACTTCTGATTTCATAAGCCACTGACCCGGATTTCTCTCTGTTGCCGATATTGGTTTAACTCTGGCTCGAATACGATTATTGACCTTCAGAGGCATCAAGAAACGAACTTTATCAAACCCATAGTTAATCCCCATTACTGAGTTTTCAGGTATTAAGCCACATGACTCAGTCAAGTAAGTCAGCATTGAAAGTGTAAGAAAGCCATGAGCAATAGTTGCTCCAAAGGGACCATTTTTTGCTTGTTCTTCATCAACATGAATAAATTGATGATCTATTGTTACCGCTGCAAATTTATTGATTCTGTCTTGATCGATCAAAAACCAGTCAGAATGTCCAATATCCTTTCCAATATAATCATTTAAATTTTCAACTGGGACAATTAACTTCATTTTAATTTCCTTTTATTTTTAGTGATCGGTCATTGTAAGCACAACTTTACCTTTTGCACGTCGCTCAGTGATCACTTTAAACGCATCTTGATATTGCTCGATGGGATATTGCTCTGTAATTTTTGGATTTAATTGTCCAGTTTTTATTAAAGTTGAAATTTCCTTTAAATTCTGAAAATGTAACTTAGGATTCTTTGCTGCCCAAGTTCCCCACCAAACTCCAATTATACTGGCTTCTTTGAGTAACAGTATATTGGCTGGAAATTTTGGAATATCGCCACAAGCAAAACCAATAACTAAATATCTTCCACGCCAGGCGGTTGCTCTTAATGCCTCATCAGCTAATTTACCACCCACCGGATCATAGACTACATCCACACCCTTTCCTTGAGTTAGTTCTTTTACTGTCTCTTTTAATGGCATTTCTGAGTAATTAATAAGATCATCAGCTCCAGCCTCTCGCGCAAAAGCTAATTTATCATCGCTACTGGCAGCAGCAATAACTCTAGCACCTTTAGCTTTAGCGATCTCCACTGCGGTGATACCCACTCCACCCGCTGCCCCTAACACCAGTATTGTCTCATCTTTCTGGATATTCGCTGCTTGATGGAGGGCATGATAGCTAGTCCCGTAAGTGACCATAAATCCAGCCCCTTGAGAAAAATTCAATTCAGGTATCAAATTAATTGAGTTATTTTCATCAACAATGCATTTTTCGGCAAATGCGCCACCATTACTGGTAACAATGACATGATCCCCCGGTCTGAACCGAGTCACATCATCTCCAATCGCTTCAACAACACCTGCTGCTTCATTTCCTGGCACAAATGGAGGTTCTGTTTTAACTTGATACTTACCTTCTATAGTTAAGACATCTGGAAAATTTATTCCAGCAGCTTTCACATTCACCAATAATTGACCTTTTTTAGGAACTGGATCATCCATGAATTCAAGACAGAGCTCATTAGGTGAGCCGTATTTCTTACAGATCAGTGCACGCATACTTTATCCTATCATTTCAAAAAGATTCATCATGCAACCTCAAATAGTGAGGCAGCACCTTGACCGCCTCCAATGCACATAGTACAGACAACATAACGTGCACCTCTTCGCCTACCTTCGATTAGAGCATGCCCAACCATGCGTGCCCCAGACATTCCATAGGGGTGTCCAATCGATATGGCACCACCATTAACATTTAGTTTTTCATTGGGAATTCCTAATCGATCACGACAATAAATTACCTGAACAGCAAATGCTTCATTAAGTTCCCATAAATCAATATCTTCCATTTTTAGTCCGGTTTGTTCGAGTAATTTTGGCACTGCAAATACCGGACCAATCCCCATTTCATCGGGACTACATCCCATCACTGCCGTTGAGCGATAATAACCCAATGGCTCAATATTATTCTGTTTTGCTAGATCTGCACTCATTAATACTGAAGCGGATGCGCCATCTGATAATTGACTCGCATTTCCTGCAGTTATAAAGCCATCTTCCCTGACTGTTTTGAGTCCCATTAAGCCCTCGAGATTTGTTTCTGGACGATTGCCTTCGTCTTTTTGAAGCATGACATCCCTGAAACTAACTTTACCAGTTTCACGGTCCATAAGGCCCATGCTGGAAGCTAATGGTGCAATCTCATCATCATATTTTCCAGCATCTTGAGCCAACGCAGTTCTTTGTTGACTCTGCAAGGCATATGCATCTTGATCTGCTCTGCTAACATTATAGCGTTTAGCAACCACTTCTGCGGTATCCAACATTGGCATATAAATATGTTGATGTTTTGCCGTAAGATTCTTATCAACAACTCTATACATGTTCGCATGTTCATTTTGAACCAAACTGATTGATTCCAATCCACCTGCCACCAGTATGTCATGCTCACCAGCCATTATTGATTTTGATGCGGTAGCGATCGCCATCATACCAGAAGAGCATTGCCTATCTATTGTCATCCCTGCTGTGGTCACGGGTAAATCAGCTGATAAAGCGCATAATCTAGCTACATTTTGACTTTGAGTACCTTGTTGCATGCCGCATCCCATGATGACGTCCTCAACGGCGGTAGCATCAATACCTGCTCTAGCCACAGCATGACGAATTGCATGTCCGCCCATAGTAGGTGCATCGGTATTATTAAAAGCACCACGATATGCTCGCCCAATCGGTGTCCGAGCTGTTGATACAATTACTGCTTCACGCATAATATTTCCTTAACTTTATTTTTATTATTTTACTTAATGCTAACTTAAATCTAAGCCTAATTTTTTCGCACCCTGTATTGCAAATTTTTGAGTTTGCTCTGCCCCACTTTGGGTTTCATGCATTCCTTTTTCATCACAAATAGCTTGCCAATGTTCTGCAACTCCTTCAGCGGTCAATGCATCTGGGAGTAAATTGATCCCTATTGTCTCAAAACCCTTAAAAACATCAAAACTTCCACCACCAGCGCCCAAAACTATTCTACTTGGTGCATCCCTACTACAAAGAAACACAACACCAGGACTAACAGCTTCGGGTGACAACAAATCAAAAACAGGCTCAGGAAATAAACCTTTAGTCATTTCTGTGCCCGCAGCTGGAGCGAGACAATTAACTTTAATATTATATTTCATACCTTCTAAATGTAGAGTATTCATCATACCTACCATAGCCATTTTAGCCGCACCATAATTTGTCTGGCCAAAATTTCCATAAAGCCCCGAGCTTGATGAGGTAAATACAATTCTACCATATGCTTGTTCACGCATAATTTCCCACACCGCTTTTGCACAATACATTGAACCCATAAGATGAACATCGACAACCTTGCGCATATCCTCAGGTGTCATCTTGAGGAAAGTTTTATCTCTTAAGATACCGGCGTTATTAACTAAGATATCAATACGCCCCCATGCATCCATAGCCTGCATTATCATAGCTTGGACTTGATCAAAATCAGCTACATTAGCTCCGTTTGCAAGCGCTTCCCCACCATTATTTAATATCTCATCCACAACAGATTGTGCGTTCTCAGAAATACTTCCATCAACGGCTAGATCGTTTACGATAACTTTAGCCCCTCTTTCTGCAAGGGCCATTGCATGAGTTCTTCCAAGCCCCCTCCCAGATCCCGTAACAATAGCAACCTGTCCTTCTAAATCAATTTTCATAATAATCCCTTTCTTTAAATGCCGATGTATATAATTTTACAGTGTTTGCAATTTCCATCTATCACAAAAGCGACATAAAATTGATGGGACTGCTTTATTCTAATATTAATTCTAATCTTTACGTCTTCTGTTTCTTTTTCTCGTCTTCATCCCTGAGGCTTTGTTGCTGCGCACTGGTAAGTTAAAAGCTGCAGCTAAATTAGTAAAATCATCTTTCTGATGAGGCAAAGCCATCGCTGCTACAAATTCATCTTGAAAAGATTTTTCTACCGCTGTTTCAATTTTCTCAATTAATCTGACTTGATGCTCTAACTTTGCTCTACTTTTTTTATCCAAGAGAGTAATTCTTGCACCTGTGCCAGCCGCATTTCCAGCTGATGAAACTTGATCTAATTCACAATCAGGTATAAGACCAAGCGCCATAGCGTATTTTACATCAATATGAGTTCCGAAAGCTCCTGCCAAGCGAATCCGATCGACTTTTTTGATCTTTAGATGTCCCATTAAAAGTTTAACGCCAGCGTATAAAGCTGCTTTTGCTAACTGGATTGCTCTAATATCATTTTGTGTGATCTTTATATCCTGATCGCCTTGGTATAGTAGATATGAGTAAGTTCTTCCGTCCTCAACTACACGCTCAGAGTGCAAAGCGGCATCCTTATTGATTTTACCGTCTTGATCGACCACCCCACTTAAATATAATTCAGCTACAATCTCTATAATTCCTGAGCCACAAATCCCTGTAATACCTCCAGCTGGGATATTTTCTAAGAATTCTTTTTCATCGGACCAGTAATCACATCCAATAATCTTAAATCTAGGTTCAAGCGAAACAGGATCTATTCGGGCGCGCTCTATTGCACCAGGAGCTGCTCTTTGTCCTGAGCTAATTTGTGCCCCTTCAAAAGCCGGCCCTGTTGGGCTCGATGCAGCCAATAATCTATCTTTATTTCCCAATATAATTTCGGCATTTGTCCCAATATCTACGACCAATGAAATTTCATCTCTGGCATAAGGCTCTTCAGCTAAAATAACACCGGCAGCATCAGCTCCAACATGTCCTGCAACACAAGGTAAGACATATATGTAACATCCTGGATTTACATTGATATTTAGTTTTGATGCCCTAATTGTTGTACTCGTGTCTGTGGCCAGAGCAAATGGAGCTGCGCCAAGCTCAATTGGATTAATCCCAAGCACTAAGTGATGCATAATGGGATTTCCAACTAAAGTAATTTCGCAAATATCTAAGCTAGATATAGCATGCTCTTTAACGAGATTAGAGATAATTATATTAATAGATTCTCGTAC
This sequence comes from Woeseiaceae bacterium, assembly GCA_028227395.1. Taxonomy (GTDB): domain Bacteria; phylum Pseudomonadota; class Gammaproteobacteria; order Steroidobacterales; family Woeseiaceae; genus SP4260. The sequence goes on along the minus strand of JAOIZZ010000023.1, from coordinate 913 downwards.
CACTTCAATTAAATCAGCCTCTCCACCGTCATTCATCATGATGTAAGAAACTCGACTCATCAAATCTTCACCAAATCGAATTTGAGGATTCATCAAACCTGAGCTTGCAACCACTCTACCTGTGCTTAATTCGCATAAATGTGCAGCTATAGTGGTTGAACCAACATCTATCGCTATACCGTATAGTATTTCTTTAAATCCTGGCCAGACTGAAATAATTTCACTGTTATCCCTAACTGCTACAGTAATTTTCCATTGGCCCTCTCTTAATACTTTTTGTAGAGATTGGATCACATCCAATGAACAGGTTAATGCTTCCAAATTCCATTCTTTCTTTAAAGCATTCATTAAGCGTAATAAATCACCAGCACTTTTGTGCATATCAGGCTCTTCTACTTGAACATAATAAGCCTTTACCATTGGATCTATATCAATATCATGGGCTTCATTCTTTTTCCTAATTACTTGTTGATGAACCTGTGAGCTAGCAGGAACATCTATGACTGCATCAGATAAAAGCATAGCCTGACAACTCAATCGTCTATTTTGATCGAGGCCTCTTCTTTCTTGAAATTTACTTTCTGCCTCAGTGACTACTCCCACCGACGCAAGAGATGAGTGAATATTATGCTTAGAAAAGTCACCTTCAGTAACTTCTATTTGACAGCGGCCACAGAGTGCCCTGCCACCGCAGACCGAATCAACATCAACTCCAAGTTGCCTAGCAGCACCCAACAATGAGGTTCCTTTATCGAAGTAGCCTCGCTTACCTGATGGCGTAAAAACAACCTTACATTCTTTTTTTTGCTTCATTGCAGTCATTAATTTCCCAATGAGTCACTGTATATTTTTTAATTTTTACTCTAAGAATCAAGGTCCTTGTGAATAAATATCTAGCTCAAACAAAAATATT
>JAOIZZ010000022.1 GCA_028227395.1 Woeseiaceae bacterium | reverse complement strand
AGTTTTCACATATGGTTATGGGGCCTTCAGCTGGATTAATATTGGCTGATCTTGGCGCAGATGTGATTAAAATTGAACCTATTGATGGTGATAAGACTCGGATATTAAAGGGTTCTGGTTCTGGGTATTTTCCGATGTATAACCGTAATAAAAGAAGCTTGAAAATTAATCTAAAAACTGATGATGGTATTAGAATCGCAAAAAATTTAATTTCAACAAGTGATGTCTTGATAGAGAATTTTAGATCTGGGGCGATGCAGAAACTTGGTTTGGATTACGAGTCTTTAAAAAAAAATAATCCAAAACTCATCTATTGTTCAAATAAAGGCTTCCTCTCTGGACCCTATTCTAATAGAACAGCACTAGATGAGGTAGCTCAAATGATGGGAGGGTTGGCTTATATGACTGGGCCATCAGGAAATCCCCTTAGAGCCGGAGCATCAGTAATAGACGTTATGGGTGGAATGTTTGGTGTGATTGCAATAATGGCTGCACTGGAGAAGCGCCATGATTCGGATGAAGGGCAATATGTAAAAAGTTCTCTCTATGAGAGTACCGTATTTTTGGTGGGTCAGCATATGGCTCAGTATGGTGTCACTGGTGAGCCAGCACCCCCTATGCCTGAAAGAGCTTCTGCATGGGCTGTTTATGATATTTTTACTACACTGGAGGAAGAAAAAATTTTTATTGGTGTCGTGAGTGATACTCAGTGGCAAAATTTCTGTAAAGAGTTTAATTTTGATGAGTTAATTAATGACAGAGCTTTGATAAAGAATAATGACCGAGTAAAACAAAGAGGAAGAATCATTCCTATTATTCAGAATTATTTTTCTACATTAGAATATAATTTTCTATTGGCGAAGCTTGAGAAAAGTGGTCTTCCATTTGCACCTATTAGACGCCCTCAAGATCTTATAGATGATGTTCATATGCTTGAATCGAATGGCTTAATAGAGGTCACTCTTGATGATAAAAGAAAAATTAAGTTACCTGCAATTCCTATTGAAATGAATAATGAGAAATTTTCACTGAGAAAGGATATTCCAAAATCTGGCGAGCATACAAATGAAATTTTAAAAGAATCCGGTTATCTGGAATCAGAGATTAATGATTTAATAAAAAATAAAATTATTGCAACAGACAGATCATAAGTATGCCCATGATCTTTTATTTTTATCATTTTTTAAGAATTTATCAATAATCTTCTCTTTACCTAGAGAGTACTCAATAAAATCTTGACCTTTCAGGAGCATCTCCATTAGGAAAGGATCGATATCGAATTCAAAGTTTTTATGATTTGGCACAACAATCAATTTTTTTTCTAAGTGAATTTCAATAATATTATTTTTTACATCTTTTTTAATCAGTTCGTTTATGAGTTCTATCTGGATTCTTGTGAGTTCAATTGTTAAAAGTTGATTGCGTGCACAATTATTCTTAAAAATACGTCCAAATGATTCTGCAATTACGATTTTTATACCGAAATCTTTTAGCGCCCAAACTGCATGTTCGCGCGATGATCCACAGCCAAAGTTTTTTCCACTCAAAAGAATTGAACTATTTAAGAATTCCTTTTTATTGAGAATAAAATCGTGATTTGAACCTGCTTTCTTACCTTTGATATAGTTATATCGCCAGTTTGCAAAGAGGCTTTTATTTAAACCTATCTTTGAAACGGTTTTCATTTTACGAGAAGGGATTATTTGATCGGTATCGATATTATCGATCAATAATGGAGCGGTCACACCTTTAAAAGCGGAAGACCAATTCATTGTTTTGTTAACTTCTGGGGTGAAATTATTTTTCCTGCGACAGCTGAAGCAGCTACCGTTATTGGACTAGCCAAGTGAGAGCGAACCCCTCTACCTTGTCTCCCTCTAAAATTTCGATTAGTGCTTGTTATTACTCTTTGTTTTGGAAGGAAACCCTCACCTCCAGCATAGAAACAAAGAGAACAACCCGGTTCACGCCATTGAAATCCTGCGTCTTTGAATATCTGATCTATTCCTTCTAGTTCTGCTTTTTGTTTTACATCTGCCGATCCTGGTGTACAGATTGCTAAGACATTAGAAGCAACTTTATTGTCTTTTAGTATCCTAGCGGCTGATCTTAAATCGTCTAATCTGGCATTCGTGCATGAACCGATGAATGCGGCATCTATTGGCAGATTTAATAGTGATTGTCCGCCTTTCAAGCCCATATATTGTAATGTGCTTTCCATGTCTTTCTTGTTGTCAGGGTTTTTCATTTCGTTTACTTTGGGAATTACACCATTAATAGGTATGGACTCCTCAGGGCTTAAGCCCCAAGTTATAGATGGGTAGATATCGGATGAATTAATTTCAATATGTTTATCAAAAATAGCGTCATCATCACTGGCTAATGATGCCCAATATTCAGTATTTTCTGACCATTTTTTCGATGGCGAGTAAGGGCGGTCTTTTAGGTAATCAAATACTTTCTGGTCAGGGGCAATAATCCCAGTAAAAGCTGAGAATTCGACCGCCATATTACAGAGTGTGAAACGATTTTCTAGCGGCATGGCATCGATTGTGTCACCACCAAATTCAATCGCATATCCGGAGCCACCAGAGGCAGAGTATTTTTCTATTAAATGAAGCATCATATCTTTAGAGTTGACTCCTTCATTGAGTTTGCCTCTAAATGAAACTTTCATTTGTTTTGGTTTTTCACTGCTAAGAGTGCTGGTTGCAAGAGCATGTTCGCAATCACTGGATCCAACCCCCCAGCCTATAGCACCTAGAGCGCCTAGTGTACATGTATGACTGTCGGGGCATGTAACGATGTTTCCAGGTAAGGCAATTCCTTGCTCCGCTGAAATAAGATGAGAAATTCCATGTCTTGGATCATTTATATCGAATAAAGTTATATTAAATTCTTTTGCTAGGTTTCGCATCGTTGTTATAAATATTTTTCCCCCAGGCATAAGGGTTTCATCACCTCTTCCAGGAAAGGTATCTATAATATGATCAATTGTCGCAAAAACATGTTTTGGATTTTTTACTGATAAACTTCTTTCTTTAAGACTCTTCAGAGCAAAACTTCCAGTTCGCTCGTGTAGAAAAATTCGATCTATATAGATAAGATCAGGTTGAGATTCACCTTTAATGACTCGGTGCGATTTCCAGATTTTTTCAAATAATGTTAATGGCATAGGGTTATTATATACAAAAGATATAAATATATAACAATATAACAAAATAATTTAATTAATAATTATTTATCATCATAAATGACTCGCAACACATTGTAAGGTTATTTTATTTTGATAATTTAATCGGCTTGAGAAATTTCAAGTTCTATTAATTCATAATGAGTCATCATATATCCTGTTACCGAGGCTTTTAGCATAATAAATTCACCATCTGCAGAGGTCCAGGCTTCATAAGGTGGATGCTCACCTGTTTCGTTTGAGCCGGGCCGATCACTGTTTCTCTCACCATAACAAAAATGTAATGCATCAAATGTCCCAGCACCAACAGTTATTCTATCTTTTCCGATGTATTCGATTTTTAATGGATCCTTCCAAGTCATCAATGATGGGCCTGTTGCACCTCGATGATCGAGTGAACTCATGAGAAAATTTTTATAAATTTTAACAATTGGTCCTTTACTACGATCAAGCATATGGAGATGCATGGCATCACCTTGAATTGGGTGTGCTCCGAACAAGGGTGATGGCTTATCGTATTCTATTCGTTCTGAAATTCTGTCTTTCCCATTCAATAAACCTTCACATTCTGCAAATGTATCCTCAAACCTAAACCAACTGCTGCCAACTGTTTTATCGCCTAAAGATACCCTAACAAAGGCATCGCGCGTAACCCAATCTTTATCCATAGTTAAGATGATATCTCTCATCACATTTGGCGCATCATCAATCTCGCAATGTGCTCTTAAGGTTCTTCTTCCATCCTTATGCACTGTAATTGTGAAATGTTCACGACCTCTCTCGACACCCTCCTGATTTGGTTTTTTACTGGTATAGAGGAGCTTTCCTCTTATTGTTTTATGCGGTTTCATTTTTACTCCAATTAAGTGATTTCAATCATTTATCTTGATGATAGTTTTTCCATAATTTAAACCCCGCATTAATCTAGAAAATGCCTCTGGAGCTTTACCGAGTCCTTTGGTTATATCTTCAAGATATTGAATTCGTCCATCTTTTATCCATTTACTTATATCAGACATACATTGTTCTCTTTGATCTTCATGATCATAAACCACCATTCCTTTGACTGTTGCTCGTGATTTGATGGTCCAGGCAGGATTAGGCCCAGTTGGCATTGAGTTGCTATTGTATTGAGCCATTAAGCCACACAAGACCACTCTAGAGTAAAGAGCCAATTGTTCCATTGCTGCCTGTAATGTCTCTCCACCGACATTATCAAAGTAAATATCAATTCCTTTAGGGCAATAGTCTTTTATTTTTTCAGTCAGATTCTCTGTTTTATAATTGATACAATTATCCATCCCTGCTACCTTCGTCACCCAATCACATTTTTTATCTGATCCTGCAATTCCAATGACCCGGCAATTTTTTATTTTGGCTATTTGGCCGACCATTGAACCCACAGCTCCAGAGGCTGCTGAGACTAAGACGACATCCTTATCTTTAGGCTCAGCAAGCTTTAGTAAACCAGCATAAGCTGTTAATCCTGGCATACCCATAATGCCAAGATAAGTCGAGATAGGGATCCCGTGATCGATAATTTTATTGGCCTTAGTAACATCAATTATGGGTTGAGATTGCCATCCACTATGAGAAATTACGAGGTCACCTTCATTGAATTTTGGATCATTTGATATCTGTACTCGACTGATGGCTTCACCTGCCATTAAATCACCAGGAAAAATAGAACCAGAGATATGACGACCATTTATTTTTCCCCTCAAATAAGGATCGAGCGAGAGATACAGTGACTCACATCTAATCTGACCTTCTTTTGGGTCTTTAATTGCTTCTTTTACCTCTTCAAAATCACTTTCCCGAGGTTCTCCAATGCATTTTGTTTTTAATAAAATTTTTGTATTAAAGGTCAATTTATAAAATCCTCGATCATAAAATATATATACCCTGATATAATAAACTAATATCACACAATCTTGTATTTAACGGGTTAATTAATGACTGATAATATTATTGAGAAATTTGAGGCAATTCATGGAAAAGATTATGTGCTTTCCGATGAAGAGAGTTGCATTCTTTATGCCCAAGATATTTATTTGAAAACGATACCGGCGCTCGCGGTAATTCGCCCAAGAAACAAAGAAGAATTATCCGAATCTATTAAGTTATCTGCAAGGTATGGTCATCCTATTATTCCGAGAGGGGGAGGCATGTCCTACTCACAAGGATATGTACCAATTAAGAAGGACAGTATTATAGCGGACCTTTCTAGAATGAGTGAGATCAAAGAGATTAATGAAGAAGATATGTATGTCACGGTTCAATGTGGATGCACATGGCAAAAATTATACGAAGAATTAAAAAATACAAATATGAGAACACCTTTTTGGGGTACTCTCTCAGGGGTATCAGCAACAGTGGGAGGTACATTATCTCAGAATGGCATATTCTGGGGTTCGACTAAATTTGGTTCTGCAGTTGATTCAGTCATTGGTTTAGAAGTAGTTCTAGGTGATGGAACTATTGTTTCAACAGGTTCTAATGCACAAAGAAATGCGACTCCATTTTTTCGGCATTATGGGCCAGATCTAACTGGATTGTTTACTTGTGATAATGGTGCGTTGGGATTCAAAACTACAGCTACCTTAAAACTCATACCCAAGAGGAAGTATCATGAATATGCCTCTTTTAATTTTGCCAATTTTGATTCTCTTTTTAAAGCAATGAGCGAGATTTCAAAAAATGAACTCGTGGATGCATGCGTCGGCTTTGATCCATATTTACAAAAAATACGCATGCAAAGGGAAAGCTTTGGAAGTGATTTAAAGAAATTAGCTGGTGTGATAAAAGGGAATAAGAATATAGTTGGTGCCTTGAAAGAAACTGCAAAAATTGCCATATCTGGGCGAGGTTATATGGATGATGTTGAATATTCGATTCATTTGATTATCGAGGAGAAAACCAGAGAAGTAGCTTCAGCTGCAGTCAGTGAGGTTAGGGGGATATGTAATGATTTTGGGGGATCCGAGATAAAATCAAGTATTCCTAGAATACTTCGTGCCAATCCTTTTGCACCATTAAATAATATTATTGGACCAAAAGGTGAACGATGGATGCCGATTCATGTGATAGTGCCTCACTCAAAATCCAGTCAAACCATGAGGAAAATAGAACAATTACTCAACAAGTATCAAGATAGTTTGGATAAAAATGAGATTGGAGTGGGCTTTCTTTATACCGTGATTTCGAATAATGGTTTTGTTATCGAACCTGTTTTCTTTACTCCTGATTCAATTGATGAGATTCATAAAGAAGTGGTCGAGGACAGTGTGTTAAATAGTATTGAAGGTTTTAATGATAATCTGGCAGCCAGAGAGCTAACAAATATCCTGAGAAAAGAGTTGCTTGATCTGTTTGAAAATATTGGTGGGGTACATATGCAGATAGGAAAATCCTATAATTTCAAACAAGGTCTTAATGTGGAATCATGGAGTATGCTTGAAAATATCAAGAATGCAATAGATCCAAAGAGATTGATTAATCCGGGCTCTCTTGGCTTGAATTTGGGTGAAGATTCAGATTAATTTGCTTCAATTAATTCAATTAATTCGCCAGACACACCTTTTATTACACCGCTTTTTCTTTTGTTGTAAGGTGCTTTATGATGATTGGTTAACGCACTTAGGTATGGTAAGTTTTCGTCAATTTCATCTGTATAAAAACTCACCATAGCAATCCCAGGTGGAAGCTCTCCAGAAACTACTTGTCTTGCCGATGATTCGTTTGGATATTCGTCGAATTCAATTAAAGATTCATCAGAAAGCTGTGCGATAGAGAGAGGAAACTTAGTATCTATTGGTAAGGAATATTCCTTTGCTAGTGTTCTTATTCTATATGCTGTTGGTTCAGATGTATTGATTTTGAGTTTTTTTAGGTAGAACTTTCTCATTGCATTTATATCACTTACACCTAATATGATTATAAAAATTCGATCTATATCTATTTCTGCTTTTTTAATGACTAAATCGGTTTTTTCAGGCTCCTCTATGCTTGTTAGATAAATTAATTCATTGGATGGACCCAGTACCTGCATGGCTCTAATGCTTTTATCATCGCTGATATATACCGGCTCACCTACAACCCTAAAGTTATCACTTTGTTTGAACTTAATGAATAATTCATCTATATTTTTGACAAGTATTTCCATTGCATTCCATCCAAATGTTTTTAATGATTTGAATTGATCATCAAAATTGTTTGCTTGGATGAATCTTACGTAAACAGCTTTATTATTTTTTGGACCCATTAAAATAAAAGGTCTACCCGAAACATTTGCAGCGCCCCAGCTTGCGGCAAGTTCTTTTGAAATCTTACCTTTGTCGGCGATAAGATAATCAAGCTCATCTTTGTAAGCCAACTCCGTCAGTTCAAGATTTTCTACCATGACGGTAACAATGGCGATGTTATTTAACATTTATCAAGAATTAAGATTTTTTTTGGAAAGACTAGCTATTACTTGTTTTTGTGTTTCAGAGAAATGTTTTCGCTCTGGAATAAAAAATTTACCGGTTTTTTTATCCAGTAAAGTGTTCGCCGGATAAATTGATCTTGTATTGTAAGTTTCTCCAAATAGTTCTAAGCGTTGTCTTGAAAGAATATTACTCATGCCAGGCCTATCTCTATAGCGTCTTAATGCTAATAGATCAATCTCCGCGTTACTTACCATCGTTTCTCCAATGGAGCTCGATGCTAAAATATTCCCATGGAAATCAATAATCTTTGACATACCGTCCACAGAATTTGTTGGAATTGGTGAGTTTTGTATCCCCCCACTATTACACGAAACCACATAAATGAGGTTTTCTATAGCCCTTGCTCGTTTAGTGATATCTTTTGGTGTCAGATCATTGCTTGCTATCTCACTACTTGAATGAAGTATAATCTCTGCTCCACGAAGTGTATGAGCACGGCAAATTTCTGGATAAAGAATCTCTTCTGAGGCGCAACAGGCTAATTTTCCAATTTCTGTATTAGCCACTGGAAATATTGCATCGTAACCATAAACTTCAAGATACCTGTCCCATACATCATGAGGTGTCGGTGCATAAAGTGATATTAATCTTCTGTAACGTAATATTAAATCTCCACTTGAATTAATTATGAAACTTGTTTGGAAGTATAAACCCGGAAATTCTGAATCCTTCTCATAGGCATTTCCAGATAGAAATACATTATTTTTTTGAGCAATATTCGAGAGTGCATCATATTCGGGCCCATCAATATCTATGGCGGCTTTTTCAGTCCATTCTTGAATGGATTCACCCAAAGGGTATCCGGTCATAAAATATTCAGGTAAGACCACTAATCTTGTGTCATTCCCAATTAATAATTTACTGCCATTGAGATGAAAACTGATTTTTTTAATTGTCTTCATCATACTTTTTCTGGATTCTTCTACTGATAATCTATTTATAGTTGGACAGTTCAATTGAAGGCATAGTGCCATATAATGTGTTGTTTCTTCTGTCATTTTATTTCTCTTTAATTTTTTTCGATGATATAGACGTTTATTATGGCTGCATCTTTCCTGAGCTCTTTAATTTCTTTGTACTCGTGAGAATGCCAAAATTTTCTTGCAGCGTCCATTGATGGCCACTCCGAGATAACAATCTTACGAGCATCTTGCTCACCTTCAAGTTGTTCACTTTCGGTTCGCATACAGACATATTTTCCGCCAAATTGTTTTATTACGTCTGGCGCTCTCATACTATAAGTTTTAAATTTCTCAAGATCAGTGATTGATGCTTGAATGACCATTAGTGCTTTCATATTAGTATTCCTATAATTTTTAGGCTGTTAGAGGAGGCGAAGACCAAGTGAGGTATTAAATAAGAGGCAGATCCAAATAAAAACAACATAGAGTCTGGAGCTTTCAATACTCTCTTTCATAACAGTATTTGAAGTTTGAGTATCTTGCCCGTTAATCAGTGCCATGAATGCAGGTTCAAACAATCTTAAGTTTCGTCTGATAATCAGGCCACAGATAACTGTCAGTGAAAAAACAAAAATTTTCATAGCGGCCCAGTTAAATTCTGGTTGATATAAGAAGATATAGGTCACTGTAATAAACATTCCTAAGACTAAGGAAACTCTCAACCAGTAATCAAATAGAGCCAATTTTTTTGCTGATTGACCTCGTATATGCAGGATAACAACGAGAGTAAGCCAAAGAATAGCAATAAGCCAGATTACACTTACTATAAAATATGAAGTATCCAGATATCCAAGTATTTTTGAGAGATGAATCCCAGATGGAAGAATTAAAATCATTGATATCCTAGGAGTTTGGTCTAGAAAAAATAGAATTTTTGAAATTGTTATCCTTGTTTCTCTGGATAATTTTTCATCAATTAGAAAGTAACTCGAATAGAACACACCTAAGTCCGCACCAAGCCAATATACCAAACATAAAATATGAATTAACTTGAGAATGCCTAATTCAGTTGGCATTTAATATACTCAAAACATGCTCTGCAATAATTTCTGCACCTTCTTCAAATACGTTGGATGTAATGTTGTGAATATCGATTATTTTTGCCTGACTTAAGGTTTTTGAAGCGATGTGCGTTGCCTCAAGTAACATAGATTTGGTAGCAAGAATATGAATATGTTTTGGATTAGATTTAAATTTCTCCTCACACGCATAGGTGAAAGCAGCATGAAAGGCAAAGTAATCTTTTTTTTCAGGTTTTAGATTTTCAATGAATAATTCAAACGATCTCTCAATGGGAACATTATCGATGCGATTTTTTATATTGAAATCCCAAACTTTTCTTAATGACTCAAGATCTTCACTTATTGTTAATGGTGTCGTCACTTGAGGATATAATCTTTTCTGCTCCTCTTTATTGAAATAGGGAATATCGATCATGATAACTCGATCAACACTATATTTATTTATAATACTTAATTCATTTGCAACAAGACAACCAGTATGAAAACCAATTAAGTCGTATTGCTTCAGATCTTCGTTCTGCAGAAATCCTTCATTAATTGCATCAGCATAATCTGAAATTTTTGGAAGCGTATTCATTGGATATGAGTTCCCATAACCAGGATAGTCAGGCGCGACAATTCGACGATTTTTATTTAGTAGTGGCATTATGGTCTTGAAGAAGAGACCACTGAATGGCGCTGGATGCAAACAAAGAAGGGGTTTATATATTTCTTCAGCTGATGATTCTATTTCATAAACATGCATTTGCCCCTTTTTAGTCTGTATATATCTTTTATGCATTTATAATTTTATCCTCATTTTCAATCTTAATCAGTTCATTGTTATAAGATTTTAGCGTGTATTTAGCCCATGGTAATACCAGGACTCCAAATATAAACGGAACTGCTGCACAAGCGTAATTTAGATTTTCATTTCCAAAGACATTATCTGAGAGCCAACCAACTGTGAATGGACCTAGTAAAAGTCCAGTTATACTAATAACCATATAATAAAGCGCCACAGTCTGGGCACGAATCACACCTGGCGTAATATTTAGAAGCGCAGTTACGGATGTCGCTGAAGTTGCTGCTATTCCAAATGTATTCACCGCAATAACTAGCATGGCTAATTCAGGGGTCGGCATTAATGGTACTGCTATTCCAGTTGGAACGAGAATAAATGCCCCAAATATGACTATTAGAAGTGGTGCATCTTTACGATTATATTTGGAATACATTTTATCGCTCAACCATCCTGCAATATTTACCGTTAATGGCCCTACTGCAAGAAGAACAGCTGCATTCCAGAGGGCATACGTTTCTGCTTCCCAGCCCCAAGTCCTTTTAAACATTGGTGCATAAAAACCTTGACTATATGCACAGATAATCATCAAGCAAACAAAAGCAATAAAACTTCCATAGATTTTCCATCTTTTCTTTACATGCTTGAACGTTTCACTAAAAGTTATACTTTTATCATCTGCAGCATTTTTTCCAACGCGTTTAGGTTCTTTCATAAACAGGAAAAGGATAGCCAATAAAAAACCTGGTAAACCTACTATGATGAATACAAATTGCCAGGGCGCGATTTCACCCAATAAAGGAAAAGTAAGATTGGGTTCTGATTTGGCCCAATTGAGAACTCCAGCACTTATCAAAGATGCTATTCCAGCGCCTAGTGATAATGCAGCAGTATAAAAAGCAATTGGCTTACCTCTTTTTTCAGGAGGGAAGCTATCTGAAATCATTGACATTGCGCAAGGGCTTAAAGTAGCTTCACCTGCGCCGACGGTCATACGGGCAATAAAAAGTTGAACGAAATTCTTTGCTACACCCGAAGCTACTGTAGCAGCGGACCATACTGTAATTCCAGCAGCTACCAGCCATGTTCTTTTTTTTCTATCTGCCAAATAGCCTAATGGTAAGCCCATAGTGGCATAGAATATTGCAAATGCGAATCCAAGTAATAATCCAATTTCAGTATCTGTGAGACCTAAATCTGCTTTTATAGGTTCAATTAATAACCCGAGTATATACCGATCGATGAATGACAGAACGTATGCGACGGTTAACATCACAACCATGTACCATGCATATTTTCCACTTGGGTAATCTGTATTTTCTTTACTCATAAAAAATTCCCCTATATTTTTAATTTGTTTTTTTTGGAATATGATAAATGACGATCAGATTGCCATCAAAATCAACAATTCCCACTTCCCTGCCAATTCTACCGTCGTGAGTTACCAGTTCGTCTTCTCGATGAATATGGCAACCTAACACTTTTGCTTCCTGCACTATTCGATCAACATTTCCCACTTCAATGACGATAGCACATCGTTTTGGATTCGGTATTGGTTTGACTTTTCCGTCTTTAATTTCAGTTAATGCCATAATTCGGATTTGCTCAGGCGTGCCAAGAACAGCCCAACGAATTTTGTTCGTTTTTTCTATCTCAAAAACATCATATGAGTAAGAATCATTTGGGGCGTCAGCCTCATATTGATTAATCATGCCAAGCACATTGCAATAGAGTTTTAATGATTTTTCGAGATTTGTGACAATATAATTAGCACGTTGAAATCTGACGTATTCCTCTTTTTTATTATCCATTAAGATCTTCCTATAGATTGGTTATTATCATTGGGTCCATATCTTATTCGGCAAAGTGCAACTCCAAAATTCCCTCCATCATAGATGTTAGAGAGAGCATCTGGCATATTTTCAAAGCCATTATAAATATGTTCCACAGGTTTTATCTTTTTCTCCTTCAGCCAGGTTGACAATTCTTTTTCTGCTTCATCAAACTGATCTGAATGATTGTAAATAAAAAACCCCTGCATACATGAATTTGTTTTTCTTAATTTTGTGTAATTATTAAGACCGTATGGTTTATGATAAAGGTATTCAGAAATTGATCCACAGAGAACGATTCGAGAATCCTGAGCTAAGTTATCCAAACAAGCAGACAAAATATCACCGCCGACATTATCAAAATAAACATCTATACCATCTTTACAAATATCATCAAGAGCTTGTCTAACATCTTCAGTTTTATAATTAATGACCTCATCACAGCCTAGCTCTTTTATTAAATTACATTTTGCTTGATTGCCAGCCAACCCAATAACTCTACAGCCCATTAATTTTGCAATCTGGATAACTGTTGATCCAACACCTCCAGCCGCTCCTGAGACCACAATGGTTTCATTTTTTTTTGGTTTTCCACATGCCAGTAAGCCAAAATAAGCTGACAGCCCTGTCATACCTAATGTACTTAAGCCAAGTGAGAAGGGTAGGCCACAATCATTCATTTTTCTAAATCTTTCTTTTTCGGTCACTTTTGTCTTTTTGAATGTTTGCCATCCAATTTGACCTTGTATAATGTCTCCGGGTTTATATGCTGAATTATTCGATTCAATTACTTCAGCCACACCTCGGCCATGAATGATTTCACCAATATCCAGACCTTTTTCACCAGCTATTGATTCCCCAGACATATACATTCTCATTACTGGAGCAAGATTTAGATAAAGGGTTTTAAGTAGGAGCTCATTATTTCGTATTACAGGAATCTCTTCTTCATGGTATGAGAAATCCTCATTAACTACGTTCCCAGTGGGTCTGCGCGCTATTCTCCATTGACAGTTTTTCTGTTCATTGATGACTGACAATTTAAATTACTCTTCACTTACCAATTGATTTATTTCATAAAAATAACCATCAGGGTCAAATAAAAATAGTCCCAGAAAAGTTTTCATTTTTCCATTCTGACCTCGGATTGACCATTCTGTCGGTCCAGCATGAATACGTGAACCAAATTCCTTAGCTTTTTTTGCCACTTCTTTGACATTATCCGATGAGGCTACAAATGTTGGATTGCCATAAGTTACGGTTTTTGGGATTTCTTTGGGGGCGGGTAATTTTGGGTCTACCCATTCTAATAGACCGATCATTCCGATTGCAGGATCTTCAGCCTGCAAGATGATTAATCTTACTTTATCTCCTGCACCACCAGCAGGCATACCTATTCCAGAAAGAGTAACGATATCATCCATCCAGACACTAAAACCCAGAACATCCTCGTACCATGATTTTGATATTTCCATATCTCGAACAAATAGCGTTGTTCTTTTGATGATATTTTTCATTTGATTTCCTTGTAGTTTAATTTTTAAGTTGTTTTTTAAATACCGTCCATGATGTTTCATTAGGTCTATCATCATTCAATGGCGGAGGTTTAATGTATTCAGGGTAACGAGCATCTAGGATTTTGCGTATCTTTTCAGGTACATCATTTAATTCAAAGGTGTTAAAGACACTGGCGTTAAATATCATTATGCCGGGCTTATCTCCCATTTCCATCCATGGAAGCCATTGCGCCACTCGAGTCCAGCCACCATGAGATTCGTCAATGCTTTGAATATTGTCGTCAAGGAGTTTTTCTGCATTATAAAAACTATTGAATATTTCCATTGCGTGATACATGCCACCAACATATTTCTGGTATTCACCACCTAGTGCATTTTTGTAGAAAAGAGGTATTTCAAGTGGAGAAGCAATAACATCAGAATACCTTCTCACCTTCATTTCTCTAGTTGAATTTCCTTCTTCATCAAACTCATAACTAATACCACGCATATTAACAGGATCATTTGCAACATGAAGGACTGAGATATCATCATTAGTCCATGGATTTTTCCATGTATCAATAACCTTATTTGTCCCTGGGTCAAGGTACATTTGTATTTCACGCGAGACACTTCTGAATCCTTTCCCTCTGACTTCATCATTTGTTTTTAAGCATTGGCGAACATTAATTCCTACGAGATTAAAAATATGCCTGTCTTTTTCACCAGGAACTCGACTGTAAGCCTTACCTTCCCATGTGCCGTATCTTGTGGCACCTTCTTCAGTAGTTCCACAGATCATTTTTTGATAAGCAAAATATGCATTTTCGGCGGTTAAATTTAGTTCTTGTGAGTTTAAGTTACTTGTAATCAGAAAGAACAGAAAAGTTTTTATCAAATATCTCATTATTATCTCCATAACTAGTAGGTATTATTTCTTATACATCTCTTGTATTGAAATAACGTCACCTCGATTTATAAACAAAGCCTTTTTTCTGTAAAATCTAGTAAAGCCCTCAGCGCCATTTCTTGAAGGCCCCATACCAGAATCTTTATATGTATTTTTTTCTTCTTCGAAAATCATTGAGGTCAGTCCAGCATCATTAATACTCATTCCACCACAATTAATTCTCTCTGCAATTCTAACTGCTTGATCTTCATCACGGCTAAAGATTGCTCCAGATAGCCCATATTTGGAGTCATTCGCCAGATTAATTGCTTCTTCAATCGTGTTAAATATCATGATCGGCATGATTGGTCCAAATGTTTCTTTTGTCATGATATCCATATTATGATTAACATTACTGATGACCGTTGGCTTTATCCATAGACCGCCTAAGTGATTTTCTATTTTGCCTCCACAATGAATAATTGCCCCTTTGTTGATGGCATCATCGATATGGTTCGATATAATTTCTGCTTGTTTTTCAAAAATTAAAGGACCTATGACGCCGTCATCATTTTCGGACAGATTTAATTGTAATTTCATTGATTTTTTGGTGATTAGATTAATGAAATCATCATGTATTGATTTATCAACATAGATTCTCTCGAGCGATTGGCAAGCCTGTCCTGTCGCAACAGTTGAGGCTCTCAATATTGAGGTTGTAGCTCTTTCTAGATCACTGTCATCCATGACAATTACTGGATCTTTTCCACCAAGCTCGAGACAGGCCGGAATAAATGATTTTGCAGCTGATTGTGCCACTTTTTTCCCGGTAGCAACACTTCCGGTGAAGGCTATCATATCGACAAAATTGATCAGACTTGCACCTGTCGAGCCATCGCCCATGACAAATGAAATTATATCCTCTAGTTCGCTTATTTTGTTTATTGTTTTTTTAAGAGGGTCTACGAATCTAGGTGTAACCTCGCTCGGTTTTATTATGACAGCACAACCAGCGAGAAGTGCTGGTATGGCATCTATGAAGGATAATAATAAAGGAAAATTCCAAGGACTGATCACACCTAATACAGGGAATGGATCTCGATGTTTTTTTATAGAGATATACGGTATCGATTCAGACACCTTTTCAGAATCATCAATAAATAATGGGGCACTATTACACCATCTATCAATACTTCCACATAATCCATCTAATTCTCTTTGTGAAATTATATTTCTACCTGTATCAATACTAAGGGCATTGATAATTTCTTTGCGATTATTTTTTATTCCTTCTTTAAAATCTTGGAGTACTAGAATTCTTTCGCTTAATTTTTTTTTCGCCCAATTTTTTTGTGCAATTCTCGATTTTTCAACCTGATCAATAATTTGAGTGTTTTGAGCAATTTCTATCTTGAAATCATAATCACCTGTTTTTGGGTTACGTATTTTCATATAAAGCTCTCATCATTATTTAATGGGTATTAATTTATTGTTCAATTTTATTGTGAAATTTATTTATTTCTAATGCCACATCTTTGGGGAAGGCACTAAGGAAGCCATGCCCCCAGTCTGGATAATCTATTCTTTTTCCATTCTTCAAAATAGGGTCAATTCTTTTTGTATGTTCAAAAGTATCATCATTAACATTCATTACGAAGACGGGTTTCTCGATTTTGGCTAAATTAGAAATGTAGTCTCTTGCGTAGGTAAAAGCAGCTTCATGGCCCCATTCATAATTATCTCCTGCTCTTAAATTTTCAGCCATAGAATCAGCACACATTTGAAGTGTCATACCTGGCCCTCTATGAAACATTATTCTTTCCCACATGATTCTAAATCGATTCCCTTTTTTATCAATTGGAATTGGGGTAAACATATCGCAAAATTCTGCAAGCTCTTCCTCTGTAAATAAAGGTGCAGCTATATTTATAAGGCTAAGAACACGATGAGGTTGTTGCTTTGTTAGCTCAACAGAAACCATTGAGCCTGTATGATGACCAACGAGATGCACTGGCTGATCACCAATCAAATCATCTATTACGTTCCAAATTGACTCAGAGAAATCTTTTATCGTTACGTGAGGATCCGCCGGTGGTAATGAGGATTCACCATGTCCTGGATAATCGGGTGCAATGACAATTCTTTTTTGATCCGAGAGAAACGGAAGAATTTCATTATAAGATCGTCCTGATTTAGGGCTCATGTGTAAACATACTATAGGTGGCTTAAAAGGCTCAGATGGAAAAACCCCTCTGCAATGCAACTGTCCGTATTTCCAGTTTGTATAGCTTTTTATTATCAAGAAAAATCCTTCAGTTAGCTTCTCATTAATTTGTAACTAGATTAATTTATTATGCTACTGTTATATCAAATAGTATTTTGTTATAACATTATGCCATCTTCTCAGAATAATGGAACTTTGTAATATATTATGGCAACATTTGCACCTTCAATTGACAGAATGAGTGATCAGGTATATCTGGTATTAGCTTATGATACTGAGGATCAAAACAACGTGAGAAATGCATTCTTAGATGATCATCTAGAATTCATAGAGAAGAATTATAACTGTTATCTTTCTTGTGGCCCACT
>JAOIZZ010000021.1 GCA_028227395.1 Woeseiaceae bacterium | reverse complement strand
ATATCAAATGCATCAGATGCAGCAGATAAATTGAGGTTTGAGTCATTAGCAAAAGCTGATTTATTAGAAGATCAGCCCGATCTTAAAATTAATATCACGTGTAATTCAAAAAACAAAACAGTGTCGGTCACTGATAATGGAATTGGCATGTCTCGCAAAGAATTGGTAGCCAATTTAGGGACTATTGCGAAATCAGGAACTGCGGATTTCCTAAGCAAACGAACCGGTGATGAGAAAAAAGATGCGCAACTTATCGGTCAATTTGGGGTGGGGTTTTATTCTGCCTTCATCGTTGCTGATAAAGTAACGGTTGAAACACGGCGAGCCGGTAACAAGAGTTCGTCAGCACATAGATGGGAATCTAAAGGTGAGGGTAAATTTACTATCGAGAGTATCGATCGTGCCGTCAGAGGAACAACTATAACGCTACATTTGAAATCAACTGAAATTGAATTTTCAGAAAAACTAAGGTTAGAAACTTTAATTCGTAAATATTCAGATCATATAGCTTTTCCGGTCGAGCTGAACGATGAAATTAATAAAGAAGATGAAGTAAAAGTAATTAACTCAGCTACAGCGCTTTGGAATCGACCAAGAAATGAAGTAACCGATGATGAGTATAAGGAATTTTATAAACATATTGTCCATGATTTTTCAGACCCAATTCAATGGAGTCATAATCGAGTCGAGGGTAAGCGAGAATATACAAGTCTTCTCTATATTCCATCTCGAGCACCTTTTGACTTATGGAATCGCGAGGCGCCAAAAGGTTTGAAATTATATGTTAAGCGAGTATTCATCATGGATGATGCTGAGCAATTTTTACCTTTGTATCTCCGTTTTGTAAAAGGAGTCATCGATGCTTCTGATCTGCCATTGAACGTTTCTCGAGAGTTATTGCAAAAAAATCCAGAGATTGATGCTATCAAAGCAGCATTGACTAAACGTGTTTTGGACATTTTAAATAAATTAGCAAGTAAAGAATCAGAGGAAGATCAAAAAACATATGAGAATTTATGGCGAGAATTCGGTGCAGTTATTAAAGAAGGTTTCGTTGAAGAAACAAAGAACAGTGAAAAACTGATCAAACTTTTACGATTCTCATCCACGCAGTCTCAGTCCTCAGAGCAAACTAGATCAATTAGTCAATATTTAGATGATACTAAGAAAGATCAAGATAAAATATATTATCTCTTAGCAGATAATTATGCGGCAGCAAAATCAAATCCGCATCTCGAGCAGCTCGAAAAAAGAGGTATTGAGGTCTTATTCTTTACCGACAGGATAGATCCTTGGATGGCAGATCACTTACCCGAGTATGAGGGTAAAAAGTTTCAAGATGTTGGACGAGGAAAAATAGAGTTACCTAAAGATGAAAATGCCTTGGATCAGGATACCATCAATAGTCAGCATGAAGATTTGATTAAAGATATGAAGAAGTCTCTTCATGACCGTGTTGAAAGTATCAATATCAGTCAAAGATTGGTTGAATCGGCCGCTTGTGTTGTATCAAATGAGCAAGACTTACCGCCACAAATGCGACGTATGATGGAAGCTTCTGGGCAACAAATGCCGGACTCAAAACCAATATTAGAAATTAATGTGCAGCATGACCTGATTGAAACATTGTCTGCCACTACTGATAATGAGGCCTATAATTCTCTAGCTAATACGATACTAGATCATGCTTTAATAGCAGATGGAGAACAGCTTCAGAATCCTGCGGAATATGTTAAGAGGGTAAACAGCTTATTACTTCAAACGTTGCAAATAAAGAAAACAGCTAAGAAGAAAACAGCTAAGAAGAAAACAGCTAAGAAGAAAACAGCTAAGAAGAAAACCATTTAATTCTAAATAAGAAATTACAGTTAATTAGAGGGCCATATTATGGTAAATAAACTAAAAGAAACTCTTTCGGAAGAGCAGTATTTTGTTACGCAAAATAAAGGTACTGAGCGACCATTTACAGGAGAACATCTCAAAGAGAGTAGGGAGGGTAAATATCTTTGTGTTTGTTGTGAAAATGAACTTTTTTCTTCAGAGCATAAATATGAGTCTCATACTGGATGGCCAAGTTTTTTTTTAGTATTAGCAGCTGATCGTGTCAAAACAGTGAAAGATGAAAATCACAAAAGACCTGATGGAACATATTCTGGATTAGAGGTTGTTTGTGGTCAATGCGACTCTCATTTAGGCCATGTATTTGAGGATGGGCCTCAGCCTACTGGACTTAGATATTGTATTAATTCGGTCTCTTTGGCATTTAATTCTATTAATCAATAGAGAGTTAAATTGGTTATTTTTTAAATGAATAAAACTTTCCAGAAAATTTATTTACTGTTCTTTACGGGGCTTTTTCTTATAGGATGTTCATCAGATCAACCTGACTTAAATATTCAAAAGGAATCAAAACATAGTGATGAGATATCCGGCCTAAAGATACGCACACTAATTAAAGGTTCTGGAGAAACCGCAAATTATGGGGATACTTTGAAAATGCATTATACAGGATGGTTGTATGATGCAAATATGATTAATAATCATGGTAATAAATTTGATAGTTCGCTAGATCGGGGCAAGCTGTTTGAATTTAGGCTTGGAGTTGACCCTCTGATAAAAGGCTGGGAATTGGGCGTGACGAATATGTCTGTGGGTGAGAGTAGAGAATTAATTATTTCCCCAGAGATGGGCTATGGCGACAGATCACTTGGAGGAATCCCTTCTCAATCCACACTTATTTTTCACGTTGAATTAATTGATCTTGTTAAGATTGATTAGATCAAAGATAAAAATGAACTAGCTCGATTGCTCCGTATCTGAGGGCTTACTTCTAAGCATTATTTCTGCCTGACCGATCCAATCTTCACGATATATTTGCCTTTTAAACCCTTTAATTTTCTTAGCAATTTCTTCAATCTCATAATCACTAATTGCCGCAATTTGACTGAAACGAAAAATGTTAAAATGATTCAATGTTTTTTCTATTGATGGCCCAATACCACGAATCTCTTGAAGGTTTTCTCGAGATCGATAATTATTCAGATTAATGACAGTTTTTGTTTTTTCAGGGGAATTCATCACTTTACTAAGCGTAATAACACGCTTTGCTTCTAATAATTCACTCTCTAGATTCTTATTTTTTAATGATAATTCTTTATAACGATCTATTAATGGTGTGACCCGGCGCTTCCATTGCCTCAGTTCATTTTTTAATGATTTGATTTGTGAGTTATTTGGAGAATCACCAGGTTGGATATTTTTTTTTGCTATTTCTTTCTTGTTGTGTGACGCGCTCATTTTAATATTGGTAGATAGCCTATTTACTTGTTCTTTGAGCAAGCGATGACTGCGATTTATTTTTCCAAGCTCGCGATTCTTTTGTTTGGATCTCTGATAAGATCTGATCAAAAGCACCAGAGTAAGAGTCAAACAAGCGCATAAAGCAATAACATAAGGTATTAGGTCAAGTTGATTAAAGTTTAATGTATTCATATTAAAGAGTTGTATTAATAAATATTCGTTTAATCTAAAGAATATAATATCGAGAATAATATGAAATACAAATGATATGGATAACGGGTGAAATGAGTAAAATTTTTTCCACAAAAAATTTGATGATAAATGGTCCCTCTGGTGCTATTGAGGCCATCTTAGAAAAAAAAGATGATGTTAATTTACTGGGTGTAATTATCATCTGTCATCCGCACCCTTTATTTGGTGGGACGATGCAAAATAAGGTAGTTCATACTATTTCGCGGGCTTGCCTGCATAAGAATTTAATGGTTCTTAAGTTTAATTTTCGAGGAGTGGGTAAGAGCCAAGGTGCTTTTGATGACGGCATTGGAGAATTAGATGATGCAATTCATATGATCAACTATGTTCAGATTCATTATCCTAAAATGCCAATTTGGATAGGTGGGTTTTCATTTGGAGCAGGCATAGCTATTCAGGCAGCAAGTATCAAAGCACCAATAGGTTTAATTAGTGTTGCTCCGTCCTTGTCCAATCCTGCAATGCTTATTAAGAACGAACCCCAATGCCCATGGTTGATTGTGCATGGCGCTCAAGATGAGCTTATTGATATCAATGTTATTGAAAGTTGGTGTAAAGGATTACAAGTATTACCTGAAATTATAATTCTAGAAGAAGCCACACATTTCTTTCATGGGTGTTTGATTGATTTGAGAATAAAAATTGAATCTTTTATTAAATTAAATATAAAAAAATGACAGATAATTTAGATCATATCCTTTAATCGTTTGAGTGCAGCGACTTTAACAATTTTTGTGGCTGGCTTAGCTTTTATGGTCATTGCTTTTCCATTAAATGGATTGGTACCGTTTCTAGTTTTAGTTGCCGCTCTCTCCATTACTTTAATTTTTATAAGGCCTGGTATGGTAAAGCTACCTGGTGCGTTACGACCACTAAGATTTTTCTTCATAACTACAGCTAGTGAATCAAATACAGCAGAAATATCTTTTTTTGTTAAGCCAGTATCACCAGCAATTTCACTAAAAATCGAAGATTTAGTCGCTACATTTTGCGATTTATTTTTTCCAGCCATTTTAAGCTATAACCTCTTAATTGTGTGGGTAGAGATACGTCATTACCATCATAGAATAATCGTAGTTTTATGCAAATAAATTCATCAGATTATCAACTTAAGAAAGTATTACTAAAGTTAATGGGTATAAAACTTTTTTTGGTACTGAATTTTCTCTATATATTGGTCTTCAGGCGATACTTGGAGTGAATAAAGGAGTGTTTCTTGGTTTGAGATTGGTGAGATAAAGACATATGAAATAAATTCATTTTCAGTGATTACTAATTTAGTTGTTTTTTTGACTTGTCCCAATAGGTTTTTGACTTCAATATCAATATTCGCACTGACAGACTTGTTAATGGAATTTTTTAATATTGAAGCATTTAGCATGATTAAATTATTTTTTCTTTCTATATTGTATTTTTTAGCAATATTTTTTGAAAGATCGCTGGTTTTGTTTGTACTTAGATAGACTGTGTATTCACTGAACTGAAAAATACTATTTTTAGCAATAGGTGCTTGAGGAATTCTTTGTTGCTCGCTTCCGCACGAAAGCAGCATTACCAGAATTAAACTAGTAGCTATTTTCTTTAATGATAGATTTAAAAATGACATAATTTCTCAATCTAATTTGAACTTAAAGTTGCAGAGGTGCAATATTTCTTAGAAAGATGATGACAGCTTGGATTGCAATTATTGCAAAAATTGGCGATAAATCCATACCACCAATAGGGCGAAAAAAATTTCTATAAGGTCTTAATAATGGCTCAGCAATATTTTCAACTAAGCTTTTTAATGGAGTATATGAGGTTGGGGAGACCCAACTAAAAAAAATATGAATGATTATAGCAAAGAAGAATAGATCAGCACTGGCTAGGCATAGTTCAAAAAATGCACCTAACAAAATTGTTGTATTGTCAATTTTTTGATCTGCAATCATTAATAGAATCGAGATTAGTATGTATTGCAGAATAAACGGGACTAATATTGAAGCTGAATCTAATCGTTCAAAAGAAGGGAGATATTTTCGTAAGGGATTTATTAGTGGTGAGGTGAATTTCATGATATTTTGAGAGATGGGGTTACGAAAATCAGCACGAAATAATGGCAACCAAAATCTTAAGATAAAAACAAAGAGCGCTAGTTCTCCCAGTGTTTTAAAAATAAAATAAATAGCCGGTGACATAGGAATTTATTGTTTTGCTTCTTCAGCTAATTCTTTGGCTCGTTCTCTAGCGACATCGATGGCTTTAGAGAATATTTTTCTTGCTTCTTTAGAATCAAGATATTCTAATGCAGCCATGGTAGTACCGCCGGGAGATCTAACTCGTTCGATCATGGATGTCATTGTTTCTGATGATGAGGCAGATAAAGCTGATGCACCTCTGGCGGTCTCGACTGCAAGAATTCTGGCAATTTCAGGATTCATGCCATTTTTTATAGCTGCTTCGATCATTACATCGATTAGGAGATAGAAGTAGGCGGGACCAGTTCCTGAAATGGCTGTTACCGCATCCATTTGACTTTCTTTCTCTAACCATAAAGCCTTACCGACAGAGGACATTATTTTTTCTGCTAAAAGACAATTTTCAGGTTGAGTAAGGCTATTTGCGAACATTGCTGAAACACCTTGATCAATCATTGCTGGTTGATTTGGCATAACTCTTACAATGGTCATATTTCCACCAAGCCATTGGTCTATATCCTGAATGCTGGGACCTGCTGCAATTGAGATAATTAAGGGCTTGGTTTTTTGTATAGTTTCTCTTAGTTCATTGCATACAGATTTTAGTATTTGTGGCTTTACAGCAAAGAGGATGACTTCAGCAGCATTACTAATTGTTTTATTATCAGTAGACACGTATGTTCCATAGAACTCCTCTCTTAGTTTCTCACATTGCTCCTCTTTAGGCTCAGATATAAAAATATTAGTCGCATGCATGCCGCCCCTTAATAGGCCGCCAGCAATAGCTCTTGCCATATTTCCCCCACCAATAAATGCAATTTTATTATCAATCATTTTTATCTCCGTGAGATACTAATATATATCATCGTGAACCAAAAAGTGCGGTTCCTACTCGGATTATTGTAGCGCCTTCCTTTATTGCGGCTTCAAAATCATTGGTCATACCCATCGATAATGTATCAAGTTTAAGACCATGTTGAATAAGAATTTCTTGTTGTTGATAAATTTTAGCAAATGGTATTCTCTGCTTTTTAAGATTTTTTTCAGTTGCAGGGATGCACATCAAACCTCTTAATTTTAATTTTGGCAACTCATCAATTGCTTTACATAGTTGTAATAGAGCATCTATGTTTACGCCTGATTTTGATTCTTCTTGATCTATATTAACTTGGACACAAACATTCAAATCTGCAGATATTTTTGGTCTTTGTTTGCTCAATCTTTCAGCAATCTTTATGCGATCAACAGTATGGACCCAATTAAAATTTTCAGCAATTAATCGTGTCTTATTGCTTTGAATATGCCCTATAAAATGCCAGCAAAGATTATCTGATTTAATTGCACGGATTTTATCAACACCTTCCTGTACAAAGTTTTCACCAAAGTGATTTTGTCCGTGTGAATGTAATTCTTTGATTGATTCAATTGAGTGTCGTTTGCTTACCGCTAGTAGAATAATTGATTCGGGGTCTCTTTGACAATCTTTGACGATTCTCAATATGCTGGTATTTAGAGTTAATAAATTTTGTTTAATGTTAAGCATATTATTACAATAAAAGATGAAAAGATTTCATGTCTAGTTTATAGGATCGGTATTTTTTCAAAGATGTCATATCAAGCACTAATTCTATGCTTAATCCCAGTCTGCGTTATGATTTTTTGTAAGTTCATTTAGAATCGCCATTCTTACGGCCACCCCATTGGCAACTTGTCTTAAAATTACCGATTGATCACCATCAGCTAACGAGGACTCAATTTCAACATCTCGATTCATAGGGCCAGGGTGCATAACGATTGCATTCGGAGCAGCAACTTTTATATTATCACTAGTGATTCTATATTTTTTAATGTAACCATCTAGATTAATATCTATATCATCCATTCTCTCATGTTGAATGCGAAGCGCCATTACAACATCAGCATTTTCGAGTCCTTCATTAAGACTAACAAAATGCTTGGTTACAGGAGTTATTTTTTCATATGGCATGAATTCCTTAGGTGAAACCAGTCTCAATTCCTTCACTCCCATAGTTGTAAGTCCTTCGGCAGTAGAACGAGCAACTCTTGAGTGTGCAATATCACCTACTATAGTAACGATGAGATTTTCGAACGTCTTTTTAACTTGTTGAATGGTGAGAAGATCAAGTAACCCTTGAGTTGGGTGTGATATATGTCCTTCTCCAGCATTAACAATAATACATTCAGCACCAATCTCTTCAATCAGTTGAGAATGAATACCAATTTCTTCGTGCCTTATGACTAATGTATTAACACCCATAGATTTAAGTGTCATTACTGTATCTAATACTGACTCTCCTTTTTTTCCAGAAGAGTTTTCAATATCAAAGTTGATGATGTTCAATCCTAGGCGTTGCGCGGCAATTTCAAATGAAGCGCGAGTTCTGGTGCTTGGTTCAAAGAATAAATTTGCGATGGTAAATTTTTGATTGCGTGTAATCAATTCATTAGATAGTTTTTTCGATTGTGTGTATTCCTGAGCTTCATAGAGAAGCTTCATAAGAATATTTTTTTCTAGATTTTTAAGGCTTACTAAATGACGAAGTTTGCCATTTTTTGTAAGTTGTATCGAGGATTCATTTATTGAATCGGAGAGCATTAAGGCGCCTTTTTATCAGTATATTCAGTCTATTCTACTTGGTTTATAATATAAATTTAACTCTTTTTATTTAGCCATCTCTTGGCAATGAGAGTAGCGGCAGTTGCATCAATCATTTCTTTTCTTATTCTTTTTTTTACACCCATTTGGCGATCATTTTTAAGAATTTCTCTGGCTTCTATAGATGTGTATCTTTCATCGATGGTCTCGATAGGGATATTAAAAATAAGTAGTTCTGAGATAAATTTATCAACATCAATAGACATCTCAGACTTTGAGCCATCAGCGTGATTAGGAAGTCCAACCACGATTTTTGCTGGCTTCCATTCATCTAACCACATTTTTATTTTCTGCCAATCCGGACCCTTTTCAGAATTTTTGATAGTACCCAGAGGAGAAGCAGTACTGGTAATATTTTGACCAACCGCACAACCAATCCTTCGGTGACCAAAATCAAAAGCAATAACCACATTACTATTAAATATCATTCGATTTTTATTGTTTGATCTTATTTTCAATAGCATCGAATAATAAACCAGCTATGTTTAAATCGAAAAAGCGATCTAGTTCTCTTATTCCAGTAGGGCTGGTTGAGTTAATTTCAGTCAAATAATCACCGATTACATCAATACCGCAAAATAACACGCCTTTCTTTTTAAGAATAGGCCCAATTTTTTTACAAATAATATAATCTTGCTCGGTTAAATTTCTGCCTTCGACTGTAGCCCCCATAACAATATTCCCCCGGTTATCATCCGCTGATGGTATTCTTGCAAGAGAATAAGGGACGGGTTCACCATCAATTAAAAGGATACGTTTATCCCCTTGTTTTATTTCTGGTACGTATACCTGGCTCATAGCGAAACGAGAGCCATGATCCGTGAGTGTTTCGATAATAACATTAGCATTGCCATCATCATGATTAATCACAAAAATAGATTTTCCACCCATCCCATCGAGTGGTTTAATGACCACTTTTTTATGTTCATTTAAAAATGATTTCATCTCAGTCATTGAGCGGGTAACTAAGGTCAAAGGAGCACAATCTGGGAACCAGGCTGTATAAACTTTCTCATTCATATCTCTTAATGAATTGGGCTTGTTGATAACTAAAGCACCCTGATTTTCGGCTCTCTCAAGGATATAAGTGGTATAAATAAATTCCATGTCAAATGGCGGATCCTTTCGCATAAGAATGACATCAAGATCACCCAAATTTATGGTGATTTTTTTCTGTATATCATACCAAGACTTATCATCGTCTTTGACATTGATAATTAAAGAATTGGCTTTAGCAATTCCTTTTATGAGGTATAAATCTTTTTGCTCCATATAATAGATTTCATATTGGCGTTTTTCTGCCTCCAATAACATTGCAAGTGAACTGTCTTTTTTTGGGCTGATTGACCTAATTGGGTCCATCACTATGCCTATTTTAATTTTTTTTATACTCATATTTTTCTGCTTTATTTTATAGTAGAGATCTTAACGCTTCCTTGTTATGAAGTCAGCCCCCATATCACCCCATAGAGTCTGAAGAATTACAAGAGCAGAAATTGCAGCAGTTTCAGCTCTGAGGATTCTTGGACCCATTGAAACAGGTAAGAAATCATTTTTAGTGGCAAATTCTATTTCATCATCACAAAAGCCACCTTCAGGACCAACCATCACCTCAATATTTTTATTCATAGGATTAATATCATGAATCCTCATTGTTGCATTAGGGTCTAATATAAGCCGATAATCTTCTTTTAAAGAATTCGATATGAAATACTGAGCACTATCAGGAGCATCAATTAAAGGTAGAATATTTCTTCCGCACTGCTCACAAGAACTCTGTATAATTTTCTCCCAATGCTCTAATTTATTATCCAATCGACTCTCTTTTATTTTGACTGTTGAATATTTAGAGGTGAGAGGCGAAATTTGATTTACTCCTAATTCAGTTAATTTTTGAATGAGCATATCCATTTTGTCTTTTTTTATTAGGCTTTGGCCAACGCGAATCTTTCTTTTGGTTTTTTTCTCATGAAATTTTGATGTGCTTGGTACTACTAATATTTTATTTTTATGAAGTTCTTTTATTACAGCATCATATTCACGACCGCTGCCATCAAAGACAGTAATAATGTTATCTTTTTTTAATCTCAAAACCTGTTTTATATAGTGAGCTTTTGTATTTTCTATATAAAAATCAATACCTGGTTTTATTAATGTTTTCATATAAAGACGATGAGTTTGCATAATGACAATTACATTTATTTATTTGAAATATAGGACTTATGTTTTTAATTAAAAAATACATGAAGCATTCATCTATTATATCATTTATATTGAAATGAAAGAATTAGACATAAATCAAATGGAAATTTTAGAGGTTAAATCTGATAATTTCTGTTTTTCAAAAATAAATTATTTCCCCTCACCTAACCATGATGAACGTCCAGGTGGTGTTGAACCCAGATTGATTGTTATACATGGAATTAGTCTGCCCCCCGGTGAATATGGCAATAACCACATAAAAAGTTTTTTTTTAAATAAACTTGATTTTAATAAACATAACTATTTTAAAAAAATTAAGCATTTAAAAGTTTCATCGCATCTACTGATTGAGCGTGACGGTCAGTTATCACAATTTGTGCCATTTAATAAACGTGCTTGGCATGCTGGTGTATCGCTTTATCGAGGAATAGATAACTGCAATGATTATTCCATTGGAATAGAACTAGAAGGGCAGGATGATTCTCACTATACTGAATTACAATATCAAATACTTGGAAAAGTTATCCAGAGTTTGATGCGATTTTACCCAACAATCAGTTCGCGAAAAGTGGTCGCACATAGTGATATTGCTCCCATTCGAAAAACAGACCCAGGCCCAGCATTTGATTGGTTTAAATTATATGAATACATTGAGAATACTACTTAATTAAGATGAAAAAAAAATGAAATATTTTTATTCACTTATATTGTTACTATGTTTAATTATTGCTTGCGATGTTGATCAAAATATCAAAGAAAAACCCTCTGTAGAATCTAGCTTAACAAGAGTTGTTTCTTTATCTCCTCACTTGGGAGAGATGATGTTTGAATTAGAAGCGGGTGATATGCTGGTTGGTGTAAGTGCATTCAGTAAATACCCAGAAGCTATATTAACAAAACCACTAATCGGTGATGCGTTTATGCTCGATCTTGAACAAATCTCCCTATTGCGTCCAGATATTATTCTTGCGTGGGAAGATGGTACACCTCCGAGAATTATTGATGAATTAAGAGATCTTAATTATCGAGTTGAGGTTATTAGATCCAGCCGTTTGCAAGATATACCTTTAGCACTAGAGCTCATTGGTAGCTTAATTGGCAAACAAGCACAAGCTAGCTTGGTTGCTAATACCTATCTAAAGGAATTAACTGAACTAAAAGAAGTCTATGGGAATAAAGATAGTATCCGTGTCTTCTTTCAAATAGATGAAAGGCCACTATTTACAGTGGGTGGATCTCATTATATTAGTGAGCTGATTCACGCATGTGGTGGAGTCAATATTTTTAATGATTTATCTCAGCTTGCACCTTCGGTATCTGTTGAATCAGTGATAATAGGAGACCCTGAAGTTATATTAACTAGCGCAAGTTTAAAAGATAAAAATAAGTTCGAAATATGGTTGAGATGGCCCGATATATCAGCTAATCAATTGCAAAATTTATATGCCATTGAGGCTGATGGTCTTGAGCGACCAACTACAAATTTGATCAAAGCAGCTCTTGAAATATGTCAGCATTTGGAGGAGAGTCGAAGCAAACGTATCGGACCTCATGCACTCGATTGAACATCAAGTATAAAGAATATAATCCACCAACGGTATCTAGGCTTTTCTGCTCCATAGCACTTCTTTTCCATTTTCGCTCCGCGCCAGAACTCTTGCAACAACAAACAGCAAATCTGAAAGACGATTAAGATAACGTATAACTTCATCACGAACAGTATCTTCTTTTTTCAAAGAGATTACCCTTCTTTCAGCTCTCCTTACAATAGTTCTTGCAAGATGGCAAGCAGCTGATCCAGGTCCACCACCGGGCAGTATAAAATCTTTAAGCGGTGGTAAGTTTTCGTTTAAATGATCTAAGTCATTTTCAAGTCGATTGATGAATTCTTCAGCAATGGCTTCATGACCGGGTATGCAAAGTTCACCACCAAGTTCAAATAAATCATGCTGAACATTGGTTAGTGAGTCTTCAATAAAAGGCGTCATTGAAGGCATAGTTAAGACTATGCCTATAGCGCTATTAGCTTCATCGACTGTACCATAAGCTTCTACACGCAGACCGTCTTTATCGACTCGGGAACCATCACCGAGACCTGTTGTGCCATCATCACCAGTTTTTGTATAAATTTTACTTAGTCTATTGCCCATAATTAATTCTCTTTTAAACTTACCAGCGACGAGTTAAGTCTAAGAATACACTTCGACCTTGCATTCTGTATTTTGCCGCTGTTTCATAATGTTTGTCTAATATATTTTCGATTTGGGTATTAATTTTCCATTTATCATTCAGTTTGAATTGACCAGTCAAATTTACAATGGCATATCCGGGCAAAGTAACTCCGAAATCCTTCCTTTCGCCACTCGCAAGTAAGGATAATCCAAAGTCAAAATTCTTCAGTTTTTTGGATATATTCAGAGTAAAGCTCTGTTTAGGTCTTCTAAGGAGTAGAGTTTTATTTATATCATTTTCAGCTTTTTGGTTTATATAATCAGCTCTAATAGAGTAATTTTCATTAATTAAGTGATAGCTTAATTGTAAACCACGCATGCTCGCTTGCCCTATATTAAGCATTTGATCTTTAGCGAAATCATACTCTATTAGATTTTCTATTTTTGTATCAAATAATTCCAAACGATAAGTAGTATTATCATCACGCCTAAAGGCAACATTGAGCTGAATATCATCAGAGGCTTCAGGTTTTAGATTGATGTTCCCACCATAACCATATCGATCAGTGGCATCTGGAGCTCTGAAGGCATGGCCGGCAGATGCATTGATAGACCATTGATCACTTATACTCAATCCATACTCAGCATTCCATGTTGTTTCTTTACCAAATGTTTCATGATCGCTCAGCCTAGCTGCGATAAAAATACGATGATTGCCTTCGTTGATCTGATCTTGAATAAAAATAGCATTAGATTGAGTGTCCTTATTGTAGCCTGAACCCCATGCAAAACTAGACGCTTCCTCATCACTAAGATAAAGACCCCCGGTGATATTATGGCTTCCAGCTAGCTTACTTATTTGCCCATCAAAGATATTTCTTTTTGAGTAAACATTGGCTGTTGATTGATTTTGTTTAATATCATCTTTAACACTACTAATTATTACTTTGCTTTGAATATTATTTTTAAAATTATTGTTAATCTCAATGGCAGAACTTTCATTGATAAAGTCTTGATCTATTGCTGTGAGAAAGAAATCTAAATATTCAACTGTTCCTGATGTGCGCCAATGTCGAAGCGTGATATCACTATTTTGAAAAGCCTGGCCAATATGAAAATTGGTGGTAAGGTTTTCATAGCCTCGCTTGATATCACTATCAGTACGGATTTTATAGCCGTCTGTTTTATTTGAATTAACTGATAGCCCTAATTCTGTAGAACCACTATTGAATCCCAAATCTATACTTCGCTTTTTAGTGTCATACATACCATAACCATATCCACTTTCAATATAACTTGAATTTGCTTTTCTTGTTATAATATTGATTACGCCACCTATGGCGTCGGTCCCATATAATGCTGATCTAGAGCCTTTAACTATTTCAATACGCTCAATAATATCTGGATTGATATTTTGTAGTGCAGCGCCACCAATGGTTCCTGGATTGATTCGCACACCATCGACTAACACTAGAGTATGATTGCTTTCTGTTCCTCGGAGAAATAATGAAGTTGTTTGTCCGGGTCCACCATTTCGACCTATATCAAGACCAGCTTCAAAACGAAGGAGTTGGGAGATATCTCTCGCTAATGATTGTTCAATTTGATCTCGACCAATGATAGTCACTGGGAGAGTGGCATCGTCGATAGCGATATTTGTTCGTGTGGCAGTAACCACAATTGTATCTAAATCCTTGGTTTCATCACCAAGGGTAATTGAGCTCAGGAAACCCATTAAAAAAATCAAAACTAACTGTTTGGTAATATCCATATTAAACCCTTTATATGCCCGCCGCATAAGTTAAAAATTATCTTTTAAATGAATATTTGGAGGGTGATATAGGGTTCGCAGTGAAATAACAAGATCACAGTTTACCTTATAATGCCCGCCGCATTATTCGTTATATTGTAATTAGCCGGTCTCCGGGCTGACGAGTGGAAAATTTCCTACCTTTAACGCCTTCCCACAAATCTTTATGTAATAAATCACATTTAATTCGCAGTGGCTCTTTCAAAATACATGAAAGGGGTTAAAGATTATCTCGATCACCGTTGCGGGGGCAGCTTCAGAATTTGTCAGATTACAACAACACTGAATTCCCGTTCATCCAAGAAAATGCCTTCTTGGATTCACTAAATACAGGTGGACTTTATTGTGATAATAAAAATTTGTCAACCATCTTGTTTCTTTTTTTATATAGCGTCATAGTTATCTATTTAAAGGAGAAATACTTTGAATTTTATTCTTCCAGAAAATAGCTCAAAAGAGCTGATTATAGCAATTGAAGCTTCTATCGCAGCTGCTGAGATTAGCAAAAAATATTTTAATGGAAGTTTTAAAGTATCCATAAAAGATGACAAGACTCCAGTAACTGAGGTAGATATAAAGTGCGAAAAAGTTATAAAAGAAATTCTGTTATCATCATTTCCCGATCATGGATTTTTTGGAGAAGAAACCACGAAAAAAAATAAAGAGGCTGACTTCTTATGGCTGGTCGATCCTATTGATGGTACAAAAAGTTTTGTCAAAGGTTACCCCTTCTTTTCAACGCAAATTGCACTCATGTATAAAGGTAAAATAATTATCGGAGTGTCAAATGGAACTATGTTTGATGAGCTGATATATGCGGAGCAGAATAAGGGAGCGTGGTTAAATGGTGAGCGACTTAATGTTAGTAAAACTCATAAGATAAGTAACGCGAGTATTTCAACAGGAAATCTAAAGTCTTTGTCCCAGTCAGATGGTTGGCCTAGTTTAGGTAAAATTGTATCAAAAGTGGATCGTATTCGAGGGTATGGAGATTTTTATCATTACCATCTGCTTGCAGCGGGAAAAATCGATGCGGTGATTGAGTCAGATGTTAATATTCTTGATATTGCAGCACTTTCGATAATTATTGAAGAAGCGGGAGGAGTATTTACAAATTTAAATGGTGAGCTACCGACCCTAGATATGCGTTCCGTTATCGCCGCTAATAGGGGTTTACATTTGAAACTAAAAGAGCGCTTAAAAGGGTATGTTGAATAGAAAGCCCGAAAATTTTACTGCTTTTGCTTTTGCAAATAATGCCGAGCAAGGGAATCCTGCAGGTGTCGTTTTATTGAATGAGTGGCTCAGCCAAGAAATAATGCAAAAGATTGCTACTGAGAATAATTTACCTGAGACAGCATTTATTTTCCCCAGAGATAATAATCCTAATGAATGGGATATTCGATGGTTTACCCCAATCATGGAAGTACCATTATGCGGTCATGCAACATTAGCTTCGGCTGCAGTATTGCATCAAATTTACCACTATTTTCCTCCATCATTTAAGTTTTATGCTAAACGTGATTTTCTAGAAGTAAAGCTTGTGAAATCCAAGTATCTTCTTGATTTACCTTCCGACGTACCAGTAAAAAATAAATTGTCAAATGAAATAATCGAAGCCTTGGGATTAAATGACGGTTGTGTTTATAAGGGGCGAGATTATTATCTGGTGAAATTATCTGATGAAACTCAGGTTAAGAATGCGCAACCCGATTTTAATCGATTAAAAAAACTCATCAATAACGGAATAATTATTAGTTCTGAGGGTACTGATGTTGATTTTGTGTCTCGTTTTTTTGCCCCAGCAATGGGTATTGACGAAGATTTTGTGACTGGATCTGCTCATTGCGTCTTGGTTCCATTCTGGTCTCATCAATTAAACAAAAATAAAATGTTTGCACGTCAAATATCCTCTAGAGGCGGAAATTTAGAGTGTCGCTTAAGAAAAGATCGAATTGAGCTGTTAGGGGATGTTTATATTGAAACTGAAAAATATAAAAATATTTAATTATAAATGTATTTATATCTTTAAATTGCGCTAAAGAATATTTGCTTTTTAGTTTCAATTTTTTCCATTTTGATACCATAAAGTTTTGTGAGATTTTCCTCATTCAGTATTTTTGATGTACTTCCAAAAATCCAGTTTCCATCTCCAAATATCAACAAGCACTGAGTAGCATATCTTGCCGCTAAATTAACATCATGCATCGTTGTAATTACGGAACACCCCATATTAACTTTTGTCTCAAAGATTTTAAGTACTTCAAGTTGATATTGAGGGTCAAGATGATTAGTTGGTTCATCCAGTAAAAAAATTTTTGGTTGTTGGGTGAGTACTTGAGCAATACTTAGACGGCGACGTTCGCCGCCGGATAATGTAGTAATATCCCGATTTTCTAGATTAAGTAATCCTACTTGATTCAAGGAATCACGGGCAATGAGAATATCTTCCGCAGATTCATTGTTAAAAGTACTGATATGTGGATGGCGACCAATCAGAACACTATCAAAGACTGTTGATGGAAATATGTCTTCTGTATCTTGTGTTAAGAGCGCCAGATTTTTCGCTATATCTCTTTTTGCTTTCTTAGTAATATTTTCATTCATTAGCTTGACCTCACCTGAAGCAGGCAATCTAATCCCAGCAAGCGTATGAAGAGTGAGTGATTTTCCGCAGCCATTTTGACCAAGAATTGCTATAAACTCTCTATATTTAATGGAGAGTGTGAGGTTCTTGATAAGGGTTCGATTGGGTATTGATATATCGATATTTTCAACCGCAATTGATACTTGATTGTCACTCATA
>JAOIZZ010000020.1 GCA_028227395.1 Woeseiaceae bacterium | reverse complement strand
ATTATCTGGCTGCTCAAATGAAATAGAGTTGGATAATTCATCCAGTAATAAAGCATCCAAACCATTGCTCAGGGCCGAAGAGGCTTTTAAATATCAAATTGAAGATACTGGGGCAGCAATTAAAATAAATTGGTCGATTGAGGATGGGTATTACCTTTATCGTAAAAAAATGAATTTCGTATCAAATTCACCGGATATTCAATTGGTCAATTTAAAATTGCCAGAAGGCTCTTATCATGAGGATGAATTCTTTGGAGTACAGCAAGTATATAGAGGTAATACCTCGTTCCATATTCCTTACAAAAGGATTAATACCCCTGTAAATGAATTTGAACTACAAATAGAGTCGCAAGGATGTGCTGATAGGGGCATTTGTTATCCTCCTCAAAAATGGACTACCAATATCAATTTAACTAAATCTTCAAAGTTAACTCAAATTGATCCTCTGAATATTCTCAATGACCAAAATTATTCGGCAATAAATTTAGCTTTCAAACCATTTCTAAGGTCAATTGATTCATCCACTTTAGAAATCGCATTTCAAATAGCACCAAATCATTATCTATATAAAGATAAAATTTCTATAACTGCAAAAAATAAAGACATAAAAATAGGTGCGATTGAATTACCAAAAGGGGAAATAAAAACGGATGAATGGTTCGGTGAAACTGAAGTTTATTTTAAAGAGGTTTTTGGCAGAATTGCAATTGGCAGAGTGGACCCAAATGAAACTAATCTAACCTTCTTGGTTAATTATCAAGGGTGTATTGAAGATGAACTATGTTTGCCTCCTCAGCAAAAAGAAATTGATGTTATTTTCCCCCCGGGAGAGATAACTTCAAATACAAATGTAATTTCTACTGAAATTAAAATCTCAGAACAATCTCGTTTAGCATCACTCGTTTCTCAAGCAAATATAATTACAGTAATCCTAACTTTTTTTGTCGCTGGTTTATTACTGTCTTTAACTCCATGTTGTCTGCCTATGATTCCTATCCTTTCTGGAATTCTTGCTGGTGAAGGAGAACATATTACGCCCAGGAGAGGGTTCATCTTAGCCACCAGCTATGTAATGGGAATGGCTATTGTCTATACCTTGGCAGGAATCATTAGTGCTTCAATTGGTCTTCAACTCCAAGCTCTTTTTAATACTCCCTGGGTCATTATTGTATTCGTAATTTTATTTGTCTTTCTTGCTTTAGCTATGTTTGATTTAGTTAATATTGAACTTCCGTCGATCTTCCAAACTCAACTATCAAAACTAAATAATCAGCAACGACGTGGAACTGTAATTGGTAGTTTTTTTATTGGAGCAATTTCTTCATTGATTGTGACCGCTTGCGTTGCTCCACCATTGGTAGCAACTCTAATGGTAATAAGCCAAACCGGAGATGTTGCTAGAGGCGGTATCGCTTTATTTGCAATGAGCCTCGGAATGGGAACCCCATTAATAATACTAGGAACCTCAGCCGGGAGATTATTACCAAAAGCTGGAGAGTGGATGAATAAAGTAAAAAATATATTTGGCTTCTTAATGTTGGGCTTAGCCATTTATATGCTATCTCGAGTTATAAATGCCACCATAATTCTAGCTTTATGGGGAATTCTAGCTTTGATGTTTGGAGTCTTTATAGGCGGCCTAAACAGTCTCACTGAGAACTCGAAAAATACTGAAAAATTCAATAAAGCACTTGGTTTACTGGTCTTAGTGTATGGAATTGCACTTATTCTAGGCTCATTATCTGGAAGCAAAAATCCGATGCAGCCATTAGCAAATATTGGCATTTTTAACCAAGGGAATACAACCAACAATGAATTGCATTTTAAGCGTATTAAATCTATCGAAGATTTGGACTATGAGCTTACTTTAGCAGCATCGCAAAAAAAATCGGTGATGTTAGATTTTTATGCAGATTGGTGTGTTTCATGCAAAGAAATGGAAGCTTATACCTTTGTTGATCGGGATGTTCAAACAGCCCTATCTAATACCGTCTTATTGCAAGCAGATGTAACCGCTAATGATAATATAGATCAAACCTTATTAAATAAACTAAATGTGTTTGGCCCACCAACAATTATCTTTTACGATAACAATGGGTTCAAGAGAGATGGTTATGAAGTGGTTGGCTACATGAAAGCACGTGAATTTGCAGCACATACACAAGCGGCTCTCAAGTAAAATACAGTTAACTAAAAAGGCTAATGCTATGATGAAATCATTCTTTATTTTAATTTTACTCCTGACATTAATGGGCTGCGATCAAATGGAATCGCAAAAAAAATCGACTTATGAAGAGATAAATCAATCTGAAAAACAGCTACTCATGGATTTCGAAATGATTGATTTAAGCGGATCCATAAGAAATTCATCAGAATGGAATAACTCCGCAAAATTAATAAATTTCTGGGCTACATGGTGTGCACCTTGTAGACGTGAAATCCCACTATTAAATGAAACGCAGAAGAATCTCACGGGTACGCAAATACAAATTATTGGAATTGCTGTGGATGAATTTGATGAAGTTTTATCCTATGCAGAAACTACAAACTTTGATTACCCGATATTGATTGGTGAAGAAGACGCAGTGGCGATTGCCGAAAATTCAGGCGTCGATTTTATTGGCTTGCCTTTCACCATGATTGTTACAAAAGATCAAGAAATCATCAAAACTCATATTGGTGAAATTAAAGAGCACCATATAGAGTTAATAACTCAAACATTAAAAGCTATAGAAAACGGTGAAATGACTGTAAGTGAAGCAAAAATGCAACTAGGCTCTATTTAAGCTCATTAAATTAACCCCCATAATATATCGATTAATTTAAAGTTAAAAAACGTAAAAAAGTTTTTAAATGCGGTTAAATTCTGTTATCTTCCATTAAAATACAAAAAAGATAATCGAATATGGCAAATATATTACTAATAAATGGTCCAAACCTTAACCTACTTGGCACTAGAGAGCCAGATGTCTATGGTGAGATGAATCTAGGCAACATTGAAGATAATTTAATGGAACTCGCAAAACAACATACTCATTCTTTAGATTGCTTCCAAAGCAATGCAGAACATGAAATTGTTAATAAAATCCAAGCTTGTCAAAATTCAGATATACAATTTATATTGATCAATCCGGGTGCATTTACGCACTCAAGTATTGCAATAAGAGATGCTCTCCTTGCTATCAACATTCCGTTCTTTGAGATTCACTTAAGTAATGTATTTTCTCGGGAAGATTTTCGACATAAAAGTTACTTTAGTGATATTGCAGCAGGCTGCTTGATTGGCCTCGGAGCTCATGGCTATGAATTGGCTTTACTTGCTGCCTTAAAAAAAATTGAGCAATCCTAAGGGTAAATTATGGATATTAGAAAAGTAAAAAAACTAATCGAACTTCTAAATGAGTCTGGGGTAGGTGAAATCGAAATTACTGAGGGAGAAGATTCTGTCCGAATTTCTCGTGAGGTAAGCGGCAGAATTCTCGCCCCCATAGAAACTCAGACAATACCAGCAAAGCCAATAGGAACATCAGGTCAGGCATCAGTAATAAATAATGATATCGATACTCAACAATTAATTAACAAGAATACCGATCACGAAGTACCATCCCCAATGGTTGGAACATTCTATGCATCTCCTTCACCAGAGGCGCCGCCATACGTACAAGTCGGTGATCACGTCAAAGAAGGCGATACATTATGCATCATTGAAGCAATGAAAATGATGAATCAAATCGAAGCAGAGGCAAACGGTGTCATTAAATCAATTCGAGCTCAAAATGGCGACCCAGTTGAATATGATCAAATATTGTTCGTAATTGACAAAAATGCAAATAATTAAAAAATCAGCAATATGTTAGATAAAGTCGTAATCGCTAATCGTGGCGAAATAGCATTAAGAATCCTTCGTGCTTGCCATGAAATGGGCATCAAAACAGTTGCTGTTCATTCTTCTATTGATAGTAATTTAAAACATGTTTTGTTAGCGGATGAAACCGTCTGCATTGGCCCAGCGGCAAGCGCAGATAGTTATTTAGATATGCCCAGAATTATTAGTGCGGCAGAAGTTACTGATGCTGTTGCAATCCACCCTGGTTATGGTTTTCTTTCTGAGAATGCGGATTTTTCTGAACGAGTAGAGTCTTCTGGTTTTATTTTTATCGGTCCAAAAGCAGAGTCAATCCGGCTGATGGGTGACAAGGTTTCAGCAATTAAAATGATGAAAGAAGCTGGGGTACCTACAGTTCCCGGGTCTGACGGGGTACTTACTGGCAACTCAGATGAAAATCTTAAAATTGCTAGGGAAATTGGTTACCCAGTTATAATTAAAGCCTCAGGCGGAGGTGGTGGTAGAGGGATGCGGGTAGTCCATGCCGAAGCAGCGCTATTAAATGCTATTGTACTCACTCAGGCTGAAGCCC
The DNA here is from genome assembly GCA_028227395.1 of Woeseiaceae bacterium. Lineage (GTDB taxonomy): Bacteria > Pseudomonadota > Gammaproteobacteria > Steroidobacterales > Woeseiaceae > SP4260. The sequence goes on along the minus strand of JAOIZZ010000020.1, from coordinate 13,588 downwards.
GTTCTGCATTCAGTAATGAAGATGTTTATATGGAAAAATTTCTAGAAACACCACGTCATATCGAGGTACAAATATTGGCAGACGGGCAAGGTAATGCAATCCATCTTGGTGAGAGAGATTGTTCTATGCAGCGTAGACATCAGAAAGTTATTGAAGAAGCACCTGCTCCAGGAATAACTGAGGAGCAAAGAAAATTTATTGGTGATCGTTGCGTTAAAGCATGTCTAGATATGGGTTATCGAAGTGCAGGAACATTTGAATTTCTTTATCAAGATAATGAATTTTATTTCATTGAAATGAACACAAGATTGCAAGTAGAACATCCGGTAACAGAAATGATAACTGGTGTCGATATTGTAAAAGAACAATTAAATATCGCAGCTGGAGAGAAATTAAAACTCTCTCAAAAGGATATTAAAATACAAGGTCACGCAATTGAATGCAGAATGAATGCAGAGGATCCAAAAAGCTTCATGCCCTCACCCGGTGATATAAAACTATGGCATATGCCTGGTGGTCCGGGTATTAGAATCGACAGTCATATATATAGTGGTTATAGAGTCCCTCCTCATTATGATTCAATGATTGGAAAAATTATCGCCCATGGAAATAACCGAGACTCCGCAATTACACGCATGAGCAATGCTTTAAAAGAAATAGTAATTGAAGGTATAAAAACAAACATCCCTCTTCATCAAGAGATTCTTCAGCATTCCGCATTTAAAAATGGCGGTACCAATATTCACTATCTTGAAAAAAGACTTGGACTATAATCTAGTATATTTATAATATGGGGCCATCAAATCATACTGACTGGTATCAATTTGAACTGTCCCTTGGTTCGCTCGATAAAAAATGCGTGGAAAAGATATTCAACAGGCATAACGCTGCATCTATAACTTATAGTGATGCGGGTATAGAGCCTATATATGAACCTTTACCAGGTAAAACTCCTTACTGGAAAAATAGCCTCATAACAGGCCTCTTTTCAATTGATACTGATTTTGAATCTCTAAAATATGATTTATTGATATCTCTCGAGATAAAAGAATTACCCGAACATGCCATCAATAAACTCATTGGGCGGGAATGGGAGAGAGAATGGATGAAAGATTTTAAGCCTATGTGTTTTGGGAGGAATCTTTGGATATACCCCGAAGAATTCAATGGTCAGAGTAAAGGTAAGGTTATAGTCCGCCTTGATCCTGGTTTGGCATTTGGTACTGGAACCCACTCAACAACAAAACTATGCCTTGAGTGGCTCGATTCACTAGATTTAGAAAATAAAAGTATATTGGATTACGGGTGCGGTTCTGGAATACTCGGGATCAGTGCTTTAAAGCTTGGTGCGAGCAAAGTAACAGCGATAGACATAGATCCACAAGCAATTGAAGCAACAACAATAAATGCCCTAAAAAATAACACAGAGAAAAATATTTTTGTTTATGATGAAATTATTGATAGCTCAGAAAAATATGATGTTATTGTAGCTAATATACTTGCAGAACCTCTCATAATGCTCGCTCCATTACTGACTAAGATGCTCAAAAAAAATGGGATTATTGGTATTTCAGGGATTCTGATCAGTCAAATCAAACTTATTGAAAATGCATACAGGTCGTTTTTAACCTTTAATTCTTCATCACATCACAATGAATGGTCTTTCTTATGTGGTTCGAAAAAATAATCTAACTAGGTAATACTATTGAAAATTGGAGAATACAAATTAGATAGCCCATTTATATTAGCACCAATGGCAGGCATCACTGATGCGCCATTTAGAAGATTATGCAAAAAATTTGGTGCTGGAATGACAGTCTCTGAAATGACTACTGCTGATATTAGCTTATGGAAAACCACAAAATCCAAAAATAGGCTCAATCTAGATATGAATATAGAACCAAGAGTAGTTCAAATTGCAGGTTCCGAGCCAAAATTACTCTCCATTGCCGCTCAGCTTTGTGTCGAAAAAGGAGCTCAAATAATCGATATTAATATGGGTTGTCCGGCAAAAAAAGTATGCAATAAACTTGCAGGTTCGGCACTTATGAGAGACACAAATAAGATAAAACTCATACTTGAAGCAGTTGTCAATTCAGTTGATGTGCCAGTAACTCTTAAAATGCGAACTGGCTGGAACCCAAATGAGCGAAATGGAATAGAGGTAGCTCATATTGCTGAGAATAGTGGTATAAAGGCAATTACAATTCATGGCCGAACCAGAGCATGTCGTTTTGGTGGAAAAGCAGAATACGACACAATAGCGCAAATAAAAAAATCGATTTCTATTCCAGTCATTGCAAATGGAGATATTAATTCTCCAGAAAAATCCATAGAAGTATTAAAAAAAAGCAATGCTGATGCTTTAATGATTGGAAGATCCTCACAAGGAAAGCCTTGGATTTTTCGTGAATTAAATTACTATTTAAATGAAGGAAAACATATTACCCCGCTAGAAAAAAATAATGTCCGTGATACTATGCTTGAACACTTATCTGATTTGTATGATTTTTATGGGGAGCAGCTTGGAGTAAGATTAGCTAGAAAGCATCTAAATTGGTATTGTATGTATCTAGATAATTCAAAAGATTTTAGAGCAAAAGCAGTGAGAGCTATTAGTGCGAACGAACAAATAGGTCTAGTAAAAGAATATTTTCAATCCCTTAATTAAAGAAATTGATCCATCTATAGGAATAACTTATCCATTATTTTTTTGGATAATGAAGCTAGGAATCGTAATAAAGTGACTAAGAAAAAAATGTCAAATGAAATCAAAAAATCCAAATCGATGGACGCTAAGTTATTGCGCGTACAAACAAAAAATGCACTGAAAATTTATTTTGAAAGTCTAAATGGGCATCGTCCTGGTGATTTATATAACTTAGTTTTAGGTCAAGTTGAAGAGCCTTTATTCCAAGCCGTAATGAAGTATACAAACGGAAATCAAAGCCAGGCAGCTGAAATTTTGGGAATTAATCGTGGCACGCTAAGAAAAAAATTAAAAACATATTCAATCAACTAATAAAGGTAAATAATGTTTAAAATTACCCGCGCACTAATTAGTGTTTCGGATAAGAGTGGTCTTATCGATTTGGCAAACTCTTTAAATCAACATGATGTTGAAATTTTATCTACAGGAGGGACATATAAAGCACTTCGAGATGCAAATATTCCTGCCAAAGAAGTATCTGAAAAAACTGGTTTTCCAGAAATTATGGATGGAAGAGTAAAAACCCTACATCCAATAATTCATGGCGGCTTGCTTGGAAGAAGAGGGATTGATGATTCAGTGATGAAAAACCATAAGATTGAACCCATCGATTTATTAGTGGTTAATTTATACCCTTTCAAAGAAACAATAAGCAATCCAATTACCACACTTAATGAAGCCATTGAAAATATTGATATTGGTGGGCCCGCGATGATTAGAGGTGCCTCAAAAAATCATGATGGTGTGGCTGTCCTTGTTGATCCAAGTGATTATGATGATTTTTTAGAAAAACTAAATAATAACAACCTACCTCTTGATTATCGACAACAACTTGCAGCGAAAGCTTTTGGTCATACCGCAAGTTATGATGCATCAATAACCCAATATCTAAGTCGATCATTTTCACAAAAGACTTTTACAGATCAATTTTTTTATACGGGGAAATTAATCTCAAAACTTCGTTATGGTGAAAACCCCCATCAAGAAGCGGCTTTTTATAAAGATGAGTCAATCACTAAAGATAATTCCTTAGCCTCAGCAAATCAACTGCAAGGCAAAGAGCTGTCATACAATAATATTTCGGATAGCGCAGCAGCTTATGACTGCGTCAATCAATTTATAGAGCCCGCATGCGTCATTGTAAAGCACGCCAATCCCTGTGGAGTAGCGGTTAACCAAAGTATTTTAAAAGCATATCAAAGAGCATTTTCTACAGATCCTACCTCCGCATTTGGAGGTATCATTGCATTTAATCGTCCTATTGATGATGAAGTTGCATCGGCGATTCTTGAAAGACAATTCGTTGAAGTGATCATAGCTCCTGAAATTACAGATGCTGCAAAAGATATTCTCACTAAAAAAGAAAATATTCGTGTCCTTATAACGGGTAATCAGAATAAAGCTCTTGGTCAAAATTTTGAATTTAAAAAAGTGTCTGGTGGAATGCTAATTCAGACCTTCGATAATGGAATGATAAATGAATCAGATCTCAAAATTGTTACCAAAAAAATCCCTACCCAGAAACAAATAGATGATCTTTTGTTTGCATGGTGTGTCAGTAAATTCGTTAAATCTAATGCCATTGTTTTTTGTAAAGATAAAATGACGATTGGAGTAGGTGCCGGTCAAATGAGTCGAGTTTATAGTACTAAAATTGCTGCTATTAAAGCTCAAGACGAAAATTTAATTGTAGCTGGATCAGTGCTCTCATCTGATGCGTTTTTTCCATTTAGGGATGGGATTGATTCGGCGGCCGAGCATAATGTTAGTGCAATTATACAACCAGGAGGATCGCTTAGAGATGATGAGGTGATAAATGCTGCCAATGAACATGGCATCGCAATGGTATTTACCAATATGCGACACTTTAAACATTAGGAGTAAGCCAAAATTATGGAAATACTAATAATTGGTAACGGTGGTAGAGAGCATGCTTTCGCATGGAAATGCTCTCAGTCAAAAAAAGTAACTCAGATTTATGTTGCACCGGGAAATGGAGGTACAGCTAAAGAAGAAAAAGTTAAAAATATCAATATTGATGCCGAAGATATTGAAAACCTTTTAGCTTTTGCGAAAGAAAAAAATATAGCATTGACGATAGTCGGACCAGAGGCTCCATTAGTTTTAGGTATAGTAGATAAGTTTAATGCCGCCGGTCTTCGATGCTTTGGCCCTAATGCAAAAGCAGCTCAACTTGAGGGCTCTAAGTCATTTACCAAAGACTTTTTATTACGGCATAATATCCCAACAGCAGAATATGCATGCTTCTCTGAACTAAATTTAGCGATTGACTACATTAAATCAAGGGGTGCTCCGATTGTTGTAAAAGCAGACGGTTTAGCTGCAGGTAAAGGGGTCTTTGTAGCCATGACCGTTGATGATGCAATAACCGCCGTGAAAGATATTCTGGGTGATAAGAGTTTCGGTTCAGCTGGTTCCAAAATCGTAATTGAAGAATTCCTGGTCGGTGAAGAAGCTAGCTATATTGTCGTTACTGATGGGACAGAGGTGATCTCACTTGCTACTTCACAAGATCATAAGGCCAGAGATAATAATGATCTTGGGCCCAATACAGGTGGCATGGGAGCTTATTCTCCAGCGCCAATTGTCACTGAAGCTCTAAAACTTAGAGTCATGAATGAAATTATTAATCCTACTTTAGAGGGATTAAAAAAAGATGGGATTGATTACTTAGGATTTTTATATGCAGGTCTTATGATAGATGGGGCAGGTAATCCTAAAATACTAGAATATAATTGTCGATTCGGCGATCCTGAAACTCAACCCATTATGATGCGATTAGAATCTGATTTTATTGAATTATGTGAAGCTACCTTAAACCGTAGTCTTCTGAATCATAAAGTCCGATGGAATAAAAAAGTTGCTTTGGGTGTAGTGATGGCTGCAGGTGGTTATCCAATTAAATATGAAAGTGGTAAGCAAATATTCGGCCTTGAGTCAGTGAAGGATGATACTTCTAAAGTTTTCCATGCCGGAACATCGCTCGAGAAGGATAAACTTTTAACTGCTGGTGGTCGAGTACTTTGCGTTGTAGGTATGGGAGATAATACAAAAGAAGCACAGCGAAACTCCTATAAATCTGTTGGCAAAATAACTTGGGAAGATGAATTTCATCGAAATGATATAGGTTACAAAGCTATTGAGTAAGAATAAAATGATCTCATCTCAGGAAGCAATGAATTTAATTCTTGATCAGCTTCCGACAATCAATAAAGAGAAGATTGATACCCTTCAATCTGTGGGTAGAATTCTTAAAGAACCCATTCATGCAGAGAGAGATCAGCCGCCATTTGATCGAGTCACTATGGACGGTATTGCCATTTCCTATGAGGCATTAAAAAGAGGTGTGAATCAATTTAGTATCGAAAATACTCAATTTGCTGGCGATGCACAAATTGCACTTAAGGATAAGAATTCTTGTATCGAAATTATGACTGGAGCCATACTACCCAAAAATACAAACTGCATAATTCCAATAGAGTGGATAAATATAAACAATAGTATTGCTGTTCTAGATACTAATTACCAGCCACAAAAACTACAATATATTCACCAACAAGGTTCAGATCATCAAAAAAATACTGAAGTTCTTGGAATCGGTCACAAAATAGAACCCATGGATATATCTCTCATCTTATCATGTGGCAAGAAATACATTGAAGTTAGCTCAGATCCTAAAATTTGCATCATCTCTAATGGGAATGAGTTAATTGCTGCAGACGAACCAATACTACCTCATCAAATAAGAATGTCGAATGGACCAGCCATTATGGTGATGCTTGAGCAACAAGGTTTTAAAAATTGTGAATATATTCACTTGGTCGATGATAAAAATATCCAACAAGAGCATATTAAAAAGCATCTTATTTCCTCGGATGTATTGATTCTTAGTGGTGGAGTGTCGATGGGTAAAGCAGACTTTATCCCACAAGTACTTCAAGAGTGTGGCGTAAAAAATATATTTCATAAAATTCGTCAACGCCCCGGTAAACCCATGTGGTTTGGTATAGGTCCTAAAAAACAACTTATCTTTGCTTTACCCGGAAACCCAGTCTCTACAATAACGTGCTGTCGGCATTATATAGTTCCAGTATTACAGAGAGCCTGTGGTCGAGATTTTTTTATTGATGAATATGTTAAATTACAGCAACAAATAAAATTTCAGCCAGACTTGACTTATTTTTTACCGGTAAGGTTAGTTAACTCACAAAATGGGGAAATAAAGGCCTATCCAGTTGAAACAAATACATCGGGAGATTTTGCTTCATTGATTGGAACAGATGGATATATTGAGCTTATTAGTAAATCAAATCTGTTCGAAGAGTCAGAAAGTATAAAATTCTTTCGCTGGAAAATGCCATAAATTTTTTAAATAGTTTCATTCGAAATCGACAGAGTCATACTATTTGTGTAACTATTGAAGAATAATCATTATCCATTAATGGAAAAGTTAATGATTGGGGTAAAAACTTTTAAACTAAAAAGGATAAAAATATGGGCTTTATGAAACAATATGAAACACAAACTTACGCATTACTTAGAATCGTCTCAGGATTCTTATTTATCTTTCATGGAATACCAAAAATGCAAGCCATCATGGCAGGTGAGGCAAGCTGGATGTATTATTTGGCTGGTCCTATAGAGGTAATCGGTGGTGTACTAATTATGATTGGTCTTTGTACTTCAGCAGCCGCATTTCTCTCTAGTGGTCTTATGGCTGGAGCATATTGGCTTATTCACTTCTCGAAAATGGGTGGTGGATTACCAATCAACAATAAAGGTGACGCTGCGGTATTATTCTGCTTTATTTTCCTTTTCATTGCAGCTAAGGGAAGCGGCACTTGGAGTGTTGACGAAAAAAGAAGCTAATATATAGCGAAATAAGCCAGTATGTTTTTGGCATATTGGCTTATTTTTTAGTTTTAAATTTATTTGATTTAATGGTTACGAATAACGAGATATATTGCTCACAAAACCATTGCAAAACCTATGGCTAAATGTCACGATACGCGAGAATTGGTTTAGTAAATCAACACAAAGAAGCCAACGATATATAAGGAGCGTAAATTATGAGAAAACACATAAAGTGGTTCATATTTTTGGTGATATTTACAAGTATCTCAACGAAAGCTGAAGCTTCAGAATGGATACTGATAGAAGATGAGGGTAATGTCCGTTTTATTGGTGCACTTGAAGGTGCGGCATTTCGAGGGCGTTTTGATGTTTTCTCAGCAATGATTAACTTTGATCCAGCTAATCCTGGGGATGGAAAAATTATTGGTGAAGTAAAAATGAATTCTGCCGATTCGGGCGATGCAGAATATGACGCATATTTAATGGAACCAGATTGGTTTAATCCTGAAGATTTCCCTAATTCTCGCTTTGAATCAGAGCGTATAGAAACATTAGATAATGGAACCTACGCTGCTCATGGAGACCTAACTATAGTCGGAGTTAGTCAACCAATCACTATGATTTTTGAATTTGAGAGCTCCAACGGAATAGCAAATTTTTCTGGAACATTTGAGGTTAAACGCTTGCTTTTTGGAATTGGCTGGGATGCAACTAATTGGATTGCAGATGAAGTTGGTATCCAAATAGACCTAAAGCTAAAACAATAGTCCACTGTTAGGAGTTAAACGCAATGTCCAAGACCAGATCTAATCAATCTCGCACAATAACCAAACGAGAATTTCTTGAAGGGTGTGCAGCATTTGGTGGTGCTTCAGCAATGATGACAGCACTAAATGGATGGGATATGGGAATAGCTTCAGCAGCAGAGGCTCCTCCTAATCTTATGGGAAGCCCCAAAAAAGGATCGAAGGTACTTATATTAGGTGCAGGCCTAGCTGGCATGACAGCTGCATATGAGCTAGGACTTCGAGGCTATGATTGCAAAATTATTGAAGCACGTCCTTTTGCTGGTGGTCGTTGTCAATCATCTCGTGCTGGATTTACAACAACAACAGTTGATGGTGAAAATCGCACTTGTGATTTTGATGAAGGTCAGTATTTTAATCATGGTCCATGGCGCCTTCCAAGTTTTCATCATGCAGTTTTTCATTATATTCGAAAATTTGGTGTACCTATCGAAATTATGGTGCAGGAAAATGATCTTGGTTACGTTCAATATGATAATGCGAGCGGCCCACTTGGTGGTAGAAGAGTTCGTAAGCGCGAAATAAAAGCTGACATGCGAGGTTACACCTCAGAATTATTAGCAAAGTTAACAGATCAAGGTGCACTTGATGAAAAATTGACTAATCGTGATAGAGAAAAACTCACTGATTATTTAATTCGAGAAGGTTTCTTGGATGCCAAAGATTTAAGCTATAAAGGTACAGTTCATCGAGGTATTACTAAATTTAATGCCATGGGTACAATAGATCCCATAGACCCAATGGGCTCATCAGAGCGACCAGTTAATAATGTAATGTCTGCCTCAAAAGCGTTTGCTTTCAAAGAAATTTTACAATCAGGATTAGGAAATTCATTTCAGGGCGTTACAACAATCGATCATCCATCAACGATGTATCAAGCAGTAGGAGGGATGGATCAGATTGCGAGGGGATTTGAGCGTGCAATTGGTGAAAAAATTACCTTTGACGCTGAAGTGCTTGAGCTAAAACAAGATGAGGATAATGTGAAGGTTACATATCGAGATAACAAGAACGGTAAAATACGATCTGAAAATGCGAATTTTTGTATTACAACAATCCCACTTGGCATCCTATCTAAGCTAGATACAGATTTATCAGCTCAATGTAAAGAAGCAATGGATGCGCCAAGAAAAATGACCGTAGGTAAATTATCTCTTCAAATGAATCGTCGTTTCTGGGAAGAGGACGATAATATATATGGTGGTTCTAGTACCCTAGGAATTCCTGGTCATACTGTTATTTATCCTTCTAATGGTTACTGTGGAAAGAAAGGAATCATTCAGAGTGCCTATACGTTTGGTCGTGCAGCAGTCGTGCATGGCAAACTGTCAATGAAGCAAAAAGTTGACCAAGCAATAAAGCGTTCTGAGAGAATACATCCGGGACAATTTAGTAAACATTATGATAATAAAGCGTTTTCTATTGACTGGCATCTTACTAAATTCAGTGAAGCAGGTTGGGCCGCATGGGCGCCATCAGACCGAGCTAAGCATATGCCAATATTGAGAGCCCCTCAAGGGCGAGTTTACTTCGCTGGAGATCAAGTGAGTGGATTGCCAGGCTGGCAAGTTGGTGCTATTGAATCCGCATGGACGCAAATTGAAAAAATTCATGCAAGGTCTATGAAAGCTTAGTTACTGAGAGAGTTAATCGATAAGAATAACTACTGCAGGTATATATCTATAGAGATTTACCAAATATTTCGTATTTTAAGACCAATAAATCTCGAACAGTTAATGCACCTCCCGCGGCAGAAAAAGGTACTAATCCAAGATCGCCATGCGTAAGCTCTAAGTAACCTTTTGCAACAAAATATTTATCCTCAATCTCAATTGTGCTTGGGACGATTATTTTATGCTCTACCCCTTTAATGTTAATAATAGCCTCAATATTAACATTAGGAAATTTTCCATCAATTGAACTAGAAAGAATTTTAATTATTGGGAATTTTTCTGCATCTAGTAGCTTTTCAGCCAGCATATTAACTCTAGTACCATCAATATCCTTCTGTGATACTTCCTTTTCAAAATCAGCGCCTTCGATTTTTCGCAAAGAGGCTTTATCGACTTCAAAGTCGGTCACTTGAAGTTCTAACATAATTTTAGAATCATAGAGATTCTGAGTAGTTAAAACAGTACCTGAGATATTTTGATGTGAGATCACATGATTATGGCCAAAACGACGTAACGGACCATCAGGATATGCCAAAATACGCAGCCAACTGCTATCACTGTCAACATGGAACTCAATATTAGTATTAACTTCTTGCGCCTGAATAACCGGAAATGCAATAGAGGCAAGAAAAATTAGTAGCAAAGACTTTAAACGCATAAGACCCTCTCTTTAACTAAATACTACTTTTAAAGCGATTCTATTCTGCTTTATTTTTTTGAAGTGAATCACAAAAAACTATATAAATCATTTCCAGTAATGTAATTCTAAATTTAACGCTTCATTGCGTCAAAGAATTTACTGTTGGTTTTGGTATCTTGCATTTTATTTATCAAAAATTCGACTGCAGCAAGCTCATCCATTGGGTGCAACACTTTCCTTAAAATCCATAATTTTTGTAGCTCAGCAGGATCGGTTAATAATTCTTCTTTCCTTGTTCCTGACCGATTAATATTTATTGCAGGAAATACTCTTTTTTCTGAAATTCTTCGATCGAGATGAATTTCCATATTCCCCGTGCCTTTGAATTCCTCATAAATAACCTCATCCATCTTAGAGCCTGTATCCACAAGTGCGGTAGCTAAAATAGTTAAGCTTCCACCTTCCTCGATATTACGAGCAGCTCCAAAGAATCTTTTTGGACGATGAAGTGCATTAGCATCAACACCACCTGTTAAAACCTTACCGGAGGATGGAACAACTGTATTGTATGCTCTTGCAAGTCTAGTAATTGAATCCAGCAAAATAACTACATCTTTTTTATGCTCTACCAATCGTTTTGCTTTTTCGATAACCATTTCAGCAACTTGCACATGACGACTAGCAGGCTCATCAAATGTTGATGATACTACCTCACCTCTTACCGTTCTTGCCATTTCTGTAACTTCTTCTGGCCGCTCATCAATTAATAATACAATCAATGTTACATCAGGATTATTAGCGCATATAGCTGAAGCAATATTTTGCAGGAGGATAGTTTTACCTGCTTTAGGTGGCGAAACTATCAAGCCTCGTTGCCCTTTACCGATGGGTGATGCCATATCTATGATTCTGGCAGTTAAGTCCTCTTTACTGCCATTACCTTGTTCTAAGGTAAATCTTTCATTGGGATGAAGAGGGGTAAGATTTTGAAATAGAACCTTACTTCGAGTATTTTCAGGAGCATCAAAATTGACTTCACCAATCTTTAATAATGCAAAATATCGCTCTCCTTCCTTTGGCGGTCTAATTAAACCAGAAACAGTATCTCCGGTTTTTAGGTTAAATCGGCGTATTTGACTTGGTGAAACATAAATATCATCTGGGCCAGCAAGATAAGAACTATCTGCCGATCTTAGAAATCCAAAGCCGTCTTGAAGAATCTCTAATACACCATCACCATATATATCTTCACCATTTTTAGCGTGTGCCTTGAGAATAGCAAAAATAACATCTTGTTTTCTAGATCGGGCAAGATTTTCCAAGCCTTGTGACTCGCCCAATTCAACTAATTTAGATGGTGGCTTATTCTTAAGGTCAGTAAGATTCATTCCCTTTTTGCTTGCTTCTAGCTGATCAGCAGAAATTACCTCTAAGCTTTCGCCATCATCAGGATAAATATCATTACGACGTGGAGGTCTTCTGCGACGTCGATTCGAATGATTTGAAGATTGTCTAGGTCTTCGTGGATTATTATTATTTGTTTGTTCACTCATAAATTCGATTCCAGGAATTCAACTAATTGAGACTTTGATAATGCTCCCATTTTCTGAGCTTGCACATTACCGTCTTTAAATATCATCAAGGTAGGAATACTTCTGACCGCATATTTTTGTGGGGTATTTTGATTTTCATCAATATTGATTTTAGCGACCGTAATTTTATCCTTAAATTCCTCAGAAATTTCATCCAATAAAGGCCCTATCATTTTGCAAGGTCCGCACCATTCTGCCCAAAAATCGAGTAGAACTGGCTTTTCAGATTTAATAACATCCGCCTCAAATGAACCATCACTCGTTTGTATAATATTTTCACCCACCGGTTATATCCTCCGAATTAACATAATTTCAGCATTATAATTTTGCTCATATAACTTATATAATATATGAGCATTGAAAAAATAAAGTGACGATGAGTTCCCAATCAGGCAATATGTCGATGTTTTAACGTCACTTAATTTGAATTTGGGTAGTAAATCTTGGTTGAAACAACGAAAGTTGTCTCTTAATAGATACAATTTGAACCCGTCGCGAGACATATTGCAAGTATTTTAGGAATTTTTTATTAAAAAAGTAATTGAAGGAAGTCATTTAAGTCAAACAAAATTTGACACACTTAATATTGATCAAAAGATTCTTGATGGTATAGCTGAATCTGGCTTCACTCATTGTACGCCTATCCAAGCTCAATCCTTGCCAATTGCCCTTCAAGGTAAAGATGTTGCTGGACAAGCACAAACAGGGACAGGGAAAACTGCAGCATTTCTTATTGCAGCTTTAGAGCATATTTTAAGAAGCAATAAAGAAGAAAATACCCCTAATAATAAACAACCCAGAATCTTCATATTGGCACCAACTCGTGAACTTGCTATACAAATTGCAAAAGATGCTGAGCCACTCGCGAATCACACAAAACTCAATATAGGCTTAGCATACGGAGGGACCGACTACGAAAAACAAGCCACTGATATTAGAAATGGGATAGATCTTCTAATTGGTACACCTGGACGTATCATCGATTATTATAAAAAAGGAGTTTTTAAACTCCATAAAATCGAAGTCTTGGTTTTAGACGAAGCCGATAGAATGTTTGATCTTGGTTTCATTAAAGATATACGTTATCTACTAAGACGACTTCCAAAACCTGAAGACCGACTCAATATGCTTTTTTCGGCCACTTTATCACATCGAGTGATGGAGTTGGCTTATGAACATATGAATGAACCCGAACTAATAAGAATTGAACCAGAAAAAATGACTGGTGACAGAATTAGGCAGGCGATTTTTTTTCCTTCCAATGAAGAGAAAATTCCGCTTTTAGTCGGCTT
>JAOIZZ010000002.1 GCA_028227395.1 Woeseiaceae bacterium | reverse complement strand
GAATTTCTAATATTGAACCAAGAGATGATTTTGATGAAATCTCTAAATTCCTTGAAGCTGAATTTAAGAATCATCCAGGAGCTATAGATACTATTTTTCCATATACGCATGAGCAAGCAAATATTTGGCTAGAAAATTTTCTTGAAAAAAGATTTCATGATTTTGGTCCTTATGAGGATGCAATAACCGAAAATGAACATTTCCAATTGCATTCAGTTCTGAGTACCTCAATGAATATTGGGTTATTAACGCCGAAAATAGTTATTAATAGAGCAATTGACTATGCATTTGCGAATGATATTCCACTTAATAGTCTAGAGGGATTTGTGAGACAAATTATTGGATGGAGAGAGTTCATAAGAGGGATTTATCAAAAATTTTCAGATAAGATGACCAAAGAAAATTACTGGAATCATTCTGGTAAATTAACGTCAAATTGGTATGAAGCCTCTACAGGTATTGACCCACTAGATGATGCAATTAAAGGAGCCTTAAACTTCGGGTATACGCACCATATTAATAGACTGATGGTAATTTCTAGTATTATGAATATGTCTAGAATTGATCCTGATGAGATATATTGTTGGTTCATGGAAATGTTTGTAGACTCTTCAGAATGGGTGATGGTACCAAATGTCTATGGTATGGGAACTTTCGCGGATGGTGGGTTATTTGCGACTAAACCTTATATATGTGGTTCGAGTTATATATTAAGAATGTCAAATTTTAAAAAAGGCCCTTGGTGTGAGATAGTTGATGGACTCTATTGGAAGTTTATTGCTGATAACAAAGATTTTTTTATAAAAAATCCTAGATTATCATTAATGGTAAGAGCTCTTGATAAGCTTGAAGAATCAAGAAAAGAGAGGATATTTGGGCTAGCCGATAGCTTTATCAATTCAATGACAAGAAATTAAAGGCAAAAAGACATTGGAAATAGATCAAATATTTAATAAAAATATTATGTTAACGAGCTATCCAATCTTTGATAGCTTTTCCAATATCATCGGGTGAATCTTCTTGTATAAAATGCTTTCCTTTGACAGTGATTTCTGTTTGATTTTTCCATGTTCTACAGAATTCACGTTGTTTTCCAACTAAAATTGAACCAGGATCAGCATTAATAAATAATTTTTTTATTTCAGTATTTTCTAACCATTTTGAATATCTTGATACAATCTTTGTAACATTTTTTGGTTCGTTTTCAATAGGTATTTCTCTCGGCCAGCTCAACGATGGTCTTCTGTCTTCACCGGATTTGAGGAATGGTTTTCGGTAAGCTTCCATTTCTTCTTCATCAAGATTTCTAATAATTGAATTAGGTAACACACCTTCTATAAAAATATTTTTATTTAATATCAATTCTTCTCCAGCATTGGATCGAAACGCTTGAAATATATTAGTTGCAGAATCGGGCCATTCGTTCCATTTAACAGGCCTGACAATCGCCTCCATATAGACAATTCCTTTTATGGCATTTGGATGTTGAAATGCCCAGTCAAAACCTAATGCTGAACCCCAATCATGAACAACAAGAGTGACATTATTGTTAATTTTTAATTTTTCCCAAGCCTTAAATAGGTAATCTCTATGCTCTTCATAAAGATATCTTTTGGGGCCAGATTGATCTAATTTATCAGAATCTCCCATACCTATTAGATCTACTGCGATACAACGTCCTTGTTCTTTAAGGTAAGGCATAATATTACGCCACAAGTAAGAGGAAGTTGGGTTGCCATGTTGAAATACAATGGGATCCCCTTGACCCATTTCTACATAAGCTATTTTCTTATCGTTTACTTTGATGAATTTTTTATTTATTTCTGAGCTCATTGTAGTTTTTATCCTTATAAATTGATTCAGACAAGAATAATATTGATTAGTCTGCTAAATTACTTATAACTATTTTATAAGTATATTTTATCATGAATAAACCTCGACACTCAGATTACTGGAGTGCAAATCTTAGATTGCTATTTAGATGCATGTTAATTTGGTTTTTTTCCTCATATGGCATGGGGATTTTATTTGTCGATCAATTGAATGAATTGAGGATAGGGGGTTTCAAGTTGGGTTTTTGGTTTGCACAACAAGGATCGATTTATATTTTTGTATGCCTAATTTTTTATTATGCATGGTGCATGAATAAACTCGATAAAAAATTTGATGTTAATGAAAAGTAAACTTTAATAAATGGATTTAAAAACACTTACATATATTGTAGTTGGAGCTACTTTTTTACTCTATATAGCAATCGCTATTTGGTCTCGAGCTACCAGCACCGGCGAATTTTATATTGCTGGGAAAACAGTCTCACCACTTGCCAATGGGATGGCAACAGCTGCAGATTGGATGAGTGCAGCTTCTTTTATTTCCATGGCTGGATTAATTGCTTTTTCAGGTTATGATGCTTCGGTTTATTTAATGGGTTGGACAGGGGGGTACGTCCTACTTGCACTGTTTATTGCACCTTATTTACGTAAATTTGGAAAATTTACGGTTCCTGAATTCATAGGCGAACGTTATTACTCAAAAACAGCAAAAATTGTTGCAGTTTTTTGTCTTATCTTTGTTTCTTTCACCTATGTGGCAGGTCAGATGCGAGGTGTTGGTATCGTTTTTTCTCGATTTCTTGAGGTAGATGTCTCAGTTGGTTTATTAATTGGTATGAGTGTTGTATTTGTTTATGCAGTATTAGGAGGGATGAAGGGTATTACCTATACTCAAGTTGCACAATACTGTGTACTTATATTTGCATATACCGTTCCAGCTATTTTTATTGCCTTGCAAGTGACTGATAATCCAATTCCTCAATTGGCCTTTGGAAGTACCATTGGTGATACAGATATTAATTTACTGGATAAATTGGATGAGATAGTCATAGCTTTAGGCTTTAATGAATATACCTCAGGTTTAAAAAGTAAAATGGATATTTTTTGTATCACTTTGGCTTTAATGGTTGGTACAGCAGGATTACCTCATGTTATTGTTCGATTTTTTACTGTACCTACTGTGAAAGATGCCAGAACATCGGCTGGCTTCGCTTTATTCTTTATTGCTATTTTATACACTACTGCACCTGCTGTTGGATCAATGGCTCGATATAATCTAATCAATACTGTTCAAATTGGAGAAATTGGTACATCAGAAGGAAATTTACGCTATGCCAATCGCCCTGACTGGATGGTGAGATGGCAGCAAACTGGCTTAGTTGAGTTTGAGGATAAAAATAATGATGGGCGAATTCAGTTTTATAATGATCAAAATTCAAAGTTTGTCGATCAAGCATCCGAATATGGATGGCAAGGGAATGAACTAAAAGTGGATCGAGATATAATGGTCTTAGCGAACCCTGAAATTGCTGAATTACCAAATTGGGTTATCGCTTTAGTCGCGGCTGGCGGCATTGCGGCGGCATTATCTACGGCTGCTGGACTATTGTTAGTAATTTCTTCATCAATATCACATGATATTGTAAAAGGTATTATTAGGCCTGAAATTTCAGAAAAAAATGAATTACTGGTTGGTAGAATTGCTGCAGCTGTAGCTATATTAATTGCTGGATATTTGGGTTTTGACCCTCCAGGGTGGGTTGCAGAGGTGGTCGCATTTGCATTTGGTTTAGCAGCAGCTTCACTTTTTCCTGCTATATTTTTAGGAATTTTTTATAAAAGAATAAACAAATATGGTGCCATTGCTGGAATGATAACTGGGTTGTTATTTACTTACGGCTATATTGAATACTTTAAGGGTTTATTCTTAAAATGGATTGGATCTCCGTGGGGAGAGAATATTGCATCAAATTGGTTATTAGGAATTTCTCCTGAAGGAATAGGTGTTATTGGTATGATATTAAATATCATAGTTGCAATCAGTGTTTCTCATGCTACTGAGAAACCGCCTCAAGACGTATTTGATTTAGTTGATCGAATAAGGATTCCTAGGAATAACTAACTCCAAAAAAACCGCAGCTATATAATCCACGAAAACGTTGTGCCATAAAGGTATCAGATGTCTTATGGAGGTTTTTGATTATTCAGCAAGCTTCCAGTTTAGTGTCGTCCCTGCACCTAGGGGTATTAACTGGGTGTTTTCAAAGGGCAGACTTTCAGGAAGTTTCCACTGTTGCTTTTGAAGTTCAATGGTCGATTGATTATAGGGTAGTCCATAAAAATCTGGACCATTAGTGCTTGCAAATGCTTCTAACTTATCCAAAGCGCCGGCTTTGTCAAAAACCTCAGCATACAATTCGATAGCCGCATGATGACTGAAGCACCCAGCACATCCGCATGCGCTTTCT
This sequence comes from Woeseiaceae bacterium, assembly GCA_028227395.1. Classification (GTDB taxonomy): domain Bacteria; phylum Pseudomonadota; class Gammaproteobacteria; order Steroidobacterales; family Woeseiaceae; genus SP4260. The sequence continues at coordinate 178,433 of JAOIZZ010000002.1, read as the reverse complement.
TTTGTACCTTGAGTATGAGGGGCGGAGTCAGTACCAAGAAAGACTTTGTGACTTCCACTCGTGGCGGCATTTATTAGAGCCTGTTGGTGAATATCTCGTTTCAATATAGGCAGGCAAAATAGGTGGGGACGAATACCTCCAGCTAGCATATGATTACGATTGTAAATTAGATGCTGTGGTGTAATAGAAGCCCCAACATTATCACCAGCATCGATTACAAAATCTGCACCCTGTTGCGTTGTAATGTGCTCCAATACAATTTTTAGGCTTGGATACTCAGCTACCAGTGACTTTAAATGTCGTTCAATGAATACCGCTTCGCGATCAAAAATATCAATCTCATTAGATGTAACCTCGCCATGCATTTGAAGAACCATACCTACACTCTGCATCGCCTCAAAAACTGCATGCATTTTGTTTAGGTCGGTCACTCCAGAATCAGAATTAGTTGTAGCTCCTGCAGGATAATACTTACAACCATAGATAAAGCCACTTTCAGAAGCTGCATGAATTTCATCGGGACTAGTATTATCGGTAAGGTACAAGACCATCAACGGTTGCCAGTCTGAGCCATCTGGTCGCTGAGCAAGAATACGTTTGCGGTAATCATTTGCCAGCCTAACATTAGTTATGGGAGGATTAAGGTTAGGCATTATAATGCCACGACCAAATCCCCTTGTGGCAGCGGGTACTGTTGTCGCTAATGCCTGTTTATCTCTTAAATGGAGATGCCAGTCGTCAGGTTGGATGATTGTGATTGTATTCATGGCATAAAGATCCATAGTTTTGTCATGAATGCTACCGTAAACAGTGGCTTCATAATAGGTTTTGTGAAAAAGTAACGATAATCAATTGTTAAAAAGAACTTTTATGATGATCAAGGGCTTCTTGAAGTTTTATAAGGCCATCTTGCATAGCAATACGTCCATAACCAACTCTAAAATGATTACTCGGTGATGGCCCTATAGCTGATTTATAGATACTTCCGGGTAATAACATAATACTGTGTTTTTTTATTAAGCGTTCGCAAAACTTTACAACACCTTCAGAGCCAAGATATTTTGGAAAACCAATGCATCCTCCATCAGGTTCGTTCCATTCAAATAAGTCCTTATGTTGAGCGAAAAATGGATTAAGTAATTTTAAGTTGTTTTTAATAATTTTACGATTACGTTTTAAAATATAAGCGCTTGATTTAAGGGCAATTACTGATAGAAATTCACTAGGTGATGAATTACAAATAGATAAATAATGTTTCATTTTTTCCATTTTATCTAATAACTTTAGATCTTGTGAAGCAATCCAACCAATTCTCAAACCAGGTAGGCCGTATGATTTAGACATTACATTTAAAGATAAGCCTTTTTCATAAATATCAGCAATTTGAGGTAATCTAATATCTTCACTACGCTCCATTAATCTATATACCTCATCACTAAATAAATAAATATCTCGTTCTCTAGCAATATCAATTAGATCATCAAGAGTCTCTTTTGAAATAACTTTACCAGTCGGGTTGTGAGGAAAATTAATTGAAATTAAACGTGTATTCGGTCTAATTGCATCTTTAATTTTTTGCAAATCTAAGTTCCAATTATTTCTAGCATCTAAGCTTATTCCTGATACTTGACAGATTGAAGCTGGAATTGTTTCTGCAGATTGATAATTGGGTGTAATAATAATGGCATGATCATCGTCATTGAGAATACAATGCATAGCTACATAAAGACCCTCTTCAGCACCAGCGAATGCCAATATATTTTTTGATGTCAGCTTGTCATAAGAGCCTGCAACTGCTGATCTTAATTCTGGTGATCCATAGGTTTCAATATATTTAAAGTTTAGTTTATTCCAATTTTCTTTGTCTTGATCGCTACCTAAATTTAGTAATTCTTCAAGTGTCATGGATTCCATATCTGAGGCACACATATGATACTTAGCATTAAATTCCCATTCTGAGAAAAATGTTTCTAGTTTAAAATCAGGTAAAAAAGACATATATGTTTTCTCCAGTAAATAACACTTACATAAAGTAACTAAATTTTATCACTATTTTTTAATAGCTGTATCGTAATATGAAAAAACTAGATCATATACTTTAACTACTGCTTATAACGTGTTTAGATAAGCTTTAAACAAGGAGTACAATTATGTTCGCAGTTATCTTCAATATTTTTGTTTTTGCACTATTAATTCTTTTCATTGCTCGTCAGATGAAATCTGGACTAACCTTATCAAAACAGATACTTATTGGGTTATTTTTTGGAATATTTTTTGGCCTAGTATTGCAATTTTTATACGCTGATAGAAATGAAATTATACAAGATACACTCATATGGACGAATGTAATTGGCTCTAGCTATGTGAATCTATTACGAATGGTAATTATGCCTTTAGTGTTAACAATGATGATTGCCGCGGTCGTTAAGATGCGAGACGTTGCCTCGTTAGGCAAGGTTGGTTTTTCGGTGGTATTTATATTATTAGGTACAACCATGATCGCTGCTCTTGTGGGCGCTGGAATTTCAAATCTATTTGGTTTATCTATGGATGGCTTAACGGAAGGGGCAAGAGAAATTTCAAGGGCTGACTCATTAATATCCCGACAAGAGTCAATTGCTAGTTTAGGCTTGGCTGATATGCTAGTTCGATTTATACCTTCTAATATTTTTTCTGACTTAGCTGGAGCAAGGCCAACATCGGTAATTGCAGTAGTCATTTTTGGGATTTTATTTGGTATAGCTGCATTAATGGTGGCAAAAGAAGATCAGGAAAAAGCGACATCTATTGTCTCTTTTATTGAAACAACTCAGGCCATTATTATGAAGCTTGTTCGAATGATCATGCTATTAACTCCATATGGTATTTTGGCTTTAATGACCAAAGTGGTTGCAGGATCAAACGCGAGTGATATCTTTGATCTAATTAATTTTGTATTGGCATCTTACGTAGCAATCGCACTTATGTTTGTAATTCACGCTCTTATATTAAGAATGAATGGCGTCAATATTCTGCAATATTTCAAAGATATTTGGCCTGTTTTGACATTTGCATTTACCTCCAGAAGTTCTGCTGCGACTATCCCTTTGAATGTTGAGACTCAGGTAGATAAATTACATGTCCCACAATCTATTGCTAATCTTTCTGCGACACTCGGTTCAACGATTGGACAAAATGGTTGCGCCGGAATATACCCAGCAATGCTGGCAGCGATGATAGCCCCCTCAATGGGCGTTAATCCGATGGATCCTATGTTTATTTTGTCATTAGTGATGATTGTTACCATCAGCTCATTTGGTATAGCAGGAGTAGGCGGTGGCGCGACATTTGCTGCTTTAGTGGTATTACCAGCAATGGGCTTTCCAGTAGCTTTAGTGGCATTATTAATATCAATAGAGCCACTTATTGACATGGCGCGAACTGCATTAAATGTGAACGGCTCAATGATGGCGGGTGTTATAACCGGGCGTATTTTGAAAATTGAAGAAATCGATACAGAGTTAGAGGCAGCAGAAAGCATCTAGATCATTTCTTGGTGAATTTAAATTCAGTAAAATATAAATGTAGTATGATATTTCGATGATTGATGAGAATGTAACTTTATCGGCTGAGATTGAGCTGAACTGTATAGATTTTAATGAAAATCTAAAATTTTTCATCGATAACGCTGGTTTTAAACTGAGTATGATTTATCCTGCTGATTCTCCGCATACCGCCATTCTAGTTGGTTATGGACTATCAATTCGATTGTTAAAAAGCAATATTGATACTGATCTTTCGATTAATCTTATCTGTGATGATAATTATTTTTTATCGAAAAATAAGGACGTAATACAAACTCCGAGTGGAGTTCGGTTATATTTTAGGTTTAATGATATCAAGTGTCAGGATGAATTAATCATGCCACCTCTCTATGAGAAAATGGTTATTCAACGTATGAAGGATGGCAGTGATTGGATTAATGGTCGAGCGGGCATGCAATACAGGGATCTAATACCTAATCGTCTAGGGGGGCGCTTTATTGCCTCACATATTAGGATCATCAAAGGAGGGCCAGTGCCCGACTATGTTCACTATCACCATATACGCTTTCAAATGATCTATTGTTATAAGGGCTGGGTAAAAGTTGTATACGAGGACCAAGGGAAGCCATTTATAATGAATGCTGGCGACTGTGTGCTTCAGCCACCTCATATTAGACATCAAGTATTAGAGTGTTCTAACAATTTCGAAGTGATTGAGATTGGTTGTCCAGCGGAGCATAAAACATTAGTTGACCATGACATGTTATTACCAACATCGACTATTCAGCAGGACCGTAAATATAATGGTCAAAAGTTTGTTTTTCATAAAAAAACTGAAGCAATGGATATATTCTCCCGTAAGGATGGCTTCAATGTTAGAGATACTGGTATTGATTGTGCTACCGATGGCGAAGCGACAGTGAATGTATTAACCCCCACTGATGGTTTTAAATATCAGACTAGTCAACATGATGCTGAGTTTTTATTTTTAGTCGTTCTTGCTGGAATTATGTCTATAACAATAAAAGATCAGCTCATGAATCTAAGTGAAGGCGATACATGCTCAATCCCGATTAATACACAATTTTGCTTTGTGAATGTATCTCATGATCTTGAAATACTTGAGGTTGTATTACCTGGAAATTATAAAAAATGAGCGGTTTAATGAACTTTTCTTATTAAGCAAGAGTCAAGTCAATTAAAACTATGCCTATTGCAATAGGTGCGATAAAACGATTTGTGAAGCGCCAGTAGATTCTCCAATTAGATGTATCTTTGGAGAATTGTTCTTTTAGTACCGAATCTTTTATCACCCATCCAGAAAAAGCAGCAATTAATAAAGCGTTTATTGGGAGCAATAGGTTAGCAACTGTAAAATCAATAATTCCAAAGAAATTTCGGTCTATATTCAGAAAAGCCAGAGGTTTGATGTCTGCCATAGTGCTAAATGACAATATTGAGCCAAGAGCAAACAACCAAATTGCAAAGCCAGCAATAATACTTAGGATTCTTCTTTTACCTGGGTATTTTTCTTCTAGCCATGCAACTATTGGTTCTAGCATTCCCATCGTAGACGTGAATGCGGCAAAGATTAATAAAATAAAAAATAAAATACCAATTAAATGGCCACCAGGCATAGAGCCAAATGCTATTGGTAATGTTATAAAAATCAAGCTTGGCCCTTCACCAGGGTTTAGATCATTTGCAAATACTATTGGAAATATAGCTAAACCAGCTAGTAATGCAACAAGAGTATCTCCGATACAAACAATAGCAGCAGATTCTTTAATTGAATAATGATCTGGCATATATGAGCCGTAAGTCATTATTAAACCCGTTCCAATAGCCAAGGAAAATAATGCCTGACCTAGTGCCATTACGACAGACTGACCATTAATTTTGCTGAAATCAGGTTTAAAGAGAAATTCAACTGCTTGCATGAATTCACCCTGAATCATACCGTAGATCACCAAAATTATGATTAGCACAAAAAGTATTGGCATCAAGATTTTTGACATTTTAGCGATGCCATTATTTACACCTTTAGAGATGACCCAAATCGTCATTGAGATGAAGATACCACTTAGGAAGATTTGCAGAGAGGAGTGACTGGTTCGTTCGCTAAAGAGTTGAGCCGAGGTGCTACCATTAATCGTCTCGAATGAATTTATTATCGCAAGGTAAAGATAGTCAATCGCCCAGGCACAAACAACCACATAGTAACTAAATCCTAAGAAAGGCAGTAAGACGCTCATCCAGCCAATAGATTTCCATAATGAATTCGCATTATGAGAATTAACCAGTTCTCGCACAGAATTTAACGGACTTTTATGCGATTTTCTTCCGATGAGGAGCTCACTAGATAGAATTGGCAGACCTAGTAAGAACACAAAAGCCAAATAGATTAATACAAAACCACCACCACCATTCTCTCCCGCAATATAAGGAAATCTCCATAGATTTCCTAATCCGACTGCACCGCCAACTGTCGCTAATAGAAAAGCAGGCCTGTTTGACCAAGTCGTATAAGATTCATTTTTCATGTATTTGGTTTGTGCTGATTGTATGTTGACGTAAGCTCATGCTTTAAATAATCACCATATATGATTGGTTCAAAATTTTCAGGGTTATTTGCAGAAACTCTATTTCCTTGGGGTTTAATCACAGCATTAATATTTGGGTCATAAAAAAAAGGACATGAGTATCTTTCATTACTTGATTTATTTATAACTCTGTGTGGAGTAGAAATTAATAGGCCATTAGTGAGCCTGTGAAGCATATTTCCAACATTAACAACAAAACTATTTGGTAATTCAGGAACATCTAACCAATCACCATCAGGAGATTGGACTTGAAGTCCACCGACTTGGTCCTGCGCTAATACAGTTAAGGCACCGAAATCTCTATGAGGAGCTGATCCGTATAAATCATTATCAGGTAATATTTGAGGTGGATAATACAACAACCTTAACCAAATAGTTGGTCTTTCAAATAGATTTTGATAATCGAGTTCCTTAACTCCAAGAGAATTCATAATAATTAAAGTCAATCGATCGCACAGTTTTGTCATTTTATCAGCGTATTTAGTCACCCTTTCTTTAAATCTCGAAGGCTTAATTGGCCATCTATTTGGACCGGTTAAATACGATCCATTTTTTACGTCTGGATCATCTGGTCCAGCCTCTCTCATCATCATGAATGACTCACTCTGATTGGGTTTCTTGACTTCAGCTAAATCTGAATTAACGTCAGTCGAGGTATTTATTGCGATATAACCACGATGCAACTCATTGAGTGCAATTTTGTTTTTTTCATTTATTGGTAGGGCATGAAATTCTCTAGATGCATTAAATACATCTGAAATTATCGCATCATCGATACCATGATTGGTTATATAACTAAAACCAATTGTTGAATAAGCATCAATAAACTCATTAGCAATTTTTTCAATATCAGATGATTTTTCGGAAAAAAGATTTTTTACATCTATGACTGGAATTTCAAAATTAGAGTTATTACTCAAAACTGAACCATTATCTTTTAAAGTTAATTATCAACTGCATCTGACTCAAGAAAAGTTTGATTATCAAGATTTTTAGCTTTACCTATGGTGATTTCATCGCCAATCATTAATGTCATTAGATCTTCGGCGACTTCCATTCTTCCGTCATAATCGGTCATTGACAATAGCTCATCCCTTGTCGTTTCTGGAGGGATAATATGGGAATATATTCCGAGTCTTGGCCTAGCTTCATTAAAAACATGTGCAACTTGAGCTGGAGTAGAATGCACGATCATGCTCACATTGGCGAGCTTAGCCTCTTTTGATTCTCCTGGATAGGGAATTTGTGTCTCATGAATAAGTACGTCAACACCTTTGCTCATTTCGATAATTTTACTGCCTGGAAGAGATCGGGTATCACCTGAAAATATGACCGATCTTCCTTTATAATCAACACGATAACCAAATGTAGCTCCTTCAAGACCAAGTAATTCCTCTGTTTCAGGATTTAAGGGCAAATGTGCCACATCAAATGCCGTTATTTTTACACCATTTTGATTGTAAAATACTCCTGGCTTAACATCCTCAGTGATAAGATCAGAACCTTCTTTGTGAACATTGGTTAAATATCGATATCTTAGATCCCAATCAAATGCTCTTTCAAAATGATCCATAAATGCAGCAGTACCTTCAGGCCCATAAACTTTCATGTTAGTTTTACGACCAAATAACCATCCTGTTAACCATAGGTTTGGTAACTCTATCGTGTGATCAAAATGTAAATGTGTGATTAACACAGTATTTATATCGGTAAGCAGTTCAAAGCCACCTGCCTGAAATATTCTCTGCCTCATCCCGGGGCCCGCATCTACAAGAATTTTTGTTTCCCCAGCTTCAAGTAAAATCGAAGGACCATATCGGGTTGGAGAAGGCCTTGGTGCACCTGTTCCCAGAAACGTAAGTTTAATATCATGGTCTTCTTCGGCTGAAAAAGATGACTGAGAAGAGAAGTTTAAAAATATAGATACGAACAGTATAAAAATAGACCTGGGGAACATATATACTCCAATATTTTTTGAAATTACATTTTTGTGTTCACTTAGTTTAACAAGCATCATATTAAAATAATGATCAATTGCCAATTCTTTGTAGTTTTTCTTATGAATAAAATAAATTTGGCGTATTATGTCGACCATGGATTCTATTATACAAATAAAAAATCTTTCAAAAACATACGCAGATGGCTTTCAGGCATTAAACTCAATTAGTTTAGATATAAATAAAGGCGAAATATTTGCTTTATTAGGCCCAAACGGAGCTGGTAAGACTACCTTAATTAATATGATATGTGGGATTGTGAATATCCAAGATGGAATGGTTAGTGTCGATGGTCATGATGTCGTCAGAGATTATCGTAAGACACGCTCAATGATTGGCCTTGTTCCACAAGAGCTTACTTCTGAAACTTTTGAAACCGTGTGGGGCACCGTTAGTTTTAGTCGTGGCCTTTTTGGAAAAAAACAAGACATTCTTTATGTGGAGAAGATATTAAAAGCACTGTCATTATGGGAGAAAAAAGATAACACTATTCTAACTTTATCGGGTGGGATGAAACGTCGTGTCTTAATTGCTAAGGCACTAGCTCACGAGCCTAAAATAATCTTTTTAGATGAGCCGACTGCTGGTGTCGATGTAGAGTTGAGGCAGGATATGTGGGAAGTTGTTAGACAACTAAAAGAAGAAGGCGTAACCATTATATTGACTACACATTATATCGAAGAAGCTGAACAGATTGCCGATAGGGTTGGTATTATAAATCATGGTGAATTAATTCTTGTACAAGAAAAAAACAGTTTGATGCTCGAATTGGGCCAAAAACACCTCCATATAAATCTGGTCAATCCCCTGAAAGTCATTCCAGCAAGTCTGATGGATTTTCGAGTTGAACTGTCTGCTTGCAATAAAATATTGATATATACCTATGATAAGAATGATGACTTTGGCGTTTCTTCAATATTGGAATTGCTTTCTTCATTGGGCATTGCTTATCATGATCTTGATACCAAGGAAAGTTCGTTAGAAGAAATTTTCGTTGATTTGGTAAACAGGAAATTGACATGAATTACCCTGCAATCAAAGCAATTTATATTTTTGAAATGTCTCGTATGCGAAGAACTTTATTCCAAAGTATTGTCTCACCAGTAATCTCGACTACTTTATATTTTGTAGTTTTTGGGGCCGCTATAGGTTCGAGAATAACTGAAATTGATGGGGTGAGTTATGGTTCATTTATCGTACCTGGGTTGATCATGCTTTCAATCCTTACCGAAAGTGTGTCGAATGCATCATTTGGTATCTATTTTCCAAAATTCTCAGGATCAATATATGAGGTACTGTCTGCTCCCATTTCGTATATTGAGATTACCATTGGGTATGTTGGTGCCGCGGCTTCTAAATCTATTATCGTTGGTTCAATAATTTTATTGACAGCGAATTTATTTGTGCCAATTCAAATAGCTCATCCGATATGGATGATTACTTTTTTAATACTTACTGCAATCAGTTTTAGTTTATTAGGTTTTATTTTAGGTATTTGGGCTGACAATTGGGAGAAATTAGCCATTGCCCCTACTTTGATTATCACGCCATTGGCATTTCTAGGTGGCAGTTTTTATTCCATCACTATGTTACCTCCATTTTGGCAAAAAATAACATTGTTAAATCCAGTTGTTTATCTTATTAGTGGTTTTCGGTGGAGTTTCTATGAAAATGCTGATGTTAGTGTTTATGTTAGTGTGGGTATGATTGGTTTATTTTTATTGATTTGTTTAATGCTTGTTTGGTTTATTTTTAAAACAGGGTATAGATTGAGGGTTTAGTTTTTAAAAGCCAAGATGAATGATAAGAAAAATATAGCACGTCGAAAATTTCTCGAAAGCATAGGAAAAGCTGCTGGAAGTGCTGCAATGCTCAGAACGATGGCGGTTATGGGCCTGAGCTTAAGTGGATGTGGTTCTTCCTCAGCGGGTCCTGCAGCAGAATTAATGACTGTTACAAATCCTGTAAGCGTGGATGATAGTAACAGCAGTAAGTTAAAATCTCCCCGACCGGGTGACTGGAATTCAAGGGCTGGTATAGGAAAGTCTGTAGTTATTCTTGGTGCTGGAATTGCAGGAATGACCAGCGCCTATGAGCTACAAAAATTAGGTTATACGGTGTCTATTCTAGAAGCTACAAATAGGGCGGGAGGAAGAAATATCACCATTCGAAGTGGTGATACTGTTACTGAATTAAGTTCAACACAAACATGCCTATTCGATAATAATGCCGAGCTTTACTTTAATCCAGGCCCAGCAAGAATTGCACATCATCATGAATTTTTATTAGGTTATTGCCGTGAATTTGGAGTTGCCTTAGAGAATTTTACGAATGATAATCGTGCTGCTCTATTGCATTCTAGCTATGCTTTTAATGGTAAACCGCAGGTAGCAAAAACTATTTTAGCAGACACTAGAGGCGACATATCAGAGCTTTTGGCGCTGGCAATAAACCAAAATTCTCTGGATCAATATTTAACCAGTGATGATAAGAAAAATATTTTAAATGCATTAAAAATCACGGGCGATCTCGATAATTCTTATAACTATCTAGGAACAAGTCGGGCAGGTTATTCTGGGCAAGAAATTTCAGGCAGTAGAGAAAGAGGAACAGCTATTACGCCCAATAAATTACAAGAATATATCTCGCAAAGTGGGTGGCAATCTGCATTATCTTTTTCTCATGGCATCAATCAACAGCCGGCAATGCTTCAACCCAAAGGTGGTATGGATAAAATAGGTATCGCCTTTGCCTCAAAAATATCGTCATATTTAACTCTCGAGGCAGTCGTGAAGCAGATACGTAAAACAGCAAATGGCGTAAAGATTCATTACGAAAAAAATGGAGTATTATCAGAGATTGATGCAGATTATTGCATATGCACGATACCAACCACCGTTTTAAAAAATATTCCAAATGATTTTTCTGTAAATCATCAACAAGAAATTGAGCAATTTCAGTATTCTTCGGCCAGTAAACTCGCTTTCCAATCAAGACGTTTTTGGGAGCAAAACTACAATATCTATGGAGGTATTTCTTGGACCGATCAACCTATGAGACAGATGTGGTACCCAAGTAATGGTTTGGGATCAAGCTCAGGAATTATCGTAGGTGCTTATATCTGGAGCTCTTCTGCAGCAAATACATTTACTGATCAAACCCCACAACAACGCATCCTGTCTGTATTGCAACAAGGCAATAATTTGCATTCTGAATACCAAAGTCAGGCTTCTAGAGGGATTAGTGTTGCTTGGAAAAATATTCCTTATCAACTAGGGGCATATGGCCTATCTTCAGCTTCTGTTCTTTTGACGCCAGATGAAAATATTTTCTTTGCTGGCGAGCATCTAAGTATCATTAAGGGTTGGCAGGAAGGTGCTATATTATCTTCTTATCATGCAATTAATGAAATCGTAAAAAAATCATCAACTTGAGATTAGAATCGAACATGACAATACTTGAAAAAATACATATGATTTTACGCTGCTGGCGTTATCGTTTTAAATCTGAAGTTCATTCGATAAACTACGTTCGATCTCTTAAGTTAAAAGATATGACTATGCTAGATATCGGTGCTAACAGGGGAATTTATTCGATTTATATGTCTCGTGTAGCAGGAAAGAAAGGTAAAGTTATCGCTTTTGAAGCTCAACCAGAGCTCAAGAAATCTTTATTTGAGTTAAGAAAATCTTTTAATTTAGATAATCTAGAAATTATCAATACAGCTTTATCTTCAAACACAGGATCAATGACACTTCAAAGAGAATTTGTTGGCTCAGGTGCGGCTAGTTTTAATTTTTACGATAAAAGTGATCAAGATTTAGATTCCATTGATATAACAGTAACGACATTAGATGATTTTCTTGGCAGTAGGAATGAGAAACCAATTGATTTTATTAAGTGTGATGTGGAAGGGCATGAAGCGGATGTTTTTTATGGGGCGAAAAAGACTTTAATAAGGGATATGCCGATACTTCTTTTTGAGTGTCATCGGTCCGAAGAAGAAAAAGGTGAGCTTTTTTCATTTTTATCAGAAATAGGTTACACCGGTTTTTTTTATCATGTTGAACCTAAAGATCATGCAAGTATCTTTAGGAGAAATATTGGCAAATATATTCATTTCACCAAATATGCGGAATATGAGTACTGCAGACCATCTGTTCAGCATCGAAACTATGTTTTCGTTAAAGACAATAAAGAGCTTTAAAGTAAGATAGTTTTTTGTAATAAATGAATCTTCATAAACAAAGAAAATGCAATAGATCACTAATGAATTTGATCCAAACTCAATTGCTTTATATTCTCAGTATAGCTATTTTTTGGATACCGAATTCTTATGGGTATTTTGGCGATGAATTTGATTTATCGATATTTCCGGAAGGAACAAAAATAATGACAGCATATCAGTATGGTAGTGCTGGAATGTTGAAAAGCAAACAAATAACTAGCAGTACGATATTAGATAAAATTATTAATCAGGAATTTTTTATTAGCGCCAATCTTAATAATAATATTAATATTGGATTTTCTTTAAGGACCGGAGAAACGGGAATAGAGCGAAATAGTCACCCTAAAAATCTTGATACAAGAGCGCAAAATTATCGTTTATGGGTAGGTTCAAAACCATGGCAGGAATGGCAATGGCGAGGTTATTATAATTATCAAACTACTGATTTATTGCAATTGCAATGCTATGCCATGGCCTCTAGGATTGTGGGTGGAAATTGTGATGATGCCGAATTTAGATTTTTAAATCCAGAAAAAACCAATAACGAAGATGGGAGTTTAAATACAGTTCCTGTTTTAAAAACTAAGGTAAAAGCCAATGTGATCGGTTTTGAGTTAAGAAAAGTATTGGTCAAGGCCGAGAATGTTCGCTTGGCCACTCAGGTTAGGCTGCAAAGCACTCGTATTGAGCACGATATAAGTTCACCGTTATTTACAATGAGATCCCCAGTATTATTGGGTTTTATAGTTAATGGGAAGTCCTTAAGGCAATTACGCGATGAGTTTAGTGCTGAATTACCTCAAACTAACCCATGGTATGAGCATAATATATCTATAGGCATTAAGGGTGCCAAATCGTTTAATAAAACGTTGAGTCTTGAAGCCGGTTTAGCATTAACAAAAATCGCTCGAAATGAATACATAGAGCATCCGCTGAGAAATGAAATTACTGAAAATGCCAGATTAGATATATCTTTAATCTGGGCCGCTACTCAAAGTAGCGCCTTTTATGTAAAAGGTTTCGCTACCAAAAACAATACCCTCGGTTACGAGCCTATTGCATATAACCGCAAAAGTAGCGGTCAATTTAACAAGAACTATGGTGAAGTAGCTATAGGCTTTTTGAAATTCTGGTAGATATTTTTTAATGAAATTATTCAAAAGTTTAAAAAAACACTCTTTTTTTTGGCTAATTAAGTTATTTTTAAAGAGATTGGTTGGTCGTGAGTTATGGCTTAAAAGAGAATTAGATATAGATACGGTTATTCTTGGGGAGTGGGAATTTAGTCTAGAGTGCTTAAATGAAAATGGAATTGTCTATTCTTTAGGTGTTGGTGATTCTATTGAATTTGATCTTGAAATTATTAAGCATTCAAGTGCATTTGTTTTTGCATTTGATCCAACACCATATGCAATGGAGTGGATAGAGCAACAATCTACACCAGAGAGGTTGAAATTTTATCCATGGGCGGTATCAGGAAAAGATGGAGAATTCATTATGACTCAACGTGTCAATCTCAAAGGTCATAAATCAGAAATTATGTGGACTGAGTTATTACCTAATGAGCACTCTGATAACATTATCACCGTTCCAAGCTTCAGCATTGGTAGCATCATGAGAAAATTGAACCATAATAAAATCGATTTAATGAAAGTGGATGTGGAGGGGACAGAATATGAGATTATTGATTATCTTTTGCAAAACAAAATTACACCAAAACAGTTACTCATTGAATTTCATCACCGTTTTGAATCTAAAAGTATAGTGATGACGAAAATCGCGATTAAAAATTTACAAAATATCGGGTATGAAATATTTTCAATTTCAGAGACAGGGCGTGAAGTAGGTTTTATTTATTCAAAAGATTAATCAGTTTTATACTATTAATTAACATTTATTCGAATTTATATAGTTAGTGATTCTCTTATTTTATCGATCTGCGAAATAAGTTTAGGTTTAGGTGAAGTTCCGAGACAATGTCGTTTTCTCGGGCAACTTGAACTTCTTGAACAGATGATAATAGCCTCTCTTTTGGTCCCTTCAGCAATCCAACCAATATTAAGAATTTTACTAATACTCACTAATTGTAATTTTATATTATCAGGAATATGACCAGCACCATTATTTTTATTGCATTGTTCTTCTATAAGATTGATGGTGGAATTTGTATCTATTCCTTGAGCTTGAAGTGCTGGACCGAGATCAATTCCTGTACATAAAACATGGGGGTTTCCTGCCGCATCTTTACTTCGAATTGATTGACAACAGTATAATTTTTTTTCTTGATCAGTTATTAGGATTGAGATTTGTGCAGATGGTTGTGGGTCTTTTGTATCTAGCATTCTAAATACAGCCCAATGCTGGCATGGATCAGAGAGCATAGTCATATTTCCCCAGGGCATAGGTATTCCATTTCCTCTATAAACTGCCCTTAAATTACCAGGTGGGTATGCATCAAAGTAATGCCAATGTGGATAGGAAGAAACAGATGACATGCGTCGCATGATGAGCGTAGTAGTAAGATCAATCTTGTCACCTATATTTATTGAATAAGCATGCTTAGCTAGGAATTGGCGAAATGCCGTTTTTGGGCATAGTAATGCTGAAGCAAAATAACTGCACTCAAAATCACGCCAAGCAAACAAGACATCTTTAGCATCCATATTGGGCGAGTCTGCTTCATGCCTTCTTCCTGATGTTCTTCCACCTGAAACTTGGTGAGCTCTAGCGCCGTCCCCACCATGCATAACCATATGTCCAATATGATTTGCTAGGTCGAATTTCAAACGTGCGGGGACTTTTTTTAACTCTTCATTTAAGTAGACGATATTTGGGGCATCAAAAAATGATCTTACTAATGTATTGAGCGGTTTATCTGCATCACCTTTATCCTTGAAAGAGGTCATATTGAACCAACGAATCTCCATACCAAGTTTTTTTGTTATTAGAAGGATATTATCCAATGATAAGGGGAATTGCTTCTGACCAATAGTTTCAGCTGCCCGTTCTATGTCAGGAAATCGATTTTGATTGGATTCTTGATGAGCGCGAATTAGAAGATGAGCAAATTGTCTTCCAGTTGTTCCGGTTTGAGCGAGTAATTCAGGAATGGCCGATTGCAGTAAATTTTCTGAAAACAAAAAACCAGGTTCTAGTGGCATACCTTTCACAGCATTACTTATGGGAGTTGGGTCAATTGCATCATCTTCTAGAGACTCATCATAGAACCATTTTTTATCTTTTTGAAAAATTTGTGAAATTGCATTAACGAGCTCTTCAGAAGGTACTCTCTTTCCGTTTTCAATCATGGATAGATAAGAAACTGAAGGTGCGGACGACGAATCAACTTGAATGCATCTTATTGATAAATCTTCCAGTGTTAAATTGTTTCTTTTCCGTAATGATTTTATTTTCGTACCTAAAAAATGTGATTTTCTTAAAATACTTTGATACATCGAAGTTAACCTAAAAGATTTTGTAAAATTTACACTGTGAAATTTTTACTGTGAATTTTTTTTAATTTTTCAATTAATATAGCACCTTGTTTCATATGAAACAAATGAGTTTATTTTTTATTCATTAGAGTTTAAATAGGTAGCAGAGCACCCAAGATCATTATCCTTTTAGAGGTTTTTATGAACAAACAAGAACAAATTAAAAAATTAGAAAGTGAATGGCAAAGCAATTCAAGATGGAAGGGGGTTACCAGAGATTATTCTGCAGCAGATGTGGTTAATCTTCGAGGTAGTATTATTATTGAATCAACAATCGCTAAAAAAGGTGCAAAAAAACTTTGGGAATTAGTTAACCAGGATGAACCGTTATGCGCCTTAGGTGCTCTTACAGGTAACCAAGCTATTCAGGAAATTCAAGCAGGATTAAAAGCAATTTATTGTTCGGGATGGCAGGTTGCTGGTGATGGAAATAGTGGGGGAGAGATGTATCCGGATCAGAGCCTTTATTCTGTTGATTCTGTTCCTAAAATGATTGAAAGAATAAATAAAGCATTCATAAGAACTGATGAAATTCATACACTTAACGATGATTATAGTATCGATTGGTTTGCCCCTATAATTGCTGATGCAGAAGCAGGATTTGGCGGCAATCTTAATGCGTTTGAATTGATGAAAAGTATGATTAAAGCTGGAGCATCTGGCGTGCACTTTGAAGATCAATTGTCGTCAGCAAAAAAATGCGGTCATATGGGTGGAAAAGTCCTTGTACCAACTAAAGAAGCCATCTCAAAACTTGCTGCTGCTAGGTTGGCGGCAGATGTAATGGATGTCCCAACCGTTTTAATTGCCAGAACAGATGCAGATGCTGCCAATCTCATTACTTCAGATATCGATGAAATTGATCATGCTTTTCTGACTGGAGAGAGAACTGCAGAGGGATTTTATAGAACTCATGCAGGAATTGACCAAGCAATAGCTAGGGGTTTGTCTTACGCACCATATGTTGATTTGTTATGGTGTGAGACATCAAAACCCGATTTAGCTCAAGCAAAACGATTTGCAGATGCAATTCACGCAAAATTTCCAAATCAATTACTTGCCTACAATTGTTCTCCTTCATTTAATTGGAAATCAAATTTAGACGAACAAACAATGAAACATTTCCGAGAGAAGCTTGGAGAAATGGGTTATAAATTTCAGTTTATAACACTTGCAGGTTGGCATGCTCTTAACTCAAGTATGTTCAATTTGAGCAGAGCTTATAAGGAAAATGGGATGTATGCATATTCAAAGTTACAAGAGCAAGAATTTGAAGATGAAAAGTATGGTTTTCGTGCTGCAAAACATCAGTCTTTTGTAGGTGCTGGTTATTTTGATGCAGTACAGAATACGATTATGGCGGGTCAGTCTTCCACCACTGCGATGGATGGAAGTACTGAAGAAGAGCAATTCACTAAATAGGTAATAAAAATGAGATTAAATTATCGCGAAGAAATAGAAATTGATAAAGATATGCCGATATTATGGGGGGATTTTAAAGCCTTTCAAAGGCAGTTAGTTGATTTAAATGCTGATGGACAAGATGATGAGGCACCAATCGGGGCAGAATAATGAAGGTCGATTTTGTCTCACGTCATGGCCTGGACGTCGACTCGCAATTTTGTAAATTTGTGGAACATGACTTAGTTCCTCTTCTTCACTTTAGTGAAGAGGAATTCTGGAAAAAATTAGCGCTTATTATTTCATCTTTTTCATCAGAAAATGATGACCTCTTAAATGCTAGAAAAGATTTTCAAACAAAAATTAATCTTTGGTGTAAAAAGAATAGTAAGAGTTATCACAATCATAATAGCTATCATGCATTTCTAAAAAAAATAGGTTATCTAGAGCCTCCAGTCGATATTTTTCAGATAGAAACTGAAAATGTTGACCCAGAAATAGCATTAATTGCTGCTCCTCAACTGGTTGTTCCTGTCAGTAATTCACGCTTTGCTCTAAATGCTAGTAATGCTCGATGGGGTAGCTTGTTTGATGCATTGTATGGGTCAAATCTCATTCCAGATAAAAATCTAACAACAGAACAAAATAACTATGATCCTCAACGAGGCCAATTAGTAATCGATTATGCATTAAATTTTATAGACAAAGTTATTCCGATTAAAAACGCAAGTCATAGCGAGGTTAATAACTACTTTGTAGAGTTCTATAATGATGAGTATGTCTTAAATGCTATTTTGAAAGATGGGGGTAAGTCACAATTAAAAAATTCTCAGCAATTCATAGGTTGGTCTGATGAAGATAAATCTCAGTCATTATTATTTAAAAATAACAATCTTCATATTAAATTAAAAATTGACTCTGATGACCCAATAGGAAAAGAATCACCGGGAAATATTTGTGATATTTTTCTTGAGTCTGCAGTTACTACTATTATGGATTGCGAGGACTCTGTCGCTGCTGTTGATTCTGAAGATAAGATTAATGTTTATAAAAATTGGCTTGGATTGATGCTTGGAACATTGACTTGTGAAATGCAAAAATCAGGTAAAAAATTCACACGTTCGTTAAATAAAGACAAAGTATTTACGGCAAAAAATGGTAAATTACTAACTCTTTCTGGAAGAGCGCTCATGCTGGTTAGAAATGTCGGTCAGCATATGAAAACACGTATGATTTTGGATAATAATAACCCAGTCTCCGAGGGTCTTCTTGATGCTTTTATTACAACAGCTTGTGCATTTGCTGGCAATAAGAATAAAAAAGAATTCTCCAATAGTAAGACAGATAGTATTTATATTGTTAAACCTAAAATACATGGTTCGCGAGAAGCAAAGTTATTCAATCGCTTACTCATAATGTTGGAGAAATTATTTAAGTTACCTGAAAATACTATAAAAGTAGGTTTAATGGATGAAGAAAGAAGAACTTCCTGTAATTTAATGCAGTGCATAAAAGAGATCAAACATCGAATAGTTTTTATTAATACTGGTTTTTTGGATAGAACTGGCGATGAAATCCATACGAGTATGCATCTTGGTGCAATGTTAGAAAAAGATAAAATCAAACAACAAGATTGGTTGGATGCCTATGAAAAACAAAATGTAGATATAGGTATTGCTTGTGGCTTTATGGGTAAAGCACAAATAGGAAAGGGGATGTGGGCAAAACCTGATGAGCTAAGAGAAATGATGGAAGTCAAGATAGACCAGTTAAAGTCAGGAGCAAATTGCGCTTGGGTACCATCACCGACTGCAGCAACGTTACATGCAATACATTATCATTATATTTGTGTGCAAACGCATCAGCGTAAATTGAAAAAAGAATATAATTTTTATATGCAAGATTTGCTCAAACCTCCAGTTGCTTTGCAAAGAAATATGACCTTCAACAATATTCAGGATGAATTGGATAATAATATTCAAGGCATCCTTGGGTATGTTGTGCATTGGGTTAATCAAGGTATAGGTTGCTCAAAAGTATTAGATATTAATAATGTTTATCTTATGGAGGATAGAGCAACTCTCAGAATTTCAAGTCAGCATATAGCCAATTGGCTGCTTCATAACATTTGTACAAAAGAACAGGTGCTTAGCACTTTTTATAAGATGGCAGAATATGTTGATGGGCAAAATTTAGCCATAGAGTCCTATAGAAAGTTAGTGACGAATAATCAAAATAGTTATGCTTTTGAGGCTGCTTGTGAGTTAGTTTTTCAAGGTTGTAATCGTGCTAACGGCTATACAGAAGAAGTATTGCATAAATATAGAATATTAGAAAAAAATAAAAATATATAAAAATATAAATAATTCTTACCTAAAAGAATTAAATCAATATAAAACATATACTTATTAATTAAATTAACTTTTTTAATTGGGTAATCAATTTTTTATATGCAATATTTCTTACTATTGTATTTACATATTATTCATTATTATATATTATATGCACATAATTATTCAGATAGACGTATACAATATAATGAATTTACATGAAAATCGACAGCAAGCTATCCGTACACTATTGCATGATGGGTTTGCTACAACACAAAAATGCTTAGTTGAAGAGTTAAAAAAAAAGGGTTATATCGCAACACAATCATCGATCAGTCGTGATTTAAAAGATATAGGTGCCTTTAAAACTGCTCAAGGTTATACCTTAGGAAAAGAAGAACAAAAAGATTCAAGTGATATTCATAATATTACCGATTTGATTGTTGCTGTGAATATAGCTGGCCCTAATTTATTGATAATTAAAACAAAAATTGGTGCCGCACAACAAGTCGCTTTATTTTTAGATGAATCAGATTGGCCTGGAATTATGGGCAATATTGGTGGCGATGATACGGTTTTTACTGCTACTTCTAATAAAACTAGTCAACGAAACTTGATCGATAGTATTAATTTTTTAATTAAACGATCTTAATTAGCATTCAATTTCTTATGAGTGTTAATAAATCACCAATTGTGCTTGCTTATTCTGGTGGACTTGATACTAGTTTTTGCATTCCTTGGTTTAAGCAAGAATTAAAAAGAGAGGTGATTACAGTCACTGTTGATACCGGTGGTATTGATAAAAAAAATGCCGGTATTTTGCGTGACCGTGCTATTAAACTCGGTGCGATAGAACATCACATTATTGATGCAAAAGAAGAATTTTTTAATAAAGTCATTAAATATCTCATTGCTGGCAACATAAGAAAAGGACATTTGTATCCATTATGTGTAGGAGCAGAGAGAGGATTACAAGCAGAAAAATTAGCTTTATTTGCAAAAAATAATGATTTGAATACGGTGGCACATGGATGTACAGCGGCGGGTAATGATCAAGTTCGATTTGATATAGCATTAAGAACCTTAAATCCAAAATTAACTATTTTAGCTCCTATTAGAGACAATAATTGGGCCAGAGAAGAGCAATTAAAATTTTTAAAAAAGAATAACCTTTCTATCTTAAATAACAATAGTATTTATTCTATAAACCGTGGTTTATGGGGAGTTACCATTGGAGGTAAAGAAACTCTAGCTTCTATTGATTCAATTCCTGAAGATGCATGGCCATTATCTGCTAATGCGTTTAACAGGAATTTACCAGAAAGCAATCATGTAATCGGTTTTGAGCAAGGCGTGCCTATTTCATTGAATAATGAAAAATGCAACCCTGTTTTACTAATTGAGAAATTAGAAGAGTTATGTAAATCCTATGCTATTGGTCGAGGCGTTCACTTGGGAGATACTATATTAGGTACCAAGGGTCGCGTTGCATTTGAGGCGCCTGCCGCAGTAACACTCATAAAGACCCATCGTGAATTAGAAAAATTGGTCTTAACCGCCCTGCAAATAAAAACCAAAGAGTTACTTGCACCTATGTATGGTGATTTTGTGCATGAAGGCAAGCAACTTGATCTGGCATCTCGTGATATTGAAGCATTTTTTGAATCTTCACAAAAGAGAGTTACTGGAGAAGTTAAATTTAGTTTAAAACCTGGAAATTTATTTATAACCGGAATTACTTCCCCGTATTCATTGATGAAAGCATCGACAGGTTTGTATGGTGAGAGAGTCGGTGAATGGACGGCTATGGATGCGAGTGGATTTTCTAAAATTCTTTCTTTATCGGGTTCACTGCAATCTGTTGCCACAAGAACATCAGAGAAAGAATTATGAAGATTATTTTTGCAGACAAAATTGCGTCAGTAGCACAGCACAATAATCTTGGTAATGAAATTCGGATATCGCTTGATATTCCCTGTGAAGAGGGAGTTTTGCTAGCAGTTAGAATTTTGAATAATAAATCTCGTTATAACCAATTAGAGTTAACCAGTGGCAGAATGTCAACACTGAAAGAAGGCGATGTTGTTATCGGTGCTTTAGGTCATCGTAATGCTTTATTGGGTTATTCTGGATACCTTCCAAAAAATCTTAAGGCTGGCTCCACCATACAAGTTCTCAATATTGGCGGAGTCATAGGAATTTGTGATTCTTATAATCCGGATGTGGGTCCACCATTTAATTGTGAGGTCTTAGGGGCAGTTTTAGATTTTCCATTTCTTGGTCAGAGAATTGGTATCCCTGCAAAAGTAGGTGAACACCCTTATGATGAAGCTGTTGTTTTAGATATTTCTGACATTCCCATTATTGCAATTGGTGGAACATGCATGGATTCAGGAAAAACAGTAGCCGCATGTTCCTTAATTAGTAGATTTAGACAATTAAATATTAAAGTATCTGCCTGTAAAGCGACTGGTGTTTCGTTAAGAAGGGATATTCTTTCAATGGAAGATGCTGGAGCAGATGCAACGATGATTTTTTCTGATTTTGGTGTGGTGGCAACCACACCAGATAATGGACCAGCATTAACGAAATTATTATTAAATCAACTTGCGTTAAATCAACCTGATGTGATTGTGGTTGAATTGGGTGATGGTTTATTAGGTTCTTATGGGGTTCAAGCTATTCTTTCGGATCAGGAAATAAAAAAGTCACTTAGTGGCGTTATTTTGTGCGCTAATGATCCAGTTGCTGCCTGGGGGGGTGTAAAAATCCTAAGAGAGGAATACAAGATTGAACCTATTGTTGTTACAGGGCCAGCAACAGATAATTCTGTCGGCTTAGATTTAGTAAAGAATATGCTCAATGTACCGGCAATTAATGCACTCACCAATGGATTTGCATTGGGTAATTTATTGGCGAAATTAATTTCTTATAATTGTGTTGAGATGCTAAATGAAAATTAATACTGTTATCTTAGGGGCATCGGGTTATGTGGGTGGAGAATTATTACGTTTAATAAAAACGCATCCAAATTTTGATATTGTAGCCGCAATATCAGACACATACGCGGGAGAAGAAATTAACAACGTTTTTCCTCATTTAGCTGCTTCTTATCATAATGAAGTTTTTAGAAGTTACAAAAATTGGAATAAAGATATTGATATTGATGACACAATAGCTATTTTTAATGCAGCCCCGCACGGTATATCAGCAGATTTGTTAGCAAAAACGATTGATGAGTTATCCTTAGATAATATCAATACAAGAGTTGTGGATGCCTCAGCTGATTTTCGATTTTCTGATCCAGGTAAATTTTTTCAAACATATGGTATTGAACATCCTCAACCAGAATTGCTGAAACAGTTTATATGCGGAGTGCCTGAGCATATAGATAATAGCAATTCTTATTTTGTTGCGCATCCGGGGTGTTTTGCTTCAGCCATATTATTGGCATTAGTTCCTATTGTATTAGAGGGAATTACTGATGATGAATTCTACATTAGTGCGATAACTGGAAGCACTGGATCTGGAAAATCACTAAAAAAAACCACACATCATCCAGAGCGACATAGTAATGTTTTTGCATACAAACCACTATCTCACCAGCATGCACCTGAAGTAGAAAGTTTATTAGAAAGATTTTCTACAAGGAAACCAAAAATTAATTTTATACCTCATTCGGGACCATTTTCGCGTGGTATATATGCCACCGTCCAAGCCAAATTGAATATTAATTTATCAACTAAAGAAATCAGTTCTATATATAAAAATTATTACTCTGATTCAGAATTTGTAATTTACACAGAAAATTCACCGCAATTAAAAAATGTGATAACTAGCAATTATTGCCACATAAGCTCGACAGCAAATAATGGTCAAATTGTTGTGAATTGCGCGATTGATAATTTAATAAAAGGTTCGGCAGGTGGCTCTATTCAATGGATGAATAAATTATGGAATTTACCTGAAACAACAGGATTAATGTCGATTGCATCACCATGGGTTTAATTTATGTCCAATCAAAGTAAAAAAAATTCTGATATCGATTTCTTCAAAAAAGAAGAAAAAGTAATGTTGGGAGTTTATAAACAATTATCTTTGTCGGTTATAAGCGCTAAAGGATGCGAATTGATTACCAATGATAACCGAAAGATACTGGATCTTTATGGTGGTCATGCAGTTATGCCTTTAGGCTATGGTGAGGTAAATTTCCTTGATTCAGTAAAAACACAAATGACAAAATTATTATTTCAAAGTAATTTATTGCCACTTGAAATTCGAGCACGAGCTGCAGAAAATTTATTAGCTATAGCCCCTGATGGTTTGGCAAAAGTATTTTTTGTAAATTCTGGTTCTGAGGCAAATGAAAATGCATTGAAAATTGCATGCTTAGCTACTGGGAGAAAAAAAATACTTGCTGTAACTCATGGATTTCATGGACGAACAGCAGCATCAGCAGCGGTTACCTGGGGCGCAAAAAACAATTGGTATGGTTTCCCAACTATGCCTTTTGAGGTTGAATTTATTCCACGTGATGATTTGAGCGCAGTGAATAACATGATCAATAGTAAAATAGCCGCAGTTATAATAGAACCAATACAAGGCGTGGCTGGGGCTTATGATCTGTCGTTTGATTTTCTTAGATCTATAAGACAAAAATGTCATGAAGCTTCAGTTGTTCTTATTGTAGATGAGGTACAAAGTGGAATGGGGCGTAGTGGAAATTATTTCGCTATTCAGAATTATGATATCGAGCCGGATATTCTTACTACAGCAAAATCACTGGGCGGCGGTATACCATGTGCAGCATTAATAACCACTGATTATCTTTCTAATTACCTAAAAGTGGGTGATTTAGGGTCAACGTTCGGAGGAGGGCCTTTAGCTTGCTCAGCTATTAATGCTGTTATTGAAAGTTTATCTAAAAATAAGTTATTGCAGAACGTAAAATTGATGGAAAAAGAAATTCGAGAAAGATGCTTGGTTGGTCCTGTCAAAAAGATACAAGGCAAGGGTCTTTTATTGGGATTGGTATGTAATCGTCCGGCCACTGAAATACAAGCTGAATTACTTCATAGAGATATTCTGACCGGCACGAGCGCTGACAATAATGTACTTAGATTGTTACCACCATTAATTTTACAATCACATCATATAGACAAGCTCAGTGATGCTTTGGCTTCTATATGAAAAAGAAGAACTTAAAAAGGAATACAGAATGAAATACTTTAATGACCTTGCAGATTTCAATAGTGATGAGATACTCGGTTTACTGGAGTTGGCTAATTCTTTAGATCGTCATCCTGAGCCAAAAGCATTAAATGGCAAGGTGTTGGCTCTGTTGTTTTTTAGCCCATCTTTAAGGACACTGACTTCTTTTCAAGCAGCTATGACTAGATTGGGTGGCGGTACTTTTGTGGTTTCTCCTGAAATGTCTATACATGGATTAGAAACACAAATGGGTATAGTAATGGATGGAAGTGCTGCAGAGCATATTAGAGAAGCAGTTCCAGTTATAGCATCTTATGCAGATGCAATTGGTATTAGAGCATTCGCGGAAAAAAAAGACCTTGAAACTGATCTTCAGGATGTGAATTATAATAATTTGATAGATCTAATCGATAAACCATTTATTAATATGGAATCGGCTATTAACCACCCATGTCAGAATTTAGCAGATTGGAAAACATTGGATGATTTTAAAATACCTACAAAAAATGGGAAATTTGTATTGAGTTGGGCTTATCACCCCAATGCTTTGCCATTAGCGGTGCCAGCTTCAACATTATATATGGCTTCAATGCGTGGAATGAATGTTACTGTTTTAAGACCAGAAGGATTTGAGTTGCCAGCAGAAGTGATGAAAAAAGCAAAGAATGCAGCAGTTTTATCAGGGGGGACGATCACCGAAACTAGTAATCGTTATGAAGCTATGCAAGATGCTCATGTTATTTATGCAAAATCTTGGATTTCTGCTAAACATTATAATGATAAGCAAATGGAATCTGAGGCGCGTAAAAATTTAGTAGATTGGCGAGTTAAAGATTCTTGGTTTGATAATGCCTTACCATCTTGTCGTTTTATGCATTGTTTGCCCGTTAGAAGGGGTGTTGTGGTTGACGATTCAGTTCTAGATGGTTCAAAGAGTATTGTTATTCATGAGGCTCGAAATCGAATGCTTGCACAAATGGCTGTACTGTATCAAATAATGAAATAATTAAGGACATTAGTATGCTAAAAAATAAATCATCGATTGTATCGGCTTTAAAATATGCGGCTCCTTACATAAGGTTATTCAAGAATAAAATTTTTGTCATTAAAGTGGGCGGGGAGCTTTTTACCGATAAAGTTCTAACTAGAAAATTGATTGAGCAGATTGCTATTTTACAGCAATTAGGGATTAGAATAATACTTATTCATGGAGGTGGAATACAATCTACTCAAATGGCTTCATCACTCGGTATAGAGGCACAGTTTGTTGAAGGGAGACGGATTACAGATGCTAAATCTATAGAAATAGCGACGATGGTTTTGAATGGGAAAATAAATACTCAAATACTGGCTGTTGCTAGAGAATTTGATTTGAATGCAATAGGTATGAGTGGTATTGATGCAGGATTAATTAATGCTCATCGTCGTGAAGCACTAAAAACTAAAGATAATAAATTAATCGATTATGGGTTTGTTGGAGATATTGATTCAATTAATACTGATTTACTCGAAAAACAATTAAATGCGAATTTAATTCCTGTTATTAGTCCTCTAACCTGCGATAAAAACGGAGTTATTTTAAATATAAACGCAGATACGGTTGCTGCCTCAATAGCTGCTGCAATAGGTGCCGAGAAATTGATTTTAATTTCTTCAGCACCAGGAATATTAGAAGATAGAGATGATAATGCATCTTTGATTTCTTATTTAGATTTAGAGAAATTAAAAAAATTAATAGATGAACAAAAAATTACCGATGGGATGTTACCTAAATCCACAGCTATTAACTATGCTTTGGAGCGGGGAGTTGCAAGAGTGCACATCATTTCATATAACACCCCGGATAGTTTATTAATAGAAATATTTACCAATGATGGCACCGGAACATTGGTTGTGAATAATATTGAAATGTTATCATCTTCTGAACAGCTAGGAGGTATGCTTTGAGTCGTTTATGGGATAAGGGATTACCGCTTGACCAAAGAGTCTTAAATTACACGGCTGGCGAAGATCATCTGCTTGATGCAAGGCTGATCACTTATGATGTACGTGCAAGTATTGCACATGCAGAAATGCTATCAATTATTGGATTATTGACTGAAGACCATTGTCAAAAAATAACCAATGGGCTTAAGCAGTTATTAGTTGATTATAATAAGGGTAAATGGAAAATAAATCTTGAAGATGAAGATATACATACCGCACTGGAAGTGAATTTAACACAATTAATTGGAGAAGTGGGCGGACGTATTCATTTGGGGCGATCTAGGAATGATCAAGTATTGGTTGCATTAAGACTATATATGCTTGATGCAATTGATGAAATATCGTTAAGTACGGATAAATTATGTGATTCACTTGACTCTCTTAAACAACGTCAAGGTAAAATATCCCTTCCAGGTATGACTCATATGCAACACGCTATGCCATCTTCAGTAGGGCTTTGGTGTGAGGCATTTATCGAGGCATTTGAGGACGGAAAGACTGGTTTGCGTAATGCAAAAATTCGATCAAATAAAAATCCTTTGGGAAGTGCTGCTGGATACGGTACGCCTGGCCTTCCTCTGGATAGATCGATAACTACAGAGAAACTTGGTTTTGCAGAAACGCAATTACCTGTTACGGCTGTCCAACTCTCTCGTGGCAAAGGAGAAGCTCATCTTTTATTTGAATTAACAATGGTAATGCAGGATTTAGGAAGGCTTGCCAGTGATCTTCTTCTCTATTACACGCAAGAATTTAGTTATATTAGTTTAGCTCCTGAAGTTACTACTGGATCTTCCATTATGCCGCAAAAACGAAATCCAGATGTATTGGAGCTCATAAGAGCTTCAACAGCTACTGTGCATGCGTGTTTGAATGAATGTTTGATGATTGTTGCAAAATTACCTTCAGGTTTTCAACGAGATCTCCAAAAAATTAAAGCTCCATTATTTAGGGCTATTGATATTTCTACTGAGAGTATTGAAATTATGGCTTATTTAATTTCATCTTTAGAGTTTTTACCTGAAAATATTAAACTCGATAAAAATCTTTTTGCTGCTGAAGAAGCTTATAAATTAGTATTGGATGAAGGTATTTCATTCAGAGAAGCGTATCGACGTATCGGCAAAAATTATAATAAATAGCAATTAATTTGCTTGCTCATCAGTATTTTCTTCCTCGTAAACTTGTGACGCAGTATAGGTAGCGGTCAAGGCATCATTAAAGGATATGTGATCATCTGTTGGTGAGCTATCTCGACGTATAATCCGATAAGATAAATATAGGGCTAAGAGCAAATGCATGGCTCCAATATATACGAATAAGCCACTCGCATTAGTTAAAGCCATTAATAATGATGATAATAAAGGCCCAATAATTGCACCTATGCCATACATTAGAAGCAAACCACTTGATACTGCGACGTAATCACCTATATCGGCATGATCATTTGCATGAGCCACAATAACTGCGTACATAGGAAAAGAGACGGCTCCCCATGCAGCGCCGAGTATGTTGATACCGATGAAATCAATTGATTGGATAGATAAAATGATCAGTGAAGCAACAAATACACCCAAAAAAGCGATAATAACAATCACTTTTCGGCGTCCAATTTTGTCCGATAAAAATCCTATTGGCCATTGTGATAAAGCACCACCAATAACAGCTGATACCATAAACCATGCGGTATAAGAAATATCTGAGAAAAGAGTAGTTATAAAAATTGGTGCTAATGACCAAAAAGAGCCATTAGCGAAGCCTATAAATAGACAACCAATGATTGCAGCAGGTGAGGTTTTATATAATTTTTTAAGATTGAATTTTGTCGTATGTTTAATTTCTGGCGCTGGAGCGGTTGATAAGGCAATCGGAATAGCTGCCAATGTGATTAGAATAGATGTAATAGCAAATAATTCAACACCAGTGGGCTCATAAAGCATTATCATTAATTGACCAACCGCTTGCACTGATAATGTGATCATTACGTAAGTAGAGAAAATTATTCCTCTATTTTCATTGGTTGATCGGTCATTAATCCAGCTTTCAATAACTACAAAAAGAATCGCAAAACAAAAGCCAGTTAACATTCGTAATATTACCCAAACCCAAGGATAGAGAATTAAAGAATGAATTAAAGCTGTAGTTGATGCCAATGCAGTCATGGCAAGAAAAACTCTAATATGCCCGACTCTTTTTACTAACTCAGCTCCAAAGATGCACCCAACAGTAAAACCTAAAAAATATGCTGCACCAATAAAACCAATAGAGATCGTTGAAAACGACTCCAGAGAAGCCCTAATAGGAAGTAATGTGCCTTGAAGCCCACTGCCAGTAAGGAGGATAGCCACACTGATTAGTAGTGCAGTAACAGGTTTAAGTGTTTCTTTCATTTTATTTAAGTGGTTTTTTAGTTTCTAATTTTGTCTTTGAACGGCAAAATTCGCTATAGATATAAGTGCTTCTTTATAACTTGATTCAGGTAGCATTGAACTGGCCTTAATGGCCCTATCAGCTGCTTGTTGTGCCCGCATTACTGTGTATTTAATTGCACCAGTGGATTTTATAATTTCCTGAATGATTGATAGTTTTGTTAGATCTCCATTCTTGATAGCTTTCTGAATAATATTTTTTTCAGTTTGTGAGCTATTTTTTATCGCATATATTATTGGAAGCGTGGGTTTGCCTTCAGCAAGATCATCGCCCAAATTTTTTCCTAAAATCTCTGAGGAGGCGCTGTAATCTAGAGCATCATCTATCAATTGAAAGGCAATTCCTAACTGTTTACCGTATTCAATCATGGCCAGTCGTGCCTTTTCATCGGAATTAGCGAGGATCGCGGCTGCATGCCCGCTTGCCTCAAACAAACAAGCTGTTTTTCTATAAATCACTTGAGTGTAGTTTTCCTCATCAATATCGGGATCATGGATGTTGATGAGCTGCATAACCTCTCCGGTGGCGATGGTATTAGTAGTATCAGCAAGTACTCTCAGTACTTTCATTTCATCTAATTTTACCATCATCTGAAACGCTCTAGAGTAAAGAAAATCACCAATTAAGACACTGGCTTGATTCCCAAAAATTATATTCGCAGTATCTTGACCTCTCCTACGTTTTGATTCATCTACGACATCATCATGCAAAAGAGTGGCGGTATGAATAAATTCAATGATTGCGGCCGTTTGAATATGATCCTTGCCAGAATATTTCAAAGCTTTTGCTGCCAATAGTGTGATTAAAGGTCTAACTCTTTTACCGCCACTATTAATGATATATTCGGAGACTTGTGAGATTAGCGTAACATCACTGTGAAGATTTTCGCGAATAAGATGATCCACAGCATCAGAATCCTCTCTTATCAACTCTTTAACGAGTTCAAATTGATTTTCACTATTAATTTTATTTGGAGTGATCATATATTTGCGATAATGCCTGAAAACTTAAATATTCGCGATTAAATTCTTATTAATGTTTATTGTTTTATTTTAAGTTGAGGTTAAAGAAAAAAAGCAATAATTTTAGCTTGCGTTGACCTAGCCCAATAGTATCTATACTATTGCCATTCTTTATTAAAAGTAATAATAATAAAAGTTTCTATATATATTAGAAGATTATAATTAGTATATATTTATCAGTTACTTATCAAAAGATATACTTATTTTGGGGTATTTAAGATGTACGCAGTATTTCGCTCAGGCGGTAAACAGTATCGTGGAACTCAAGGTGATCGTTTAAAACTTGAAAAAATTCAGGCTGAAGAAGGTGCGAGTATTAACTTCAATGAAGTGATTCTTGTAGGTGAAGGCGCTGATGTTAAAATTGGTAAACCATACTTGAAAGATATCTCTGTTGTGGCAACAGTATTGCGTCAAGGTAAAAGCAAAAAAGTACCAGTTGTAAAATTTAAACGTCGTCAAAATTATCTTCGCCAAGGAACTCATCGACAGTTCTTTACCGAAGTTGAAATTACTGCAATTGGTGATCAAAAAATACCTGAAGCTCCCAAGAAAGCCGCAACAAAAAAAGTAGCTAAGAAAGCCGCAACAAAAAAAGTAGCTAAGAAAGCCGCAACAAAAAAAGTAGCTAAGAAAGCCGCAACAAAAAAAGTAGCTAAGAAAGCCGCAACAAAAAAAGTAGCTAAGAAAGCCGCAACAAAAAAAGTAGCTAAGAAAAAAACATAAATAATTATTTTTTATTGTAAAATAGAGTTTATAAATTTTATTCGAATGATTTAATCAAGGAAAGACAATGGCACATAAGAAAGCTGGCGGAAGTACTAGGAATGGAAGAGATTCAGAAAGTAAACGCCTTGGTGTTAAAATGTATGGCGGTCAAGTGGTAATTGCGGGAAATATAATTGTTCGTCAGAGAGGAACTCGTTTCCACCCGGGAGTTAATGTTGGTATGGGGCGAGATCATACGCTTTTTGCAAAAGCCGACGGACAGATAAAGTTTCAAAGAAAAGGTTTAAAAAATAGACAATATGTTAATGTCCTTTAAAGAAGAATACTTGCTCTAAATAATTTACTACCCCGCTGTTGCGGGGTTTTTTTTTCCTAACTAAGATAGTTTTATTATGAAATTTGTAGATGAAGCCTTAATTAAAGTCGCAGCCGGTTCTGGCGGCAGTGGGTGTTTGAGTTTTCGTCGTGAAAAATTTATTGCTAAAGGTGGCCCAGATGGTGGGGATGGAGGTGACGGTGGCAGTGTCTATTTTGTCGCAAGTGATGCTACTAATACTCTTGCTGATTTTAGAATAATCAAAACTTATGCTGCTGAAAATGGTTCGCCTGGCTCTGGTAAAAATATGACAGGCAAAGGTGGAAATGATTTAGATGTAGTTGTTCCTGTGGGTACAACAATCATGGATATCGATACCAGTGAGTTAATTGGGGATCTCAAGGAAATTAATCAACGGATAAAGGTAGCGCAGGGAGGAGAGTCAGGCCAAGGAAATACAAGGTTTAAAAGTAGTGTCAATCGTGCCCCGAGAAAAATTACAAAAGGTACGCAAGGCGAAACTAGAAGACTAAGCTTAGAGTTAAAATTGATTGCTGATGTGGGCCTACTCGGTATGCCAAATGCCGGTAAATCAAGTTTAATTAGGGTTATGTCTAGTGCTAAACCGAAAGTTGCTGACTATCCATTTACCACTTTATACCCTAATTTAGGGGTTGTATCAGTTGGTATGCTACAAAGTTTCGTTATGGCGGATATCCCAGGGCTGATCCAAGGTGCGGCAGAGGGAACCGGTTTAGGTATTCAGTTTCTAAAGCATTTGCAACGAACAAGAATTTTATTGCATTTGATTGATATTGCCTCTTATGATTTACCTATAAAACCTGCACAAGCATTTAGGGATATAGAGCAAGAGCTAGAAAATTTTTCTGATGATTTAATCAATAAAACTCGATGGCTAATAATTAATAAAACAGATTTATTACCTCGAGAGGAAATGCATGCAATATGTAAGGGTTTTATCAAAGAGTTAAATTGGACAGGACCTGTTTTTCAAATTAGCGCAATTACAGGTGATGGGGTTGATGAACTTGGAAAAGCTATAATGCTTGAGTTGGACTCATTAGATATAGAGTAGAAAGATTTTATATTTAACTATTTACTTAAGCCTTTAATCATTTTATTTAGTCTACTTTTGTGTCGCGCGGCTTTGTTTCTTTTGATGATATTCTTATTTACCATACTATCGATCACCGGAACTGCACTTTTAAAAGCCTCTTGAGCTACCTTGTGGTCTTTAGATTCAATAGCACTAATCACAATTTTTATACTAGTTCTAAGCTTTGATCTTAGCCCCACATTGTGTGAGCGTGTTTTTTCGGCCTGACGAGCTCTTTTTTTTGCTGATTTAATGTTTGCCACTTTAAATATTGTCCATTTTTTAATTAATTAAATTTTTCATTCCCTAGTTATCTGATTCTAGATTGAATGAATAGAGCGGCGTATTATTCTTTTATAATAGGGGATTGTCAATCGGATAATTTAAGAAATCTTTTATTCGACCCGTAGATAAAAATAAAAAATTATCTAGAATATTATTAGGTACAATTATTATAAAATATTAATCATGATTCTTTCTATAAAAAAATCTAAGAATAAATTAATCAACTCAACCATTGTTGTTAGTTCGATGACGATGCTGTCACGTGTATTTGGATTAATACGTGACGTCGTTTTCGCCAGATTTTTTGGAGTATCCATTGTTATGGATGCTTTTATTATTGCTAATCGTATACCTAATATGTTGCGGCGTTTTTTTGCAGAGGGTGCATTCAATCAAGGCTTTATTCCTGTCATTGCTGATTATAAGGAGGGCCGAACACACGCAGAGGTGAAATTATTAGTTGATTCAGTTGCGGGTACTTTTGGTTTAATACTTTTTATTGTATCAATGATAGGCGTTATAATGGCGCCAATTTTTGTGTCTATAGTTGCTCCTGGTTTTATTATGGATAGTGGACGTTTTGATTTGGCTAGCTTAATGTTGCGCTTTACATTTCCATATTTAATGTTTATTTCTTTAACGGCATTTGCGGGTGGAATTTTAAACACATACGGAAGATTCTCTGTTCCTTCGTTTACACCAGTAATATTAAATATAACTCTAATTTTAGCTGCAATCTTCCTTGCACCAAAATTAGATAATCCTGGACTAGCGCTTGCCTATGCGGTGTTTGTTGCTGGAATTATTCAATTAATATTTCAATTGCCTTTTTTATCAAAAATTAATCTAATCCCAAGACCTAGATGGGGGATTAATCATGAAGGTGTGAGAAGAATAGGTAAGTTGATGGCACCAGCGATTTTTGGCTCATCAGTTGCGCAAATTAATATTCTAATCAGTGGAGTAATTGCTTCAATGCTTGGGATAGGGAAGATAAGCTTGCTGTATTACTCTGACAGAATAATGGAATTACCATTGAGTCTATTTGGTATAGCTCTTGCTACAGTAACCATGCCATTTCTATCGAGTCAGTATGCACAAAAATCTATGGAAAAATTTGCTGAAGTGATTGATTGGTCGATGAGATTGGTTTTTTTATTCGTAGTTCCTGCTGCTATTGGTATTTTTCTTTTGGCGGAGCCTATGATTGCCGTCATTTATTATGGAGGGATGTTCGATCAAACAAACGTTGAGATGACGGCGTTAAGTTTAAAGGCTTTTTCTATTGGACTGATTGGGTTTTCATTTGTAAAGATTCTCTCTCCAGCATATTTTGCCAGAGAAGACACTAAAACACCGGTTAAGGTTGGTTTAATTTGCCTGATGCTAAATTTGGTTTTAGGTGTTTCTTTTGCTTATTACCTGACTCAATTAAATTATCCTGGAGCTCATGCAGGTCTGGCGTTAGCTATTTCAATTGCCGCCTCCTTAAATGCTTTTTTGTTATACATAGGGCTAAGAAAAAATAAAATAATTCAGTCAGGAAAAAATTGGCTTAATTTTCTTTTCAGGATTGCCATAGCTAATTTTTCCATGTTTCTCTGCCTATCTTTCTTTGAGCAACCACTTTCATGGTGGATATCACTTGAACTATTACATCGGTCGTTCTGGTTATTATTAGCAATTGTAACTAGTATGCTGGTTTATTTTAGTGCGTTATTTTTATCCGGTATTAAGCTGGATATTCTAAAATTCAAGAGTGATTAGCGACTATGCAACTAATTAGATCAATTAATAATTTTCCGTATGAACTCTTAGAAAATGGGTGTGTATTAACCATAGGCGCCTTTGATGGTTTGCATCTAGGGCATCAATGTTTGTTAGAACATGTAATAAAACAAAGTAAAAAAAGTAACTTACCATCGGTAGTTATGAGTTTTGAGCCCACTCCCGGTGAATTTTTTTCACGTGATAAACCACCAGCGAGATTAATGCGTTTTAGGGAGAAATACCAAGTACTTAAAAATTTAGGTATCGATATTTTCTTTTGTCCTCGATTTGATAATAAAATGCAAAATATTGAGGCTGATGATTTTATTAGACAATTATTAATTCATAGGCTTAACTTAAAATACTTAGTAATTGGAGATGATTTCCATTTTGCGCGCAAACGCAGTGGCAATTATGAGCAGCTTAAAAAGGTTAAGAGATTACTTGAGTTTGAAATAAAAAAAATACCCAGTGTCATTGTAAATGATGAACGAACAAGCAGTACATTGGTCAGAGGATTACTGAATCAGGGGAACTTACTTAAAGCAAGTCAGTTTCTGGGAAGGCCGTATCAAATGTCGGGACGGGTTATTACTGGAAAAAAATTAGGTAGGGAGCTTGGTTATCCGACTGCAAATGTTAATATCCATCGCTTGCAGAGTGCGTTAATGGGTATTTTTGCGGTAAGAGTTCATGGACTTGCAGATAAACCATTAGACGCGGTTGCTAGTCTTGGTAAACGACCTACTTTTTATCAAGGGCAAAAACCTTTACTCGAAGTGCACATTTTTAATTTTAATAAAGATATTTATGGTAGTTATATTGATGTAGATTTTATTTCTAAAATTCGTAATGAAATTAAATTCAACTCAGCAGATGAATTGATCGATCAAATGCACAAAGATGCAAGAGATGCTAAAAACATTCTTTCAACTCAATAATTAATTAAGAGTTAAAATAATATGAATAAAAAAAACCTTACCAGTGAGACCAGATTACTGCTTAAATGGAGCTCAGTCACAACGTTGATTGTTATTTTGGATCAATGGGTTAAATATTGGATAGTACTGAATCTCTCTCTTTACGAAAAAATTGGTGTTAATTTCTTTATTAATATTACATACCAGCAAAACACAGGAGCAGCTTTTAGTATTCTTGCAGATGCTGGTGGCTGGCAGCGTTGGTTTCTCTCTATATTAGCTATTCTTGTTTGCGGATATATTGTTCACTGGCTTTATCAATTAAGGACAACGTCTCAATGGTATTTGTCTTATGGGCTTTCTTTTGTATTGGGCGGTGCCTTAGGAAATGTTATTGATAGAATAAGATTGGGTTATGTTGTTGATTATGCTCAAGTACTCATAAATGGATGGCCTTTTCCTTCATTCAATGTAGCAGATGCAGCGATCACTATAGGTGCCGTATTAATAATAATTGATGCAATTATTAATAAAGAACTATATTAAAAAGTTAAAGTTATTTTTTATATTATAATTTAATTGGTTTATACTTAATTTTATAACCATATTGATTGCAAAGTCTAAGATTGATGAATTATTCAAAATTATTAAGACAACAGGGAATTAACCCAACTAAACAACGTTTGGAAATTGCTGCCGCGTTGTTAACAAGACCTCAGCATATCTCTGCTGATCAATTACTTGTTTTACTCAGGAAGCAAGGTAGTAAGGTATCAAAAGCCACTATTTATAATACATTGAATTTATTTAAAACCGGTCGATTGGTTCGCGAATTGAATGTTGACTCAGCAAAGACAGTATATGATTCAGCCGCCTATGCTCATCATCATTTTTATAATATTGATACTGGGGAGGTTATCGATATTCCCGAAGATGAAATTAATATTGAAGCTTTCCCAACTTTACCCCCTGGAACGCGGAAAGACGATATAGAAATTCTAATTAAAGTTCGTCAAAAATAATTAAATCAAAATGTCTTTTAGCTGATAAAGCGCATACTCAGATTAATAGCTGAAATATTTTTCGTTAAGGCACCAACCGATATAAAATCGACCCCCGTTTCTGCAACTTTACGAATATTTTTAAGAGTTATATCCCCGGATGCTTCAAGTAATCTTGGTTTAGAGTATAGAGATTGATTGATTTCATATGCTTTCTTTAGCATCTTAATATCAAAGTTATCCAGTAATAGACGATCAGCGCCCGCACTTATAGCTATCTTCATTTCCGCAAGAGTTTCAACTTCAATTTCAATTGGCATATCTGGATACATCGTTTTTGTTTTTTGAATAATATTCTCAATTCCACCACCACCAATAATATGATTTTCTTTTATCAGAATCGCATCAAATAGGCCGATCCTATGGTTAGTACCGCCACCACATAAAACTGCATATTTTTGAGCTAAGCGTAATCCAGGGAGTGTTTTTCTTGTATCTAGTACCTTGCAATTTAAACTCTCTAATTGGTTTACATATAATCTCGTGATCGAGGCAGTTGCTGATAATGTTTGTAGGAAATTTAATGCACATCTCTCACCAGATAAAATATTTTGAGTTGATCCGGATAGTTCAAAAATTACTGTATTTTCTTTGATGAAGGCACCATCATCAAACATCCATTTTATTTGAATACTTGGATCAAGCTGCATGAAAACTTCATTTACCCATAGCTTTCCACATAAAACCATATCTTCACGACAAATAATCTCTGCTTTTGAGTGAGATGTTATGTTGTTTATAGTTGCTGTTATGTCCCCATCACCAATATCTTCTATTAGTGATTTACTGACAGACAGGTTGATTTCATTTTTTAATAGGTCATTAATAAGCATAATTTATAAGAAACACGTCTAGAAAATCTTGACTTGTTTTGATACCTGCTCTGTATTGGTTAATAACTGATACAACAATTTCTATTATAGATAGTTTAATTTAATAAATGGGTTTTTTTTGAGAGACAAACGGAAACCGGTTAAGTTACAATTGTTAATAATTTATTTTAAATAATGTGAGTAAATATTTTGGATATTAATGAACGTATAAAAGATCAATTAGAAAGCCATCACGTCATGCTTTATATGAAGGGAACCCCCGATTTTCCTCAATGTGGATTTTCAAGTCAGACAGTCTCTGCTCTTAAGATGATCGGTAAACCTTTTTCTTACGTCAATATATTTGAGGATCCTGAGATTAGAGAAGGCTTAAAGTCATACTCAAATTGGCCTACATTTCCTCAGCTTTATGTGAAAGGCGATTTGATAGGTGGGTGTGATATCGTGATGGAAATGTATAAAAATGGTGAGTTAGCTGAATTACTTGCCAAAGAAGATTGATTTATTTAAGACATATTTTTATGAAAGATTGGATTAAATCGATTCACGACATCACAAAAAATATCCGCTGTTTTTTCAGCATCATAGGCAGCACCATGAGCTTGTTCAGCATCCCATTCGAAACCAGCAAGTTCAACAGCCCTCGCCAATACTGTATGTCCATATGTAACTCCGCATAGAGTGGCAGTGTCAAAACAGGAAAATGGATGAAAGGGATTGCGTTTTAGGGAGCATCTCTTGGCTGCTTCATTGATGAAGTTCAAATCAAATGAAGCATTGTGTCCAACTAAAATAGCTCTCTTACAAGACAACTCCTGCATGGTTTCACGTATTTTTTTAAAAATATCGTTCAGCGCATCTTTTTCATCGATCGCTAATCTCAAAGGATGATCGGGATCTATTTTGTTTACAGCAAGGGAAGCAGGCTCAAGATTCGCACCTTGAAAGGGCTTTACGTGATGTCGAATAGTAGCACCACGTAATAATGTTCCATCATCTTGTGGGTCAATCATTACAGCCGCCACTTCTAGTAATGCATCGGTTTGATGGTTGAAACCGCCAGTTTCAACATCAACAATGACTGGAAGATAGCCTCGAAATCTATTTGAAATATGAAAGATATGATTCATTTTTATAATATTTTGAAAGTAAGAAGTGCATCTTATCAACTTTTTGTATTAAGAATATCTCTTTCAATGATTAAATTTAAACTAAAGCGAACACCAAAACCCGTAATTTTAGTAGGTATATGTGCCAGCCCTCCTTTATTGGTAGCTGCACTTAAGTCGATATGTATCCAAGGTATCAAAGGATCAACGAATTCATTCAAGAAACAAGCAGCTAAAATATGATCGCCTCCACCTCCTGGAGAACATTGCTTTATATCTGCTGTTTCACTCGCAAGTTCTGACATAAATTCTTTACCAATCGGGAATGGCCAAACTCTCTCACCACTTTCAGTGCCACTTTTTTTAATAGCTTGGTGAAGATCTGGGTGGTTTGTAAATGCCCCACTATAACGAGTAGTGACGGCATTCATGCAAGCACCGGTTAATGTCGCATAATCAATAATAAAATCAGGTTTTTCTTTTGCGGCAAAAAATAAAGCATCAGCAAGAACCATTCTTCCCTCAGCATCAGTGTGAATTGTTTGTATTGTTTTACCATTTGCTGCGGTAATTACATCTTGTGACTTATAAGCCTTAGGTCCGGTTCGGTTTTCAGTTATCGCTAACCAGCAATCTACT
This sequence comes from Woeseiaceae bacterium, assembly GCA_028227395.1. GTDB lineage: Bacteria > Pseudomonadota > Gammaproteobacteria > Steroidobacterales > Woeseiaceae > SP4260. Next base: position 139,428 of record JAOIZZ010000002.1, on the reverse strand, counting down.
TCTATGGGAAGATTCAATTTTGTTATTGCCAGAAGAGTTCCTAATGCAACTGCGCTTCCTCCCATATCAATATGCATATCAAGCATACTATTAAAAGGTTTTAAATTACTTCCACCTGTATCAAAAATTATGCCTTTTCCGACCAAGCTAAGTGTTTTTTTAGCTTCCTTATTATGAGGTTTGAATTTTATCCTCACTATAGCCGCACTATCATCCTCATTACCTTGTGAGACCGCAAGAAAAGCTCCAGCACCCATAGTTTTTAATTCCTCTGTTTTGTGGACAGTTAATTCCCAGTTAAGGTCATTTGATAGTTTGCTTAATAGATCTATGTAATTAAGAGCATCTAGTTTATTAGCGGGTAATGCTGTTAACCATCTTGCTATATTATTCCCGTGAGATTCAGCAATTTCTCTCTCTAGGTTTATTTTTTTATTCATACCAATTAATTTGATGCTATTAATTTTTTCTTTACTAGGATTAGATTTATATTCTGGCATCATAAATTTAGCAGCTAGGGCAGCTGATATCATAGCCCTCGCAATAGATTCTTGATCATTTTCATCGAAACCTAAAATCCAAATAGCAATAATTCCAGATTTTTCATTCGACGTTGCTTGAATCATTTTTCTCGCAGAAGTTAAAGATTCATGAGCCTCTTTCTTAGGATCAAATTTCCCAATATGCAGAGCGGTTTGCTTTTTATTTTTTAGTCTGGTGGAAATGGTTGGAAGACCTCCAGAAGAGCGATTCATAATTAATGCCTTTAAATTCTCTCCCTGTGGAATATTTTTCCAAATATTATTAGAAATTTTCTTGGGTAAGATGAGTAAAATTTGATTGATATTTTCTAAATCAATATTTTTAGGAGTTCCAGTTTGCTGGATGATTCGGATATTTTTCTGGAAATCGTTATAATGCAGTTCTGCCATTGGTTAATCACCTTAGATTGAATTATTGATTGAAAAGACGTTTATATTTGGATGATATCGAGTTTGCAAATCAAATCAAATCTATCGCTTATATTGCATTATGAAAATCTAAGCACGAGATATTGGTTAATTCAACAAAGAAAACCTATAATACTCTCAAAGACTAAAGATTACGGATAATCTACTATGAGTGATTTTAACAGAATTGATGATAAAGACCCGATTGAGACCAGAGAATGGCTTGATTCTATAGATTCTGTTATTGCACAACATGGTCCAGAGAGAGCGCATTTTATTCTTAATCAAATGGTTGATTATGCTCGTCGATCCGGAACATATCTGCCTTTCTCGCATAACACCGCTTACCTCAATACCATTCCTGTTGGGAAGCAACCAAGTTATCCAGGCGATAGAGCGATTGAAAAGAGAATCGAAGCAATTATTCGCTGGAATGCAATGGCCATGGTTGTTCAGGCCAATAAAGAAAGCTCTGAATTTGGAGGTCATATTTCTACCTATGCATCTTCGGCAACACTATATGAAGTTGGTTTCAATCATTTTTGGAGAGCACCAACAAAAAAAAACCAGGGAGATATGGTATTTATTCAAGGACATTCTTCGCCGGGTATATATGCCAGAGCTTATTTAGAAGGTCGTTTGAATGAATCTCAACTAAATGGATTCAGAAAAGAGGCAAGTGGTAATGGTCTATCTTCTTACCCACATCCTTGGTTGATGCCAGATTTTTGGCAGTTTCCGACAGTTTCAATGGGATTAGGACCGATGATGGCAACTTATCAGGCGCGTTTTATGCGCTATATGGAACATCGTGATTTGATTCAACCAAGCAATCGAAAAGTTTGGTGTTTTTTAGGTGATGGTGAAATGGATGAGCCGGAGTCAATGGGGGCAATTACAATGCCTGTCAGAGAGGGCTTAGATAACCTTGTGTTTGTTGTTAATTGTAATTTACAGAGACTGGATGGCCCTGTTCGTGGTAACGGTAAAATTATTCAAGAATTAGAAGCTGCTTTTGGTGGCGCTGGATGGAATGTTATTAAATTGATATGGGGCTCAAGATGGGACCCCCTGTTAGCCAGGGATTCTGATGGTCTTCTCAGAAAAATAATGGAAGAGTGCGTTGATGGCGAGTATCAAAATTTTAAATCTAAAGGTGGTGACTACGTTAGAGAAAACTTCTTTGGAAAATATCCAGAAACGAGAGAGATGGTAACCAATTTATCCGATCAAGATATTTGGCGACTAAATCGAGGTGGTCATGATGCTAAGAAAGTATTTGCAGCATATGATCAGGCGATTAATCATAAAGGTAGACCAACTATCATTCTGGCAAAAACAGTCAAAGGTTTTGGCATGGGAGCTGCAGGAGAAGGTCAAAATATTGCTCACCAGCAAAAGAAATTAGATATCGATGCTTTGAAAGAATTTAGAGATCGTTTCAATATTCCCATATCAGATAAGATTATAAAGGATGTGCCTTATTATAAACCTTCTTCAAAAAGTCCGGAGTTAGAGTATTTGCAACAACAAAGGAAAAAGCTTGGTGGTTTTCTTCCGCAACGACGAACAAAGTCCAAAGATCTAAAAATTCCTTCATTAGATATATTCAAGAGTCAATTAGAGGGGACGGGTGACAGAGAAGCATCAACAACCATGGCATTTATTCGAATCCTTACCTCGATAGTGCGTGACAAAAAAATAGGAAAAAATGTTGTTCCTATTGTCCCGGATGAAGCTAGAACTTTTGGAATGGAAGGAATGTTTAGGCAAATTGGTATTTACTCATCCAAAGGACAGCTTTATACACCGCAAGATGCCGATCAATTGATGTTCTACAGGGAAGATAAAAAAGGGCAGATACTAGAAGAGGGCATCAATGAAGCTGGCGCCTTCTGTTCTTGGTTGGCAGCCGGAACTTCTTATAGTAATCATGATCGACAAATGATTCCGTTTTATATTTATTACTCAATGTTTGGGTTTCAAAGAATTGGTGATTTCATTTGGGCTGGCGGTGATATGCAATCTAGAGGCTTTTTGATTGGAGGGACTGCTGGAAGAACAACCCTGGCGGGTGAGGGTCTTCAGCACCAGGATGGAAACAGCTTGATTAGCGCCTCTTCAATTCCCAATTGCGTTGCTTATGATCCAACCTATGCCTTTGAGCTGGCGGTAATTATTCATGATGGATTGCGCCGTATGATGGGAAATCAAGAGAATATTTTCTATTACATTACCTGTATGAATGAAAATTATACTCATCCCGCTTTACCGAAGGGTTCAGAAGCAGGAATTTTAAAAGGAATGTATTTACTGCGAGAAGGAAAAAATGAGGATGATGTTAGTAAGCCACAATTAATGGGTTCAGGTACAATATTAAGAGAGGTTATTGCTGCAGCAGATATACTCCTCAATGACTATAATATCTCAACAGATATATGGTCTGTTACTAGCTTTAATGAGTTAAGAAGAGAGGCGCTTGAAAAAGACCGCTTAAATCAGCTAAACCCTGGATCACAGAAAAAATCATCTTATGTAGAGCAATGTTTTGAAGATAGAAGTGGTCCCTTTATAGCAGCCACAGATTATATGACACTGTTACCAGATCAAATTCAAAAATGGATTCCTGGTTCTTACACGACACTTGGTACTGACGGTTATGGAAGAAGTGATGGTCGAAGTGCATTGCGAGATCATTTCGAAGTAGATAGAAGATATATTGTTCTAGCAACACTAAATGCTTTACTTGATCTAGGTGCGATTGATCAGAAGATCGTCCTTAAAGCAATGAAGAAATTTAAAATAAATCCAAAAAAACCAGATCCTGTAAAAATTTAAGCCACAAATTTATGAGTAACAAATCAACCAATCTAATAGATATCAAAATTCCTGATGTTGGCGATTTTGACAGCATTGAGGTGATAGAGATTTTAGTGAATGAAGGGGACTCAGTTAAGATTGAAGAGAGTTTAATCACTCTTGAGACCGATAAGGCAAGTATGGATATCCCTTCACCAGAAACTGGTGAAATAAACTCACTAAATGTGAAGGTGGGTGACCTAGTAAAGAAAGACGATATTATTGGTAATATGAAAATCATAGGCTCCACTAAAAGTAAGGTAAAAAATCAATCACCTAAAGAATTAGAAAATTTAAAAAAAACCATAGAAACAACAACAAATTCTCAGCCCCAAAATCATCAAATACTTAAGCTTCCGTCAACCCCAAGAACACTTCCCGCTATAGATGAGAAGCAATTTTCAACTGCTCATGCGAGCCCTTCGGTTCGTAAATTTGCTAGAGAGCTTGGAGTAAACCTAGCTGAAGTAAATGGCTCAGGACCAAAATTAAGAATTTTACATGAAGATATAAAAGGTTTTGTTAAGGCGATTCTGTCAGGGGCATCCTTCTCAGGATCAAGTTTGCCGAAAGTTCCAACGGTAGATTATGCAAAATATGGTGAAATTGTAATTGAACCATTATCACGTATTCAAAAAATATCGGGACCTCGTCTGCAAGCCAGTTGGGTTAATTTACCTCATGTTACTCAACATGATTTTGCAGATATCACGGAAATGGAAAAAGAAAGATTGCGACAAAAAAATCTAGCGAAAAATAAAAAATTAAAAATTTCTCCTCTAGCTTTTATTATAAAAGCTTGCGCATTAACTTTAGAGAATTTTCCTAGAGTAAATGCTTCTTTGGCTGATGATGGGCAATCATTGGTACTAAAAAAATACATTAATATTGGTTTTGCTGCAGATACGAAAAATGGACTTGTTGTACCTGTTATCAATAATGTTGACAATAAATCAATTCTTGATATTGCCAGAGAGCTAAATGAACTCTCCGAGTTGGCACGTTCTGGAAAATTATCGGCTGATAAAATGCAAGGCGCTACGTTTACTGTATCCAGTCTTGGTGGTATTGGCGGGACAGCCTTTACACCTATTATAAATGCGCCTGAGGTTGCTATATTAGGGGTTTCACGTGCAGTAATGCAGCCAATCTGGGATGGAAAAGAATTTAATCCAAGATTGATGTTGCCATTATCTTTTTCTTATGATCATCGTGTAATTGATGGCGCCAGTGCAGCACGTTTTACAACATTTTTTGGTCAACAAACAATTGATATTAAAAGCTTAATCAAGGTCGGATGAGTAATTGAGTAAATTTATGGATATTAAAATTCCTGATCTTGGTGATTTCGATAATGTTGAGGTGATTGAGATACTGGTAAAGATTGGAGAGTCCATAGAAGAAAATGATAATCTTATTTCACTTGAGACAGATAAAGCATCGATTGATGTTCCAGCAACCCATGCCGGTATTATTTCTTCAATTCATGTCTCAGTTGGAGATAAAGTATCTCTGGGCGATTTGATTTTATCGATCAAGGAAGTTGATAATAAATCCGAGAAGATAAAGAAAACAAAAAATAAATCCATCAATAAAAATATGGAATCAGCAACCCATACTACTGATCTTCTCGTTTTAGGTGCAGGACCAGGAGGTTATACAGCAGCCTTTCGAGCTGCAGATCTAGGTATGAAGGTAACTTTAGTTGAGAGGTGGCCGGTTCTTGGTGGCGTATGTCTAAATGTGGGCTGTATCCCATCTAAGGCGTTATTGCATGCAGCTAAGGTTATCGATGATGCTGCTGCAATGAAGGATCATGGAATAAAATTTACTAAACCGCAGATAGACCCAAAGGCACTAGGTGCATGGAAAGATTCTATTATTAAGAAGCTTACTTCGGGGCTAGAGCATTTAGCTTCACAAAGAAAAGTAAACATTGTACAAGGTGATGGTAGTTTTCAATCTCCTAATAGGATCGTCCTAGACAATAAAGATACAATCGATTTCAAACAGTGTATTTTAGCTGTGGGCTCAGAAAGTGCCTCTCTACCTAATTTACCCATTGATGAAAGGATAATGGACTCAAGTATGGCTTTAGAGCTTAGCTCTATTCCAGACAGTCTATTGGTTGTTGGAGGAGGGATTATTGGTTTGGAGATGGCTTGTGTATATAGTGCCCTGGGAACTAAAGTCAGTATTGTAGAATTAACAGAGACACTAATGCCAGGAACTGACCCTGATCTCGTTTCACCGTTTTATAAAATTGTAAAAAAACGTTATGAAAATATTTATTTAAAAACCAAGGTTACCAAAATAGAATCTTTAAAAGCGGGTATTAAGGTTCGATTTGAGAGAGAAGAAGGTTCAACTTCAGAGGTTTTTGATCGCATTTTGATTGCGATTGGAAGGCGTTCTAATGCTTTTGATATCGGACTAAAAGACGCTGGAATTGATCTTGATGCGCAAGGTATTGTTAAGGTCGATAAACAGATGAAGACTAATAAGTCTCATATATTTGCTATAGGAGATATTACTGGTAATCCAATGTTAGCTCATAAAGCCACTCATCAAGCGAAAGTTGCTGCTGAAGTGGCTGCAGGCAAGAAAAGTGCATTTGATGTTAGAGTAATACCATCAGTCGCTTATACCGATCCTGAGATAGCATGGGTAGGTTTGACAGAAAATGAAGCAAAAGAATTTAATATTGCTTATGAAAAGACAAAATTTCCATGGTCAGCAAGTGGGAGATCTCTAACAAATTCAAGAGATGAGGGATTCACAAAACTGTTATTCGATAAAGAAACTGGCAGAGTCATCGGTGGTGGCATAGTGGGCAGTTGTGCCGGTGATCTGATTTCGGAGATAGCACTTGCTATTGAGATGGGAGCTGATGCGGCAGATATTGGTATGACTATTCACCCTCACCCTACACTATCAGAAACGATTGCTTTTGCTGCTGAAGCACAGGAAGGGGTTTTAACGGACCTCTATATGCCCAAAAAATAGAAATAAACTACTTGGGTGGAATTTTTGTTTTAACTCTATTCATCAAGTTTTTGATGGTATTTTTTTTATTCTTTAAGATAGTTTCTTTTTGTAAATTAAATTCTTTATTCCTTTTTTTTATTTCGTTTTTTTTCCTAAGGATATGTAACTTAGCTTGCATCTTAAACAGATTGCTAGACTTTCTTTTGCCACTCTGGATAAGTTCAATGCAATCAACAGGACAGGCTGGAATACAAAGCTTGCAGCCGGGACACTCTGATGAAAGGACGGTGTGCATATAATTATTTGCACCAATAATTGCATCAAAAGGACATGCTTTTATACATAGCGTGCATCCAATGCATAGCGATTCATTTATTGTTGCAACGAAATTACTTTTGACCATAAGTTTAATATTATTTTACTTTCATACCTGGCTTAGCTCCTGCATCCACCGATAATAAGAAAATGTCTTTTTCTCCCGGTCCTGCAGCTAAAACCATACCTTCGGAAATTCCAAATCGCATTTTTCTTGGCGCTAGGTTAGCAGCAACTATTACATGACGACCAATGAGATCTTTTGGTTCATAGGCTGCTTTTATCCCAGCAAAAACCGTTCGATTACTTTCCCCAAGATCTAATGTTAACTCAAGCAATTTATCGGCTCCCTCAACTTCATTTGCATCATTAATAAGAGCCACTCGTAAATCAACTTTCATAAAATCATCAATAGTAATTAGATTTTTTTCAGAATTAGTTGGTGCTTTTGATGTTGTTTCATTTGATGAGGTCATCATGTTATCTACCTTTTCTTTTTCAACTCTTGTTAGAAGTGGAATATATTTATTTATCTTGGTTCCAAGTATTGGACTTAAAGTATCATCCCAGTGCCAATTTTCCTCATTAAAAAAAGATTTGGCTTTATCCGAAATTTCTGGGATGACAGGAGTTAGATAGATCAAAAGCATTCTAAATAAATTGAGCCCTTGCGTGCAAACTAATTGCACCTCTTCATGCTGCTCTTCTTTTTTTATCATTACCCATGGTTTTTTTTCTTCTATGTACCTATTTGCTTTATCAGCAAGCTGCATAATTTGCTTCATGGCTTTTGAATATTCTCGCGCTTCATAGTGATCTGCTATTGATTGAGAGCACTGCAAAAATGTATTGAATAGTTTCGGATCATCAAGTTCTCTTGATAACTCACCGTTGAAGTTTTTATTAATAAAACCTGAACATCTACTCGCAATATTTATCAATTTCCCTATTAGGTCGGAGTTAACTCTAGCTATAAAATCATCCATGTTTAGATCTATATCTTCCATACTTGGGCCAAGTTTTGAGGCATAGTAATATCTAATGAAATTGGGATCCAGGTTATCAAGATAGGTTTTTGCATTAATAAATGTACCGCGTGATTTCGACATTTTTTTACTATTAATGGTCAGAAAGCCGTGCGCAAATACTGAGGTTGGCTTTCTTATGCCAGCTCCTTCAAGAACAGCTGGCCAGAAGAGGGTATGAAAATAAACTATATCTTTGCCTATAAAGTGATAGAGCTCATGATGGCTATCTTTTTTAAAGTAAGCATTATAATTTAGATCATCCCTGTTTTTGCATAGACTGAGAAAACTGGCAAGATATCCAATCGGAGCATCAAGCCAAACATAAAAGTATTTGTTCTTTGTTCCGGGTATTTTAAAACCAAAATAAGGGTCATCTCTAGATATATCCCAATCTTTTAGACCCATCTTGAACCACTCTGCTAATTTATTTTTAATATTTTTATGTAATTTGGCGTCTTCAATCCATTGCGTTAATTCATTTTCAAATTCACTTAATTTAAAGAAGAAATGCTCAGATTTTTTCCAGATAGGTTCTGAGTTAGATAAAGTCGAAATAGGGTTGATTAATTCATCTGGCGAATATGTCGCCCCACAATTTTCGCATGCGTCTCCGTATTGATCTTTTGCAGCGCATTTAGGGCATGTTCCTCGGATAAATCTGTCCGGAAGGAACATATTTTCTTTGGTATCGAAAGCTTGATCAATGTCTTTGGTGTATATAAGATTTTTTTGCTGAAGGGATGTATAAATTTTTTCCACAAGGAGTTTGTTTTCTTCTGAGTGAGTCGTGTGAAATTTATCGAACTCAACGCCAAAGTCTTTAAGATCTTTATATTGTTTTTTTGCTATAGATGTTACTAATTTTTCAGGAGAAATATTTTCTTCTCTGGCTTTTATCATAATAGGAGTGCCATGAGCATCCGCGGCACAGACATAATGGCAATTATGACCTTGAAGTTTTTGATATCTTACCCAAATATCAGTTTGTATATACTCTACTAAATGACCCATATGTATCGAGCCATTTGCATATGGGAGTGCACTAGTAACCAATATATCTCGTTTTTTATTTTTCATTTAATTCTATTTGTGTGGAATTAACCAAGATTAATTATTAATAAACTTTAATCTCTGAATTATGCCATGATCGGCAATAATTATACTGTTTTTAAGATTTTTCTATATTTTTTTAGATAAAAACATAAATTTTTCTACAACCTTAGTTACAATAACGGCAATATTTAATTTATTCCCAAAAGAGTGGATTATGCAACCAAAAAATAATATCAAAATTATCGAACTTCTAAAGAAAGTAGTTATTCCAGATACAGAATTAACATTACAAGATGTAGGTCGAGTTAAATCGATTGAAATGAGTGATGAGGATTGTTTTATTACTATAGAGCTTGGTTTTCATGTTGAGTCAGAGATTATTTTATATCAAAGTGTTTTTTCTGAAGCTGTATCGTTAGAGTTACAGGATCATAAAATCCGCATTAAGGTTATTAGTACCATAAAACCTCATGGTGTGCAGCCGAATATAGCTCCAATTAAAGGAGTTAAAAATATCATCGCTATTGCTTCTGGTAAAGGTGGGGTTGGAAAATCAACGACAGCAGCAAATATCGCTTTAGCTTTGCATCAAGATGGAGCTAGAGTCGGTGTTCTAGATGCTGATATATATGGACCTTCGCAGCCTTTAATATTTGGCATTGAAAATGAGCAGCCAACTAGTCATGATGGTAAAACCATGAATCCACTGATTGCTTATGGTATTCAGATAAGCTCTATTGGTTTTTTGATAGATGCAAAACAGCCGATGGTTTGGCGGGGGCCCATGGTTACATCAGCATTGAATCAGTTATTAAAACAAACTTTATGGGATGATCTTGATTATTTGATCGTAGATATGCCGCCAGGTACTGGTGACATACAATTAACATTATCTCAGCAGGTACCAGTGAGCGGCGCTGTAATTATCACGACTCCTCAAGATATAGCCTTATTGGATGCTAGAAAAGGTTTACAGATGTTTCGAAAAGTCTCGGTACCGATACTCGGTATTGTGGAGAACATGAGTACTCATGTTTGCAGTAATTGTCAGCATGAAGAAGCAATATTCGGAAATGGTGGAGGTGTCAGTATCGCTGAAGAATTTGATGTAAATTTACTTTGTAATATTCCGCTTAATCATTTAATCAGGAAACAAACAGACGAAGGGATCCCATCGGTGGTTGCCGACCCAGAAAGTGATTATGCACTTAGGTATAAAAAAGGTGCGAGGCAACTAGCCATCAGATTGGCAACAAAAAAGAAAGATTACAGTCAGCATTTTCCAAAAATTGTGATTGAGGAGAGTTAATTGAGTATTAAATCAGATAACTGGATACAAAATATGGCTTCCAATCATCAAATGATTGAGCCTTATGAGGTAAATCAAGTAAAAGTGTTTGATGGTAGGAAGATTATATCCTATGGAACGTCGAGTTATGGTTACGATGTGCGTTGCTCAAATGAGTTCAAGGTTTTCACTAATTTGGAGTCTGTTATTGTAGATCCCAAGAACTTCGATGAGTCAAGTTTCGTCGATAAAACAACGGATGTTTGCGTTATTCCACCCAACTCTTTCGCTCTGGCTAGAACAGTTGAGTTTTTCAGAATTCCTAGAAATGTGCTAACAATTTGTTTAGGTAAATCAACCTACGCTCGTTGCGGTATTATTGTTAATGTTACTCCGCTTGAGCCAGAGTGGGAAGGGCACGTAACTTTGGAATTCTCGAATACAACGCCTTTACCGGCTAAAATTTATGCGAATGAAGGCGTGGCACAAATGCTATTTTTTGAATCTGATGAGGAATGTAAAAATTCTTACAAAGATCGCGGTGGAAAATATCAAGGACAAACTGGAGTCACGCTTCCCAAGGCATAATTTTTAAATTATCATTTCTATAGGCTCAGCAATCCTCTTCTGATTAAGCCATATATCCTTATTTTTGTATTCTAATTCGCCTGAGATTAATAATTGAAGGGCTTTTTTGTATATTTTATGCTCCCTTTTTAATACTCTGGAGGAGAGTGTAAATGAATCATCGTCTTTTTTTATTGGTATTTTAGCTTGTATGATTGACGGGCCGCCGTCAAGATCTTCAGTGACTATATGGACCGTACAACCATGCCATTTTTCTTTATTATCAATTGCTTTTTGATGGGTATTTAGACCAGGAAATTTAGGTAGAAGAGAAGGATGAATATTGATAATTAATCCTTGGTATTGGTTAATAAAATATGGCGTCAGAATACGCATAAATCCGGCTAATACAATGTAATCAGGTTTGTATTTTTCTATTTCTTTTAAGAGTGCGCGATCAAAATTTATTCTTTCAGAGAATTTATTATGCTTGATGCAAATAGTTGGAATATCTGCCTTTTTGGCTCTATCCATACCTTTGGCTGAATCAACATTACTAATAACTGCTGAGATTATTAATTTTAATTCTTTGCTCTTTACGGCGTCTATTAAAGCCTGAAGATTTGATCCGCTCCCAGATATTAAAACAACAGCTCTTTTGTCTGTCGTGTTGATCAAATGAAATTAACTCCTCCAGAACCAATGTTGATTTTACCAATTTCCCATGCCGTCTCATTACACAATTCTAATATATCAAGAGTTTTCTTTATATCATCTTGATCAACGATAATTACCATGCCAATTCCACAATTAAAGGTTCTTCTCATTTCTTCTGTTGAGATATTTCCAGACATTGCTAACCAGTCAAATATAGGATTTTCTTTCCAACTATTAATATTAATTTCAGCGTGAATTTCTGCAGCTAGAATACGTGGTATATTTTCAGTGAGGCCTCCACCAGTGATATGTGCCATGCCTTTTATTTTGATTTGATCCATTAACTTTAAAATTGATTTGACGTATATTTTGGTCGGCTTTAGGAGTAGATCCGTTATGGGAACTCCATCAATTTCTTTTATTTTTGCTACATCTAGGACTTTTCTGATAAGTGAATACCCATTTGAATGCGGTCCACTGGAAGCCATTCCAATAATTGCATCTCCCGATTTAATGGATGAGCCATCAATTAATTTACTCTTATCAACAGCTCCTACACAAAAACCTGCTAAATCATAGTCATTATTGTTATACATATCGGGCATTTCTGCGGTTTCACCACCAATCAGGGCTGCACCAGCTTGCTCACAGCCATTAGCAATTCCAGCAATTACTTTAGTAGCAATATCGATATTTAATTTTCCGCAGGCAAAATAGTCGAGAAAAAAAAGAGGTTCAGCACCCTGAACTAGAACGTCGTTAACGCACATTGCTACGAGGTCAATGCCGATATATTCATGATAATTAGTCTGGTGTGCCAACATTAATTTAGTGCCTACACCATCTGTTCCTGAAACCAATATGGGTTCTTTGTACTTCTTTGATTGAAGTGCGAACAACCCACCAAATCCTCCAAGTCCAGCCATTACCTCGACTCGTTTAGTTTTTGCAACAAAGGGCTTTATCTTTTCGACGAGTTGGTTACCGGCATCAATATCAACTCCGGCATCACGATAAGTCATCGGTTTGGTTTTATTTTTCATGTTATTGGTTTTTCTTAATTAAAAAAACTTTATTATTTGTAAAATCATCATTATTCTTTTACTAGTATCGCTCAAGTGATTATATACTTAAAGTTAATAAGTCGATAAGGTTATATTTTCAGTTTATAAAAATAATTTTAACTATGCTTTTAATCAAAAAATTACTCTCTAGACTTATTGTGCTTTGTTTTTTCTACTCTGCAGATACTCTATCTGTTGAAATGACTGGATTGTATGATGTGACAGTTGCTTATGATGCGGTAAATTTTATATCAAATAAAAATGCACAAAAAAAAGCACTTGAAAAATTATTAATTAGGATTATGTTGTCAAACGATGAGAATATCTCGATGTTGATAGAGCAATATTTTCCAAATCCGGGTAGATTCATTCGTCAATTCAAACCTAACGATGATGGTCTCATTGTTTCAATGGATGGTGAAGCAGTTCAAGAAATTCTTTTAGAAGCTAATAAAAATGTATGGGGTGCTGATAGACCGATAACTATGATTCTTGTGGCTATCGATAAAGGGATGGGCGAAAGAGAGGTGGTCATTGATGACGATATGATGAATAATTTAAATCAGCTTCAAAACACAAATAAGAATCGGGTGATGAGACAAAAGATGCATGCAATAGCGAATTCTCGAGGTGTCCCAATTTTATTCCCAATGAAAAATGATGTAAATCAATTAAGTATTAGTTTTAGTGATATATGGGGTGGTTTTAGTGAGAATTTGACGGATATTGCTAAAAATTACGGTGCCTCAATTGTGCTTTCAGGAAAAGTCCGTAATGATGAAAGAGAGATTAATGATTGGACTTTACATTTTAATAATTCCTCAACCTCTTTTAGCGCCACCTCCGAAAATGCAATTAATTTTCTAGCCGATACTTTAATGGCAAGGTATTCATATTCAGATAGAGTTCCTGCAAAAGAAATTGAAATTATATTTGGTAATATCAATTCCATAAATAATTTCGGTGATATCTTCCTAGCTTTAAGTAATTTAAGTATGATTGAGTCCTTTACTGTCGAAGATATTCATGAAGATTATGTTCAATATTCGATCTACTACAATGGTTTTACCAGTGATTTAGTCGCATCAATAAATAATCTTAATTTATGGGAAAAAACTGCAAGAGCACCTAATAAATTACAATATAATGAAAATTCTATTTTAGAATATAAATTAAAACTTTAATATAATATATATCATGCATTTAAAATGGATTCCTAATATTATATCGATAATCAGGATTTTCTTGATAATACCTATTTTGATATTAATTTATCGCTCTCTATATGATTGGGCTTTATTTTTATTTTTAGTGGCCGGTGTATCGGATGCATTAGATGGATATCTAGCTAAGCATTTTGGCTGGCGAACTCGTCTGGGTGCTTTACTTGATCCTGTTGCTGATAAATTATTAATTGCAGGGACGTATATTGTTTTAACTTGGCTTGGCCTAATTCCGCTTTGGTTAACTGCAATTGTAATTTTAAGAGATTTAATTATCGCTGGTGGCGTATTGTTTTATAGTTTTGTAATAGAGCCTTTTGAGGGAGAGCCCACTATTATTAGTAAAATTAATACTTTCTTGGAATTATTATTTGTTCTAATGGTACTTAGTTCATCCGCTTTCATGTGGCCAAACCAACTAACGATTACCGTAATCGGTTCAGCGGTACTCGTGACAGTCTTTATTAGTGGAGTTGACTATATTATATCTTGGATTCGAAGAGTAAAAACGCATGATATACATGCATAAGTTTCTAGGAATATATTCAAGGATCTAGTATGGGACAATTAGGGCTTCCTATTAAATTTGATGACTACGCTGTATTTGAAAGTTATTTTCCAGCGAATAATCAGGATGTATTGAAATTTCTCACTGAGCTGATAGCAGATAAATATTACTCACCTAGTTGCTGGCTTTGGGGTGTTAATTCTAGTGGCAAGAGTCATTTGTTACAGTCTGTATGTCAGCGATTACGTGACGATGCCATTTATCTTCCGATGGAGGAATTAATTAATGATGATCCATCTTTATTGACAGACCTTGCTTCACGAAGGTTTATTTGTATTGATGATATTCATCTTTGCGCTGGAAAAAATCATTGGGAACTTGCGTTATTCGATCTATTTAATCGCTTGATAGAACTTCAGTCTACTTTGTTAGTTTCTTCATTATATGCCCCGAAAATAAATGACTTCTGCCTACCTGATCTCACGAGTAGGTTTTCTCAATACTCTGTATATAAGTTAAAATCGATGAGTGATGAAGATTGTAAGTCCGCTCTTCAGTTGAGAGCCAATCAGAGGGGACTATTTTTACCTGACGATACGGTAAATTATATGCTTACTCATAAGCAAAGAGATATGAAAATACTATATGATTTTTTGGATAAACTAGATACAGAGTCACTAGCAGCAAAACGCAAACTTACCATACCTTTTTTGAAAAGTGTTATAAGTGATTTGGATTAAGTTTTAAGGCTATAGAGGCAATTCGTTTACCTAATTTTCTTGCAATCAAAATTTCGTCTTCAGTGAGTCCCTTATTGGAATCACTAGATGATACATGACTTGGGCCATATGGTGTTCCACCACCACTAGTCGTAGATAATTCTTTGGTAGAATAGGGTACACCGGTAATCAACATACCATGATGAATTAATGGTATGGCCATTGTAAGTAAAGTGGTTTCCTGGCCACCATGCTGGCTTTTTGATGAGGTAAAAAGACCGGCGGGTTTGCCTGAGAGCACATTATTTAACCATTCATTACTGGTGCTATCAAAGAAGTATTTTAATTCTGCTGCCATGTTTCCAAAGTGAGTTGGACTACCAAGTATTAGGCCACTACAATTATGTAAGTCTTTTTTATCTATATAGGCTGGACCATCTTTTGGAATTTCATCCTCCATGGATTCACATACCGATGAGACTTTCGGTACTGTTCTGAGTTTTGCAGAAGCTCCTTTTACGGAGTCGACACCTTGGCATATTTCTCTTGCGAGTGACTCAGTTGACCCATGCCTCGAATAATAAAGTATTAGTATTTCTATCATAAATTACAATATTTCATATAAATTTTCAGGAGGCCTACCAATAATCGCTTTACCATTTGAGTTATTTACGACAATTGGGCGTTGTAATGCTTCAGGATTCTTAGCTAGCCAAATAGATAGCTCTATATCTTTTTCTCCGACAGGGTAGTTTTTTTCTTTCATGTAATCTTTATTGTTATTCCTAATTATATCTTTGATTGGGAAATGTAATAATTTTGCAATATTACGAATATCTTTTGCAGAAATGATATTTTCTAAATAAAGAATAATCTCTGGCTTTATACCTTGCTCTTTAATTAAGGATAAAGTGTTTCTTGATTTTGAACATTGCGGATTATGATAAATAGTTAATTCCATGATAAATTTCTTTGTTATTTTAATGGCTTATTAATTTCATTAAATTATCAATAGTCATCATTTTAGAATCTTTTTGAGATCGGTGGCGATATTCAATATTATTTTTCTCAATCCCTTTCTCACTGATGACTACCCTGTGAGGAATACCAATGAGTTCGGCATCAGCAAATTTAACGCCCGGTCTGACATTTCTATCATCTAATAGAACTTCAAACCCTAATTCTAGCATTTGGTTATATAGGTCATTGGTAGTTTTCTTCACTATTTCAGATCTATCTAGACCGATTGGAATGATGATGATTTTAAATGGTGCCAATGTTTCTGGCCACATAATACCTTTTTCATCATGATTTTGCTCAATGGCAGCACCAACAATTCTTGATATTCCTATCCCATAACAACCCATTGCCATAGGATTATCATTTCCCTCATTATCTTGTACTTTGGCATTAAGAGCTTCACTGTATTTAGTGCCAAGTTGAAAAATATGTCCGACTTCGATACCACGAGTAATTTTGAGTTTACCTTTGCCGAGAGGGGAAGGGTCTCCATCTTTTACAATCCTCAGATCTAAGGTTTCAGCTTCTTTTATATCCTTCTCAAAATTTACACCCGCAAAATGATATCCCTCTTCATTCGCTCCACATACAAAGTCAATCATATTATCAACGGCATGATCAAAGTAAACAGGAATATCAAGATTGATAGGTCCTAGGTAGCCAAGCTCGAAACCTGTGAATTTCTTTATATCTTCTGGGCTCGCCATAGTCACAGGCAATGAGACTCCAGGTATTTTTGAGGCTTTTATTGTATTAAGCTCATGATCACCTCTAATAACTATTGCTATCGGTTGTTCTAAACCATTGATAATTAGTGTTTTTATTGTATTTATAGACTCTATTTTCAAGAATTTGCACAAGGATTTAATATCTTTGGTGTTGGGCGTTAATATTTTTCTTTTTTGCTCTTTTGGTAAGGACCTCGGTGTATCAATTTTTGCAATTAAAGCTGATTCGATATTTGAGGCATAATTTTCTTCATCACAATATACGATGGCATCCTCACCAGAGTCAGCTATTACATGAAACTCTTGAGAGCGATTACCTCCAATTTCACCATTATCAGCATCAACGACTCGAAATTCTAATCCTAACCTAGAAAATGCCGATGAATAAGCTTTGTACATTTGATTGTAACCTTCTTCAAGTGATGCTTGACTAACATGAAATGAATAGGCATCTTTCATGATGAACTCACGAGCACGCATAACACCAAAACGAGGTCGAATTTCATCTCGAAATTTAGTTTGTATTTGATAAAAATTGATAGGCAGTTGTTTGTGGCTTCTTAATTCTTTTCTGGCTATATCTGTAATAACTTCTTCATGAGTTGGCCCAAAACAATAATCTCTTTCGTGACGATCTTTCATGCGTAGTAAAAGCGATCCATATTGATCCCAGCGTCCAGATTCCTTCCACAGCTCACTTGGTTGTACAGCTGGCATTAGTATTTCTTGCGCACCTGCGCGGTTCATTTCCTCTCTCACAATATTCTCTACTTTTCTTAAGACTCTTAATCCTATTGGCATCCAAGTAAATAAACCAGAAGAGAGTTTTCTTATTAATCCTGCTCTTAGCATAAGTTTGTGACTGATTATTTCAGCGTCAACTGGATTTTCTTTTAGTGTTGTGAGGCCTAGTTTTGAGTAAAGCATAGTATTTATTTTTGTTTGTTGTGTTTTTTGTTATTTTACATGTTAAAGAATGTAAAGTAGAGATGATTAATAGTATATATATTTTTCTCAATGCTTATGAGCCAACCTTTGCGTGTCAACTTATTCTAATATGTGAAATTTTATGAAAGAACATCAACGAATAAATTATTTAGAGAGACTAGGTATTGATGTTTGGTGCGCTCGTGATACTGATAAAAATGAATTGTCTGAATATGATATGAATGGTATTCATGCAAAGGCAAGCGACAGAGTATTATGCGAGGAATGCAACACTTATCATTTATTGGAAGGCGCATTAGAAAAAAATCATTATTCCGGCTTATTGTTTTTGGCTGAAAACTCAAATAATGATACAAGTTACAGTCAATTTTTATGGGCTAAAACTTCGAGATTGGTAGAAGCTATGTTGTATTCCATTAATTTGGAGTTAAAAAATATTGCAATCTCTGTAACTTGTTGTAGAAAATTTAACATAAAAAAAATAAATTACTTAAGACCAAAAAAAATTGTTATTTTTGGTGAAAAATCGGCACAAATGATGCTGGAATCTCAAAAACCAATAAATGAGCTCCGTCAAATTATTCATAGGATCGAAAATATTCCTAGTATCGTAAGTTTTCATCCGAATGAATTATTTAAAAATCCTGACTTAAAAAAAGAAGCTTCTCGGGATCTTACTTTCATGGAAAGTATTATTTAGGATTTATTAATGCACGTATTTGATCTTGATATTGAAATAAATAAGATGCTTGAGACCGATCTTTCAAGCGTGGTGAGTATTGAACGGAATAGTTACGATTACCCTTGGAATGAGAATATATTTAGGGATTGCTTATTATCTGGATATACTTGTGTGGTCGCTAAAAAAAGTGATCTTATAGTAGGTTATGCTATTTTATCTTCAGCTCTGGATGAAGCTCATATTTTAAATTTTTGTATTGATAAAGGGTATAGAAATCTTGGTTTTGGGCATCAGTTATTGGATTTTTTGATTAATCAATCTAAGGTCAATAGTATTGAAAAGATATTTCTAGAGGTTCGTCCATCCAATATAAAAGCAATTGCGTTGTATATTAAAAAAGGATTTGAAAAAATAGCAAAGAGACCATCTTATTACAGGCACGTTAATGGAAGAGAGGACGCAGACGTTTATTTGTTATATACAAGTAAAATTGGCTACTTAGATATACAATACTGACCAGTTTGACATTATAACGCATATTTATTTATTAATTTTTACCTATTAAGTCTCTTTATCTGATGTCTAAAGATAAATATAAGGTTTGTATGGATTCAATAGAATTACAATCATCTAAGCGCCGAACTTTCGCGATCATATCGCACCCTGATGCTGGAAAGACAACTCTAACTGAAAAATTATTGTTATTTGGTGGTGCAATTCAATTAGCTGGGACCGTTAAGGGCCGCAAAGCCAGTCGACATGCTACATCCGACTGGATGGCATTAGAGCAACAACGAGGAATTTCAGTAACTTCTTCTGTTATGCAATTTCCATATAATAATTGCATTATCAATTTATTGGATACGCCTGGCCACGAGGATTTCTCTGAAGATACTTATCGGACATTAACGGCGGTAGATTCAGCATTAATGGTTATTGATTGCGCTAAAGGTGTTGAAGCTAGAACCATAAAATTAATGGAAGTTTGTCGCTTAAGAGATACTCCAATTACAACATTTATTAATAAATTAGATCGAGAGGGAAGAGAGCCGATTGAGTTATTGGATGAAATTGAAGCTATTTTGAAAATTAAATGCACACCAATAACTTGGCCAATTGGTATGGGTCGCTCTCTTAAAGGTATCTATCATTTTCAGCAGGATAAGATATTTATTTATAGTTCCGATAAAGGACGTGAAAGAGCTTCATCAATTAAGATAATAGATGGATTGGATTCAGAGCTTGCAGATGAGTTTCTTGACGATGAAGCAGAATTACTTAGAAATGAAATTGAATTAATTGCCGGTGTTTATCCAAAGTTCAATAAAGATCAGTACTTATTGGGCAAGCAAAGTCCTGTTTATTTTGGTTCTGCTATTTCTAATTTCGGACTTAAGGAATTACTTGATGGTTTTATTGAGGATGCACCAAAGCCAAGGTCTCGAGAATCTAGTAAACGTATGGTTATGGCTAACGAAGAAGCATTAACTGGATTTGTTTTTAAGATTCAGGCAAACATGAATCCAGCACACAGAGATCGGATAGCATTCATGAGGATTTGCTCTGGCGAATACATCAATGGGATTAAACTATTGCATGTTCGCTCAGGAAAAGAGATGAAAATAACAGATGCAATTACTTTTATGGCGGCTGATAGACAAAAAACGACTTCGGCTTTTGCTGGAGATATTATAGGTATTCACAATCATGGCACGATTAATATTGGAGATTCGTTTACAGAAGGCGAAGTGATAAGATTTTCAGGGATACCTAATTTTGCACCGGAAATTTTTCGAAGAGTTATTCTCAAAGATCCATTGAAACTAAAAGCTCTAAAAAAAGGGTTATCGCAATTGTGTGAGGAAGGAGCAACCCAATTATTTAAGCCAATGAAGAGTAATGATTTAATCCTGGGTGCAGTCGGATTATTACAATTCGATGTGGTAGCGCACCGTTTACTGGATGAATATAAAGTGGAGTGTAATTTTGAATCAATTAATGTCGCAACTGCGAGATGGGTGGAATGTAATGATATTAAGATACTAGAGGAATTTAAGCGCAAGGCGCATGATAATCTAGCGCTTGATCATAGTGATCTTCTTGTATATATCGCTCCAACAAGAGTTAATTTGAATCTCACAGAAGAACGATGGCCCGATATTCAATTACAAAGAACTAGAGAGCATTAAAACTTAATCTGGTCTTTTTTTTCTACGCCTCATTTTTTTCTTAACAGATGGTTTTATTTTCTTGTTGGGATTCAAGTACCCATCAATTAATGCTGTATTACCCGCGGACATTTTACCTAATGATTGCGTTATTGCATCAAGATCGATAATTTGTGATTGACGCTTATTCCGCAACGCATCACGCATTGCCACAATATGTTCGTATTTTGTTCCACAGCAACCTCCTATAATATCTGCCCCGATTGCTCTAGCAAGGCTTGCATATTCAGCCATTAATTCTGGTGTACCTGTATAAGCAATTTTTCCCTCAATAAACTCCGGTATACCGCAATTTCCTTTTGCGATTAATAGCATATCCTCATTAATTCTCTCATTTGCCAAACAAATAATTGTTCCAATAAGTTCGGATGCACCAATACCACAATTAGCCCCATAACCAATAACATCCGGATAATATTTTTCTGCTAATTTAGCTAAACTTTTTGGTTCTAACCCCATCATAGATTTTCCATGAGTATCAAAACTATAGGTACAAATTATGGGCAAATTATTCATTATGAGTGTATGTTACAGAAATAAAACTTGGATCTAGTGGGGACAGTTTTTCAATGGATCGCCACATCATCCTTTCCATTTTTTTATCATTAGGTGGAAAAAATTCAAAAGAAACCTTCTTGAGAGATGTTGCTTTCTTTATCTTATTTACCTTCATCGTATTTCCTTATACGTTTTATATGTTCGAAAAAGTCGTGGCCAAAAAAAACCTGCAAGCAAAGCTAAACAGGTTTATGTCTATTTAGCTGTATTTATTAAACGCCCGCAATCTGAACAAATCGGCGTTAGATGATTTATATAGTTGTTTTTATCTTATTTGTAGATTATTTTTTTGATTGATTGAATTTCTTTGCTAAAGAATTTTATGTTTACCTTTAAGGATTTCTATAAACATTAAACAATCCCCCATAAAACTATAAACAGGATAATCAAAAGTGGCAGGTTTATTTTCTTCAATAAAGAAATGTCCAATCCATGCAAACCCATAAGCCGAAAGGAATGCAAATAGGAGGTATTTTATTTCATGACTATAAATTAAGTTAAAGATAAATGAAATAAAGAGCCAAGCACCAATAAAATGCAGTAGCTTCGTGTATTTATTTTTGTGCTGTTGGATGTAATAAGGATAGAAGTCTTTAAAGTTACTGTATTGCTTTGCCATAATTAAGTTTAGTCTTATTATTTAAGTGATATCAAATACTTCTGCAGCATAAAGAACGAAAAGAACATAAAAAAATACAAATATTATATAAATATATTTCCATTTAATCTTGGGAGATGTACTTTTCTTCTGTTGATTAATTCTATGTAAATTTATAACAAAAAATGGAAAAAATAATATTAACAAAAATAACATAGGTCTGATCATTATCTATTTATAACATTTACTGATGTTTTTTTAAAATAAAGAATGCAATTTTTCTCTAGTAAAGATCTATATTATTTATAGTTTAAAGACATTAGTTAAACTTGGTATAATATTGAAATGATATCCACTAAGATTTTTAGCGTTGCTCCTATGATGGATTGGACGGACACTCATTGCCGATATTTTATGAGGCTGTTAAATTCAAATATCTTACTCTATACCGAAATGATCACTGCTGATGCATTACTTTTTGGCGATAAAAGCAAGCATCTCAAATACAATGATGAAGAGCATCCAATCGCATTGCAGCTTGGTGGTAGTGATCCAGAAAAATTGAAGCAAGCAGCTATAATTGCTGCAGCTTGTGGCTATGATGAAATAAATTTAAATATTGGCTGTCCGAGTGATCGTGTTCAACAAGGGTCTTTTGGTGCATGTTTGATGGCTAAACCTGAGTTGGTGTCCGAGTGTATTAGAGCAATAATTGATTCAGTAGATATTCCGGTTACTATAAAAACTAGGATCGGTATCGATGATTTGGATAGTTATGATTTTTTGCGTCATTTCATCGATAATGTTGTCGAATCTGGCTGCAATAGATTTATTATTCATGCAAGAAAGGCCATCTTGTCGGGACTAAGCCCGAAACAAAATCGCACTATTCCCCCATTAAACTATGAACGTGTTTATCGCTTAAAATCAGACTATGAGCATTTACATATCTCGGTAAATGGAGGTATCAATAGTCTTGATGACTGTAAAGAGCATTTGGCGTTACTTGACGGAGTGATGATAGGTAGATTTGCTTACCATCAACCATGGTTTCTTTATGAATTGAGAGCTTTAACTAACTCTTGCCAAAAAGAGCCTCTTACAAGAGAAGATATTGTGGATAAAATGTGCATTTATATTGAATCTCAAATTAAATCAGGAGTTAAATTAAATCATATTACTCGTCACATGCTCGGGCTTTATTCAGGGCAACCAGGTGCTAGAGCATGGAGAAGGTATTTAAGCACTCACGCACATATAGAAGGAGCAGGAATCGAAGTTTTGCAAGATGCGAAAAAGAAACTTCTTCTGGCAGCATAGGCTTAAATTGAATATAAAAAAATTGTCACTTGCAGATAAAGCCAATATCCATGATTTGTATGAGCGCTCAGTTCAAAATGTTGAGCATGAAATTGAATTTATGCAAGAAACATATCAACAGCTAAAAACAAAGTCAGCGTATTCTTATCGTGAAGATTTTTGTGGAACTGCAAATTCATCGTATGAATGGATCAAGCAAGGAGATGATTATGATGCTATCGGTATCGATAATGATGAGTCGGTACTTCTTTGGGCAAAAAATAACCGTTTAATACATCTGCCCGATAAAGAGTTTCAAAGAATTAAAATAATTGAGGCTGACGTAATGACCGTAAAGTCTTTTCCCGTAGATATATTGTCGGCATTTAACTTCAGTTATTTTTTGTTTGATTCACGTGAACAGCTTTGCCTTTATTTTAAACGATCCTTAGAGACATTAAAATCCGATGGTATTTTCTTTTTGGATCTATTTGGGGGCCCAGAAGCACACCAAGAATTAATCGAAAAAACGGAACATGAGGATTTTACTTATATTTGGCATCAGTCAAAATTTCACCCATTATCGAATTTTATAGAATGCTCTATAAGTTATGATTTTCCTGATGGATCGATTATTGAAGATGCATTTATTTATAAATGGCGATTATGGAGCGCACCAGAAATTAAAGAATTACTCTTAGAGGCTGGCTTTGCAAGAGTGACTTTTTATTGGGAAGGTGAAGATGATGAGGGTGAGGGTAACGGCGAATTTTTACCAAATAACAAGGGAGAGCCTGATTTAGCTTGGATCATATATATTGTCGCTGAAAAATAAATATTAGCTCAAAGCCATCTTGAGCTTTGTAAATTCTTTTTTCAGAGCAGCTGGCAATCGATCACCATAGCTTTCTAAATATTCCCCGATTGAATTTATTTCATCGCGCCATTCACTATTTTCTACGGAAAGTAATTCTTTTAGTACTTCGGGTGAAATATCTAAGTCGTTAGTATCGATATCTTTCGAATTGGGCAAGCCTCCTATTGCTGTTTTATGAGTTTCTACGTTATTTTCACAGCGATCTATAATCCATCGAAGTACCCTTAGGTTTTCACCGAAACCCGGCCAGAGAAATTTTCCTATTTCATTTTGACGAAACCAATTTACATGGAATATTTTTGGTAGGTTATTGGATTTTTTTGAGAATGAAAGCCAGTGATCCCAGTAATCAGCAAAGTTATAACCACAGAAAGGTTTCATGGCCATAGGATCTCTTCTGACAACACCAACTTCACCCGCTGCTGCTGCTGTTGTCTCTGATGCTACACCTGCACCGATTAGTACACCATGCTCCCAACTATTTGCCTCATATACCAATGGTGCTAGTGTTTTTCGTCTTCCGCCAAAAACAATTGCCGAAATAACAACCCCATCTGGAGCTTCAGCAAGTTCCGAGTATGATGAATTATTTGTTGCGGATACTGTAAATCTTGAATTAGGATGAGCGGCAGGACCGTTAGATGCTTCAAATGAATCGCCTCTCCAGTCGGTTTCTGGTTCACCTATATTTTTATCCTCCCACCATGGTTCATTATCTTTAGTTAGACCTACATTGGTATATATAGTCTTATTTTTAATCATATCAAAGGCATTTTTATTGGTTTTTTCATTGGTTCCAGGAACGACACCGAAATATCCAGCTTCCGGATTTATGGCGCGCATTTGACCATTTTTATCAAGATGCAACCAAGCAATATCATCACCGAGTGTCCAAACCTTCCATCCAGGTTGGGATTTTGGTGGGATAAGCATAGCCAAATTGGTTTTACCGCAAGCTGATGGAAATGCGCATGCTAAATAATGAGTTTTACCATGTGGATTTTCTATGCCAACAATTAACATATGCTCAGCTAACCATCCTTCTTGCTTGGCCTGCCAACTGGCAATTCTTAAGGCATGACATTTTTTCCCTAAAAGGGCATTGCCACCGTAACCTGAGCCAAAACTTTTTATCATTAATTCATCTGGGAAATGCATAATAAGACGATTGTTAGGGTCAAGTTGACCTGTAGAATGAAGGCCTTTTACGAAATCACCTTCTTTTTCGATTCGTTTCAACGCTTTTGAGCCCATACGTGTCATTAGCTTCATATTGACTACTACGTATGCGCTATCAGTAATTTCTACACCACATCTGGCATGCGGTGAATCAATTGGACCCATACAATAAGGAACCACATACATTGTCCTTCCTCGCATGGCACCATCAAAAAGCCGATCAATTTTTTGATGTGCTTCGCTAGGCATCATCCAGTTATTATTGGGTCCTGCATCATCTTCATTTTTCGTACAAATAAATGTTAAATGCTCAACTCTCGCAACATCTGAAGGATCTGATCTGTGAAGGTAACAATCCGGGTAATTGTCTTGATTGAGTTCATGTAAATCTCCAGATTTATTCATCTCCTTAATCAAATAATTATATTCTTCTTCTGATCCATCGCACCAATGTATATTTTCAGGAAGAGTTTGTGATGCTGAATTGTCAATCCAGTCTTTTAAAGAAGTTAAAGAAGTGGTCATAAAGCCTCTTATAATCAGAATAAGTGAATACTATTTTTACATATATAGGATTTTAATCTTAGTTTATTATCTATTAAAGGATAATAACATTGTTAATTGTAGCGTAATATTAGATCTTATTAAATGTATCTGATCATATAAAATTAATTTATTAATTTATCTTAATCCTCTCTGGTAGAAATTACTTATGGTTAATTTAACTGAATTCTTTGGGCCACTAAGTCCTTTAGATAAACTACTAAACGGTTTTCAGCCAAGACAAGGTCAGGCTAGCATGGCCGAGGAAGTTGCTTACGCCATAAAAGAAGATCAGCATCTAGTGGTTGAGGCAGGAACCGGAATAGGAAAAACATTTGCATATTTGGTACCAGCAATGCTCAGTGAACGTAAGGTTATAATTTCAACTGGCACAAAAACTCTTCAAGATCAGCTTTATCACAGAGATTTACCATTAATTAGTAAAGCAATTGGCCGGCCTATTTTGACGGCCTTGTTGAAAGGACGGTCAAATTATTTATGTCTCAATAGATTAAATTTAGCATCAAGCAATGATAGGTATATTTCCAGAGATCTTAACTTGGTTAATCAGTGGAGGCATCAAACAATTACTGGCGATAAAACTGAATTATCTGATGTGCCTGAAACTTCAATGGTGTGGCCTCTGGTAACTTCAACAATTGACAATTGCTTGGGAAGAAAATGTCCAGACTATCAAGAGTGTCATGTAATGAAAGCAAGAAAGAATGCTCAAGAGTCAGATCTTCTCGTTATTAATCATCATTTATTATTCGCTGATTTGACTATGAAAGAAGAAGGCTTTGCTGAATTTTTACCAGATGCTAGAGCCATGATATTAGACGAAGCTCATCAAATTCCGGATTTAGCTGCTCAGTTTTTTGGCGTCAGTATTGGAAATATAGAGCTTGATAGGCTTTGTAATGAGTTATTGGCAACTATTATTCCCTTAAATCAACCAATAGTTTTAAAACAAATTGATTTACTTAGAAAGGCACTAAGACAACTTCTAATAGAGGCTCCAAAAAAAGAGGGACGTTATGAATTCGCTCAAGTTCAAGCTGAAATCATTACCCCAATAAAGAATATATGCAATGCATTAAAAAATTTGGGACAAGTTTTAGCGCCACTGACAGATGTGACTGAAACGCTTGAAAAAAAACATGAACTTACGGAATTATATTTTAATAGAATATCAAGTATTCTGGATCATGATCTTGGTGATGGCTTACGCTGGATTGATATTAAATCTCGTAGTTTACGATTAAACCTTACACCATTAGATGTGGGCATGAAATTGCGTGAATTATTCTCAGGCTCAAAAAAGTCATGGATATTCACTTCTGCAACCATAGCTATCGGAGAAGACTTCAGTCACTTTAAAGATAGAATTGGTCTTCCTAGTTCAATGGAAGCCTCTTTTCCAAGTCCTTTTGCGATAGATGAAAATGCGTTGATTTATTTACCTAAAGATTTACCTGAACCATCTAATATAAAATTTACCGAAAAAATGCTCGAAGCGACACAACCACTTTTAAAAGTTGTGTCTGGCGGTGTCTTTTTCCTTTTTACTAGCCATAGTGCGCTCAATAAAGCCAAGGAATGGTTCAAAGCAAAACAGAAATTACTAAACGATAGATTATTGCTCGTTCAAGGTGATTCACCTCGTGATGATATGTTAAAAAAATTTAGAACAAATGAGAATGCAATATTGCTGGGCACCGGCAGTTTTTGGGAGGGGGTTGATGTTCGAGGTGAAGCTCTGAATATGGTAGTCATTGATAAATTACCATTTAAATCTCCTGCCGATCCTCTGATGATGGCTAGATTAGAGTATATTAAAAAAAATGGAGGCAATGGATTCAGTGAGCATCAATTACCAACAGCGGTTTTAGCGTTAAAACAAGGAGTAGGTCGTTTGCTGAGAGATGAAGACGATTATGGGTTAGTGGTATTATGTGATCCTCGTATTAAAAATAAAAATTATGGTAAGGCTTTCATTGATGGACTTTCCCCCATGAAATCAACGGATTCATTGTTTGAAGTCAAAAATTTTATAGAAACACATAAATCAACTAGAACCGACTATTAAGGATTCAATTTTCATGAAATTATTAGCTCTTGATACCTCCTCTGAAGCCTGTTCAGTAGCTATTAGCTCAAAAGGAAAAATATTTGAATCGCATTTTATCGAAGCAAAAAGTCATACTCGAGTATTATTGCCAGCCATAATGGCAATGCTAGATGTTGCTAAATTAAATATGGATGAGATTGATGCGGTAGTCTTGGGAATAGGGCCAGGTTCGTTTGTGGGGATGAGAATCGGTGCTTCTGTAGCCCAAGGTTTAGCATTTGCTAGTAATATAAAGATTATTCCAATCTCATCTATGGAAACAATAGCTCTAGAAGTAATGTTAATTCATAGTCTGAGTGAGATTGTCGTTATGCAGAACGCAAGAATGAATGAAGTTTATGTTGGAGAATATAAAATTTGTGCTGATGGGCTAACTGAAATCATCACACCCGTTAAATTACAGACGATCTCTGAGAGTATAAGTGAATATTCAAATCAAAAAAAAGATATTGTTGGAATTGGTTTCTCAGGACATTACGGTAGTATTAAAAACATGCGGTTTAATGTTAAGTTGGAAGAAGGGTTTGGCTACCCTAGAGCAAGTTATTTACTTAATTTAGCTCAGCAGAAATACCTTATTTCAGATGCAGTAGAGCCTGAAAATCTCACTCTAGATTATATTAGGCAAGAAGTAGCTTCAAAGCCAAAATTATAGTGTTTTTTAATAGATCTATGCTTTTCAAGTCTCATCATAGGTAATATATAAATTGATATGAATATAAGAAATCACCCATCGAACCAGTTATTAATTGATTTGATTAACTGTAAATCTATAACTCCTAAAGATGCTGGTTGCCAAGATATAATAAAAAAAAGACTGCAATCTATTGGGTTTATTTGTGAAGAATTAAATTATGGAGAGGTAAAAAATTTATGGGCTACTATTGGCAATACTAATGGACCGACACTCTGTTTTGCCGGTCATACGGATGTTGTGCCGCCAGGACCACTAAATGAATGGAAATTTGATCCTTTTCAAGCAACTTTTGCCGATAATTCTATCTATGGTCGAGGTGCTGCAGATATGAAATCTGGCTTAGCAGCAATGGTAATTGCAGCAGAGCAATTCATAGATAGCGAACATCATTTCTTTGGTAGATTAGCTTTTTTGATTACCAGTGATGAGGAGGGGCCAGCTGTTAATGGCACTTTGATGGTAGTTGAAGAACTTAAAGAAAGAAAGGAAAAAATTGATTGGTGTATTGTTGGCGAGCCATCTAGTAAGGAATTTCTCGGCGATACGGTAAGAGTCGGTAGACGGGGTTCTTTGACAGGTTACCTGACAGTTAAGGGAGTGCAAGGCCATGTCGCATATCCGCAGCTCGCTAATAATCCAATTCGTTTGGCCTCACCATTAATTTCAATGTTATTGAGTGAAACATGGGATAAAGGAAGTGATTTATTTCCACCAACTAGCTTTGAAATTGTAAATATAATGACTAATAGTGATGCTATTAATGTTATCCCAGGAGAAATAAAAATTATTTTTAATCTTCGTTATAACCCAAATTGGAATTATGAAAAAATTAAATTACATATAAATAATTTACTGACTTCAGAAACTTTAGATTTTGATTTAACTTGGCGTGAGTCCGGTAAGCCTTATTATACAGAACAGGGGTATTTGACTGATATCGTTAAAAACGTGATTCTTGAATATTGTGGCACGGAACCATTGCTCTCCACAGACGGCGGTACATCAGACGGAAGGTTTATTGCCCCAATGGGTTGTCAGGTTATTGAGTTAGGTGCTCTTAATGCCACTATTCATAAAGTAAATGAATCTGTCTCTATAGATGGAACACCAGAGTTAAGTAATATTTATCTAAATATTATGAAACGTCTATTTATTAGCTAATCTCAGTCCTGCAAGAATATTTAATGCAGCTAAACCAAGGCAGCAAATAACTACCCACGTTGGCATAGAAAGCATCATAAAGCTCCAGTCAGTCGATGCGCACTCACCAGAACCGCTAAATATTAATAATAGAGCATCACCTAAAGGAAAATTACCGACAAGATAATCAAAACCTGGCCCACAACTTGGTACCTTATCTATAGGAAGGTTCTGAAGATAGACATGCCATCCAGCTACACCAGCACCTGCTATAGAAGTGATAAATATTAAAGTGGTATAGATATAGCGTTTAAAATTATTTGGATTATGCAGGGCAGCCAAGAGAAATAATATTCCAGTAAATGTCACTGCAATTCTCTGCAGCACACATAAAGGACAAGGGGTGAGTAACAATTGATATTCAGCATACAACGCATAACCCATCATGAGTATACAAGATAAAAATCCCATGAGATATAATGTTCGTATTGATATATTTTGCATAAGAAAGATATTATAGACGATTTTTTAGAGAAATTAGAAAATTTTTAATTTAATTTATTTTTTAATTCATCCGGGTTAAAACCTATAAAAATTGAATTATTATTTTTAATTATTGGTCGTTTTATCAAAGTGGGATACATAAGAAAATAATTAATAATATTTTCATTATTTATTTTATTTTTATCAGCATCAGGCAAGTTTCTCCATGTAGTGCTCCGTCGATTAAGAAGTAACTCAAGATTAACTATATTTGACCATAGCTCCAAGGTGACTTCATTCAATCCATCTATCCTGATATCATGATAGATGTAGTCAATTTTTTTCAAAGTTAGCCATTTTTTTGCTTTTGTACAACTATCACAATTTTTGAGACCGTATAATATAATCATCTTATATAATTTTATTATTAGTTTATGTACTGGATTAAAGTATTTTTTAATTGTGTTTTAATTTTTTCAGATAATGGCATATTGAGATCATCAACGACAAAGAAAACATCTTCAGCTCTTTCACCAATGGTCACAATCTTAGCAGTTTCAATATTAATATTTAGTTTTGTGAATATACTCCCAATCTTGAAAAGTAAACCAGGCTGATCTTTTGTTATTATTTCTATAACCGTGCGATTGTTATTTCTATCAGTTTTAAATATAACTTCTGGTTTCGTTGAGAAATGCTTAGCTTTTCTTGAGACTCGACGTGATATTTTAATTTTTCCTTCATCAGTATTTATAAGAAATGCAGATAATTTTGATTTTATTTTTACTAATGTTTTTTCATTTACCTGATTTTCATTATCATTATTTATAAAGATAAAGGTATCCATACTGAAATCGTTATTCATCGGAACAATTCTTGCGTCTAATATATTCATCCCTAATTCATCTAATATTCCGGTAGTGGCAACAAAAGTTCTCATTGATTGTGGCGTATAAACAACAATTTGAATACTTTCGTCATTGATTTGTTCGCGTATATCAATAAAGCCATTCTTAGAATTATCATTATCCATTAGTTTCTTGGTGTGCCAAGCTATTTCGTTGGCACGATATCTTATGAAATATTCTTCCGTATGCAAATTCCAAATATCACTAATATCTTTGTTATCAATGGGTAATTTTGATAGCAAATCAAGTGATTCAGACTTTTTTTCTACTATCAATTGATCGCGATCAATTGGATCATCCAATTCACTCCTTAATGCTCGTTTTGTAAGGCTATAAAGATCATAAAATAGAGTTGCTTTCCAGGAGTTCCATAGATTTTCATTAGTGCCTCTTATGTCTGCGATAGATAGTACATAAAGGTAATCAAGATGTATCTTATCTCCAATTATTCTAGAAAATTCATTAATGACAGCAGGATCACTGATGTCTTTCTTTTGAGCAGTCATCGATAATAAAAGATGATGTTTGACCAGCCAAGCGACTGTCTTTGAAGAGTATTCACTCATACCATGTTCTAGGCAAAAGGCTTCGGCATCAATAGCCCCAAGTTCAGAATGATCTCCTCCACGTCCTTTTGCGATATCATGAAAAATTCCTGCAAGATAGGCAATTTCTGGCTTTTCAAGTGATTGCATTAATTTACTGCAATGTGGGTATTCATGATCAAACCTTGATAATGCAAATCTTCTTAAGTTACTCACCACGAAAAGAGTATGTTCATCAACGGTATAGGCGTGAAATAAATCATATTGCATACGTCCAACAATTCGACCAAATGCAGGAATATAAAGACCTAATACTCCATATAAATTCATTCTTCTTAGTTCGTGCGTTACCCCTTGAGGAGCTTTTAGTATCTCTAAAAATAAACGATGATTTTTTGGGTTCTGCCTAAATTCATCATCAATTAAATATAGATTTCTTTTTATTAGTCCAATCGTATAGGCACTTACACCAATTAATTTTTCTTCTTGTTGTAACAAGAGAAAAATCATCAACAAGCATGACGGGTTCTCCTCAAATATTTGATTATGTGTTGCTTGCAGATAGCCATTTTTTATTTGAAATGAGTTGTTAATCGCCTTTGGCTTTGCATTTGGATTAAGTAAAATAGCCTCTTCAAATTGTTGTAATAACATTTCATTGATACGGCTTAATTCCATTACAGTTCTATAATAACGTTGCATCATTTGTTCTACAGCAAGAGTAAAAGCTGCATCCTCATAACCTAGCATCGCTGCTAAATTTTTTTGATAATCAAATAATAATCGATCTTCCCTTCTTTTTGCTATTACGTGGAGTCCATAGCGAATTTTCCAAAGAAATCTTTGCCCTTCATTTAGCCTTTTTAATTGTCCAACGGTGAGAAATTTATGTTTGATCAGCTCATTTATATTATTGACTTGGAAGTGTCTTTTTGCCACCCAGCCTATTAATTGAATATCTCTCAGTCCACCTGGACTAAGCTTCACATTGGGCTCGAGTTTATAAGCTGAATTATCTGATCGAAGATGTCTGTCAACTTGCTCTTTTCTTTTTCCGGCAAAAAATTTCTTTGATGACCACATCATATTTTTTTTGATACTTTCACTCATAGAGTTATGAAGTTTTTTGCATCCAAATAATAAACGCGATTCCATGAGAGTTGTTATGGTGCTTAAATCTTTTTCCGACTCAGCTTTGCATTCTTTTAGTGAGCGGACACTATGACCAAGATCAAAACCTAAATCCCAAAGAGTGGTTAGAAATAGTGAAATACGATCATTTATCTCAGGTGTTATTTTAGATTTAAATAAGATCATGATGTCGATATCTGATTGCGGATGTAATTCACCGCGACCGTAACCTCCAACTGCCATTAACACGATATCCGGTAAGTTATTTAACTTATTTGTACGCCAAAGATGGAGCATTATTTGATCTATGGCATGAGAACGCAGATAAACAAGATTTTCTATTGCTTCATTATTAATGAAGCGCGCCATAAGGTTGTCATCTATCTCTGCTAAGGATAGTTTTAGACTATCGAGTGTACTATTTTTAGTCATTGATTCAGAAAAACATCTGATATCAGCATCTTCTTTTAAATCAATAGTTAAGCTAGAAGACATTTTATTCTATTTTATCTTTGGTCTAGACCCAGTGTAAGAACTTCAAAACCATCTTTTGTAATAAGTATTGTGTGTTCCCATTGAGCGGAAAGACTATGATCTTTAGTAACCACAGTCCAGTTATCAGGAAGAAGTTTAACTTCTTTTTTTCCAGCATTAACCATAGGCTCTATAGTTAATGTCATTCCAGCTTTGAGTTTTACGCCTGTTTTTGGCTTGCCATAATGTAATACTTGCGGCTCCTCATGAAACACACTCCCAATACCGTGCCCACAATACTCTCTAACAACTGAGAATCTATTTCTTTCAACAAAAGATTGAATTGCATGCCCTATATCTCCTAAATATTTGCCATCAGCCAATTGCTCGATACCTAACCACATGGATTTGTAGGCTATATCAGAGAGCCTTTTTGCTTTTATACTGGGCTTGCCAACAAAGAACATGCGACTGGTGTCGCCATGAAAACCATCTTTTATTACTGTAATGTCTATATTTAAACAATCACCCGTTTTTAGAATTCGTTGACCTGGAATGCCATGGCAAACGACATGATTCAATGAGGTGCAGATTGACTTTGGAAAACCCATGTAATTAAGTGGGGCAGGAATCGCTTTTTGTTCCTCAGTAATAAATTTATGACATATTACATCAAGTTCATCAGTAGTAACTCCTGGCTTAATATAGTCACTTATCATATCTAAAACATTTGCGGCTAACCTTCCCGCCTTACGCATTTTTTCTTGTTCTTCTAAAGTTTTAATTGTGATTGTCATCTTAAAATAATTCTCTTTATTATCTTTCTAAACCATAGTTTAACTGGTAAGGGTTTAGATATCGTTAAAATTTTTTTATTTTTCCAATTTGTAATATATTTTTATTTATTATAAATATTGTTCGAATTTTATGGATATGTTATAAAGCGCCCGCCCTTGAGGCAAATAATCCACACGTTTATCGTCACATAATGCTGGGTGCTTAAGTAAGAACTGAGTTGCATAATGGGGTAAACGGAGGCATAACCCGGAGAATAAAATGAAAGATATTACTATGCGTGAAATGCTTGAAGCGGGCGTTCATTTTGGACATCAAACTCGTTATTGGGATCCTAAGATGGCACCTTATATCTTTGGTTCTAGAAATAAAATTCACATAATTAATTTAGAAAAAAGTTTGCCAATGGCTAGAGATGCTTATGCATTTATCAAAGCTATTATCTCAGATGGCGGAAAGGTTTTATTTGTTGGCACTAAACGTGCTGCAAGAGAAACAGTTAAATCTGAAGCGGAGCGCTGTGAAATGCCTTATGTGAATCATCGATGGCTTGGTGGCATGCTAACCAATTATAAGACGATTCGTCAATCGGTAAAGAGGTTAAAGAATTTAGATAAAATGACAGAAGAGGGCGGCTTTGTCGGGCTAAATAAGAAAGAGATTTTAGGTTTAACCAGGGAATCTGAAAAATTAGAAAAAAGTCTTGGTGGAATAAAAGACATGGGATCCATTCCAGATGCACTTTTTGTGGTGGATGTCGGGCAAGAGGAAATAGCTATTCGCGAAGCAAAAAAACTAGGTATTCCTGTCGTTGGTATTGTTGATTCTAATTGTTCTCCTGATCTTGTTGATTACGTAATTCCAGGAAATGATGATGCTATAAGAGCTGTTTCTTTATATGCTTCATATATGGCGGATGCGGTATTAGATGGGAAGGCCTCCCTTCCTGAAGTCGCTTTGAGTGATGATGAATTTATAGAGTTGGATGAAGATGGAAAACCTACCAAACAGAGTGTAAGGAAGAATAAAATACCAGGCAAAATAACAAGTAAAAAAGTAAAAATAACCTCTGTGAATAAAAAATCAAAAACATCTAAGCCTCTTGAAGTGGATGGAGAGCCAAAGTTAGATGAGTCTATTTCAGTTGATAAAAAAGATATTGCATCTGAAATAAAGTCATCAGAAGAAATATCTGAGGAAAAACCTATAAAAGAGACGACAAAGAAGAAAGTAGCTAAGAAGAAAGTAGCTAAGAAGAAAGTAGCTAAGAAGAAAGTAGCTAAG
The DNA here is from genome assembly GCA_028227395.1 of Woeseiaceae bacterium. Lineage (GTDB taxonomy): Bacteria > Pseudomonadota > Gammaproteobacteria > Steroidobacterales > Woeseiaceae > SP4260. The sequence continues at coordinate 103,961 of JAOIZZ010000002.1, read as the reverse complement.
AAGAAAGTAGCTAAGAAGAAAGTAGCTAAGAAGAAAGTCACAAAAAAATAAATATTTTTATTATTCTATAAAAAAACTATTTAAGGTAAATAATATGTCTATAACAGCATCTTTGGTGAAAGAACTTCGTGATAGAACTGGCGCCGGAATGATGGAGTGCAAGAAAGCTTTGGTTGAGGTTGATGGCGATATCGACGCAGCTATAGATTTACTTAGAACTTCCGGACAAGCTAAGGCGGAAAAGAAAGCATCTCGAGTTGCTGCAGATGGAAGAATTGTTATCAAAAGCAATGCGTTCATGGCGGTAATAATCGAAATTAATTCTGAAACTGATTTCGTAGCTAAAGATGAAAATTTCATCAATTTTTCTGACTCTATAGCAAATCTATTATTAGATACTGACATTAAAGATATAAAACAATTGAGCGACAGTATTTTGTCAAATAATCAAACAGTTGAAGAGGCTCGCACTGAACTCGTTACTAAAGTTGGTGAGAAAATCTCTTTACGTCGTTTTGGTAAAATTAGTGACGCAGAAAACCTTGGGTGTTATTCGCATGGCTCCAGAATAGGAACTATCGTAAGTTTATCGGGCGGTGACAAAGAGTTGGCTAAGGATTTGGCTATGCATATCGCTGCATCAAATCCAATATGTATTGATCAAAATGGTATACCGAATGAATTAATAGAGAGAGAGAAGAAGATTTACAATGAGCAAGCGCAGTCCTCTGGTAAGCCACCTGAAATAATAGAAAAAATGATTCAAGGCAAAATGTCTAAATTTATTAAAGAAATAACGTTATTAGGCCAATCATTTATTAAGGATCCTGATATCTCTGTTGGGGAATTATTAAAAAATTCTAACGCTGATGTAACTAAGTTTATTCGTTATGAGGTCGGCGAAGGTATTGAGAAAAAAGAAGAAAATTTCGCTGATGAGGTCATGAAGCAAATAAAAGATAGTGCTTCTTAATCTAACTTACTCATTTATAAGGGAACGCCTCAATTGAATTCTTTTTAATTTTATTAATAGGCTAATATCTAATTATTAAGGTATTCTTGTATAAAAAAGAAGGATTTTTCCAATGAAAACATCATCTCCTCTCTATAAGCGCATACTAGTTAAATTAAGTGGTGAAGCCCTAATGGGCGATCTTGATTATGGAATAGACCCCACGGTAATTAAACGTATTGCGAATGAATTAATTCAAGTAAAGAAACTTGGTATCGAAATTGCCGTAGTAATAGGCGGTGGGAATATTTTTCGTGGTGCCGGTCTTGCTGGCGCAGGAATGGATCGAGTGACTGGCGATTATATGGGAATGCTAGCAACTGTGATGAATGCATTAGCAATACAAGATGCTCTTGAATCAATGCAGGTAAACGCAAGAGTGATGTCTGCTATCAAAATTCATGAAGTTTGCGAAGACTATATACGAAGAAGAGCTGTAAGGCATTTAGAAAAAAACCGAATAGTTATTCTTGCAGCAGGTACAGGTAACCCATTTTTTACGACAGATTCAGCTGCAAGTCTTAGAGCTATTGAGATAGGTGCAGAAGTATTGCTGAAGGCGACAATGGTTGATGGTGTTTATGATTCTGATCCGAAAAACAATAATAAGGCAAAATTATACAAGCACATATCTTTTGACAAAATTTTATCAAATAAGCTTAATGTTATGGATGCCACGGCAATCGTGATGTGCAGAGATAATGATTTATCACTCAGAGTGTTTAATTTGCTAAAACCAAACACCTTAGTTGCAGCGATGACAGATGCATCAGTTGGAACTTCAGTAGGGACTTAGGAGTAAATCGGAGAATATAAAGTGATTAATGAGATCAAAAAAGACGCTGCAGATAGAATGAAGAAAAGCACAATGGCATTGCAGCAAAATTTAACAAAAATAAGAACTGGACGAGCAAATACCAGTCTATTGGATCAGATATTTGTTGATTATTACGGAAGCCAATCTGCTTTAAATCAAGTAGCAAATGTCAGTATAGAGGATTCCCGTACTCTCAAAATCACACCTTGGGAGAAAGACATGATACAGCCGATTGAAAAAGCAATAATGAATTCAAATTTAGGGCTAAATCCAGTCACGGCTGGAATAATCATTAGAATTCCTTTACCCCCTCTAACTGAAGACCGAAGAAAGGACATGATTCGTGTTGTAAGGCAAGAAGGTGAGCAATCAAAGATTGCTGTAAGAAATGTTAGAAGAGATTCACTGGGTGATATCAAAGAATTGCTCAAAGAAAAAATGATTGGTGAGGATGAAGAAAGAAAAGGGCAAGAAGAGATTCAAGAATTAACCAATCAACATGTAGAGGAAATAGATCAAATAATCGCGGTTAAAGAAAAAGAACTAATGGTTGTTTAATTGATTATCAAGGCCTAGGAACATGAAACCTAATCACATTGCAATAATCATGGATGGAAATGGTAGATGGGCCAAAAATCATAACGAGAGTAGAAAATTTGGTCACAAAAGAGGCGCCATAACCGCTCGAGATATTGTCCGTGTTATTGGTTCGCTAGGGATAGAGTTTCTCACATTGTATGCATTTAGTTCTGAGAATTGGGGTCGCCCACTTAAAGAAGTTAACCTATTGATGGCGCTTTTCATAGAGACTCTCGACTCTGAAATAAAAGATCTTAACAATAATAATGTAAAAATTAGATTTATAGGAGATAGGTCTAATTTAAAAAAATCATTAATTAATAAGATTGATAAAGCCGAATTATTAACAAAAAATAATCAAGGTCTAAATTTAACCATTGCAATGGCTTATGGAGGGAGATGGGATATAGTTAATGCAGCAAAATTAATTCAAGATAAAATTGAAAGCAATGAATTAAATCAAATTGATGTTGATGAGAAGCAATTCTCATCATATATGCAATTGGGTGCAAACCCTGATCCTGATTTGTTAATTCGAACAGGTGGGGAACGGAGAATATCAAACTTTCTATTATGGAATATTGCATATACAGAGCTATATTTTTGTGACACTTTGTGGCCTGACTTTGTTAGCGATGATTTACAGCTAGCATTAGATTTTTATGCTCAAAGAAAAAGGCGATATGGAAAAAATGTATAGTTATAGGACTCATTTATGCTAAAGGAAAGAGCGATAACTGGTATTGTTGGGCTTATAGTTCTATTAAGTATTCTATATTTTATGCCTCATGAGATAACTAGGGCATTATTTTTTATAATTTTTATTATTGCTGGATGGGAATGGGCAAATCTTATAGATCAAGATAATATAAACCTCAGGGTCGTTTTTCTAATAACCTTAATTTCGGTGATATTTGGCATTCATTTTATAGACTTAGGTATCATAGATTTTAAATTTTTATTTATTTTTTCAGTTATTTTCTGGATGCTGCTTTTTTTGAGTTTATTTTATTACCCTATGCATATCCCCAGCTCGATTGGCTGGATAATAGGATTAATTATTTTGGCTTCAGGGTATTTTGCGATGGACTGGATATTTATAAATTGGGGAAGAGATTATTTCTTAGGCTTCTTATGTTTTATCTGGTTGATGGATTGTGGTGCGTATTTTGCTGGAAAAAGTTTCGGTCAATTAAAACTTGCCATTCATATCAGTCCGAATAAAACTTGGGAAGGACTCATTGGTGGATTGTGCTTAGTTATTATTTTTACTTTATTTTTATCGGTATATTTTGATCTCGATAACCTAGTTTTGATACCTTTTGTAATCTCATTGAGCTTATTATCTGTCATAGGTGATCTCGCAATTAGTATGTTCAAAAGAAGTTCAGGAACTAAAGATACTGGTAATTTTTTCCCTGGACATGGTGGTGTGCTGGATAGACTAGACAGTATTGTCTCATCAGCACCATTATTCGCTCTTGGCTTGATTCTCATTTTAAGCTGAATGTTTATTTTTGGTAAAAAGGTATATAAATTATGATACTTACTAGTATTCTAGCTTTTATTTTTGCCGTAGGTCTTTTGGTTACAATTCATGAATTTGGTCATTATATTATTGGTCGTTACTGCGGTATGAAAGTTTTAAAATTTTCAGTTGGTTTTGGTAAATCGATTTATTCTAAAAAAGTAGGAAAAGATCAAACTGAGTATTGCTTATCAATGATTCCCTTGGGTGGTTATGTTCAATTCCTTGATGGTCGCAATGGTTCTATTGACCCTAAAGATGAAGGTCGAGCTTTCGATCAGAGACCAATAAGATCAAGGGTAGCAGTTTTATTAGCTGGACCTGTATTTAACTTTCTATTTGCGATTTTTGCTTATTTTGTTATTTTTTCGAATGGAATTATGACTATAAAACCAGTCATTGGTGAAGTTGAGAATAATTCATATGCTGCTGAGGCAGGACTGAATTACGGTGATCGTATTTTGAAGATTGAAGGTCAAATTATTAATGATTGGGAAGATGCAATCTCAGAAATTTTAATGACAGTAACTAAAAAGCAAGAAATTAATTTTCAAATAGAAACTCAAGAAAAATCCAATAAAATTATTAATATGATTGTTCAAGGAGATAGCTCATCTCTAACGGTACCTGGTGAGTTATTTAAAGGATTGGGATTCTATCCTTGGCAACCTCCAGCTGTAATAGGTGAAGTTTTACCAGGGGGCGCTGCAGATAAAGGCGGATTATTAAAGAATGATCGGATAATCTCTATCGACGACCAAAAAGTAAAATCATTTTTGGAGCTAAGAGCTATCATTGAAAGTAAGCCTAGACAGTTAGTTTCTATGAGGTATATGAGAGATAATTTTGACTATGTTATGGATATTCGACTGGGTCAAACAGATGAGACTGATCCAAAGGGTATTTTAGGGGTTGCGGCGGGTGGTAATTATGAGAATTTTTGGTATCTTAATAGATTAGATCCGACTGATGCTTTTGCAGAATCAATAAAAGAGACATGGGCATCTGTTAGTTTTACCGTCATTATGTTTACTAAAATGTTAACTGGAGATGTTTCATCTAAAAATATAAGTGGTCCTTTTAGTATCGCAAAGTATGCAGGAATATCTGCAGATGCGGGTTTGAATCAATTTTTAAAATTTTTAGCTTTGATTAGCATTAGTCTCGGTGTTATTAATTTAATGCCTATCCCGATGCTCGATGGTGGGCAAATTGTTTATCAAACTTTAGAGTGGATAAAAGGAAGCCCTTTATCAATAAGATTTCAGTTACTTGGGCACCAATTTGGTATCATGATTTTGTTTTTACTAATGGGAATCGCTTTTTACAATGATTTGTTTAATTAAATAGTTTGTTTGTAAATATAAAAAAATGAAATTAATGAATAATAATTTAATATTTAAATCAATTATCTTGGTTTGTTTGTCATTTGTTTTTATGGTGGATCAATCTCGTGCTGAAACTTTCAAGATCAGTGATATGAGAGTTGAGGGTCTGAGGCGAATCTCTGAGGGAACTGTGTTTAATTATTTACCAATAAATGTTGGTGATACTGTTGATGAAATTAGAATTCAAGAAGCAATAAGATCTCTTTATAGTGAAGCGCTATTCGATGACATCTCAATGAAAAGAGAAGGGACGATATTAATAATCGAGGTAAAAGAGAGGCCTTCCATAGAAGCGTTTACTATAGAAGGTAATAAAGATATCAAAACCGAAGATTTAATGACTTCATTACGAAATGTCGGTATGTCTCGAGGGAGGACATTTGATCGTTCCGTACTCGATAATGTTACGGGTTTTTTAAGAGAGCAGTATTATGATCGAGGTAAATATGGAGTCAGAATTAAGGCTGATGTCGAAGATCGACCAAATAATACGGTCCGAATTAGTATAGATGTTAAAGAAGGGGATCGAGCAAAAATACGTCAAGTGAATATTATTGGTAATGACTCTTTTGGTGAAACTGATATTCGTGAAGATTTTGAATTAGATACGGCCAATTGGTTATCATGGATAAGATCTGATGATAGGTACTCAAAAGAGGCAATTACCGGCGATCTTGAAAAGCTAAGGTCTTTTTATATGGATCGAGGTTATGCCGATTTTAGAGTGGAATCAACCCAAGTAGCTATATCTCCAAATAAAAAAGATATGTTCGTTACTATAGTGGTTCATGAGGGCGAACGTTACAATATTTCAAATATAAAGCTAGTAGGAAACAATGTTATCCCTGATGAAGATCTGGAAAGATATGTTATTTCAAAATCTGGTGACATGTTTAATTTACAAACATTAACTAGTACAGCTGAATTAATGTCATTTAGATTAGGTGAAGACGGTTATGCTAATGCAAAAATTGAGCCTGTTCCTGAATTAGATTATGAGGCAAAAGAAGTTGCTGTTACATTTTATATTGATCCGGGAAGTCGAGTCTATGTCAGGCGTATAAATTTTAATGGAATCAAAGAGGTGGATGATGAGGTTTTTCGAAGAGAGGTTCGTCAAATTGAAGGGGCTTTTGTATCTAATATTCTGATTGATCGCTCTAAGATTAGGTTGCAAAGATTGCCTTTTATTGAAGAAGTTGAATTTGAAAGCAACCCCGTAATTGGGAGTCCCGATTTGGTTGATGTGGACTTCGATCTTAAATATCGAATGCCAGGTCAGTTTAGTGGTGGGGTAGGTTATTCTGAATTTTTTAAACTTAATATCAACGGTAGTATCACTCATACAAATTTCTTAGGAACGGGTGAAAGAGTCGCATTAAATGCCAATTCGAGTAAATACTCCAAACAAGTTAGTGCTTCGCATACAGATTATTTCACAACCATGAATGGTATAAGAAGAACCGCATCTCTTAATTATAGGGATTACAAGCAATTTACATCCGCAGCCTCCGCTTTATCTACTACTAGTGGTGGCGCTACAATTGATTATGGTTATCCTTTAGGTGAATATCAAACGGTTAGCTTAGGATTAAATCTTCAGCAAGTGGAGATGTTGTCTTCTAGATATAGCACGCAACAAGCAATAGATTGGGTAACCGGTAATGGTAAGTCGTATGATGCCGGAAATGGATTTATAGGTACTAAATTTGGAAATCTAGAAATAATGGCTGGCTGGAATTATGACAGCAGAAATAGAACAATCTTCCCAGATAAAGGAACTAAACATCAACTCTTTGCAACTCTTACGACGCCGGGAAGTAATGTTGAGTATTGGACTACAAGATATAACTTTACGACTTATCAGCCCGTCTATGGACGTTGGATATTTTTGTGGAATGCGCAATTAGGTTACGGTAAAGCTCTAGGCGATACGACAGCACTTCCACCTTTTAAGCAGTTTCATAGTGGTGGCCCTAAATCTACTCGTGGATTCAAGGAGTCATATCTTGGACCAAAGGACACAAATGGTAGGCCATATGGCGGAAACGTACTAGTTGCAAGTCAACTAGAGCTTATAATCCCTATGCCTGAAAAGTTTTCAAGCCAAGCTAGAGCGAGTATATTTTATGATATTGGAAACGTATTCAATACGGGCGAGGTGGTTTTCTTTGACAAGAAAGGAGATCCAGTAGAATATACAACATCATTTGGTGAGCTAAAAAGATCTGTTGGTATTGCGGTACAATGGATGGCACCAATGGGGTTATTTAGATTTAGCTATGCATACCCACTTAATCGATATGAGGGTACGGATAGATTTTATAAGGATGAGATTGAAAGATTTCAATTCTCAATTGGACAGTCTTTTTAATAATTGGAAGGGTATATGAATTTTTTGAATATTTTGATTAAACACATTTGTATTTCAATAATAGCTAGTTTATTTTTTGTGGTTTCACTATCAGCGCAAGAGCAAAAAATTGGTGTCGTCAATTTCCAGGCACTGGTTGAAAGTTCTCCACAATTTAGGTTTGTAATGGAATCATTAGCTGGAGAATTTCAACCTAGACAGAGAGAAGCAATAGCTAAATCAAAAGAACTAGAAGAATTAGCGGCAAAATTACAAAAAGATGCTGCCGTAATGGGCGCATCAGAAAGAGCAAATGCTGAGAAAGAATTTAGAGAACTTCAGCGTGAGGTAAATCGCTTAGGTACAGAACTTGAAGAGGACGTAAATCTCAGAAGAAATGAAGAGCTAGGAAAACTCCAAAGATCAATTCTAGATGCTGTAAATGTTTTTGCACAATCAAATGAATATGACATGGTATTTGCCGATGGAGTTATTTACGCAAGTGAAAATATGAATATTACTGGTTTGATATTAGAGTCATTGCAGAATGACCCTCAGGATGTTGCAAACTAGGTTTTAATACTTAAAATCGTTTTATACATGCTTTATCTTTCAAGGGGAATGTATTGGATTTTAGTTTAGGGGAGTTAGCGGTAAAATTTGGTTGTGATCTTGTTGGCGATCCAAAAACAAGAATTTCATTTTCTTCTACATTAATCTCAGCTAAGCAGGGCGATTTATCCTTCTATTCGAATGTATTTTATCTTAAGCAGTTAGAGTCAACAGCAGCATCAGCCGTTGTCATAAAACCATCTGATCTAAAGTATTGTCCGGTTGATGCTTTATTAGCTGATGATCCATATATAATTTTTTCTAAAATAGTAGCTTTACTTAATCCGCTACCAACTTTTGAGCCGAACATTGATGCTAGTGCTTCAATCTCAGAAAAAGCAATAATACCAAATTCAGCATTTGTTGGTGCGCTTTGTTTTATTGGTGATGGAGTAGAAATTGGTGAAAATGTATTTATAGGGCCGGGGTGTATCATTGATGGGCATATAAAGATTGGAAGTAATTCCAGATTGATAGCTAATGTCACGGTAGTTAATAAAGTAGCAATTGGAATAAAAACTATGATTCACCCTGGGGCAGTCATTGGTTCTGATGGTTTTGGTAATATTAAGACGGAAAAAGGGTGGTTAAAAATACATCAGATAGGCGGTGTTAAGATTGGAAATAATGTTGAAATTGGCTCTAACACAACAATTGATCGGGGCTCACTTGATGATACTGAGATTCATGATGGGGTTCGACTAGATAACCAAATTCAAATTGGACATAATGTATGTATAGGCGAACACACTGCAATTGCGGCTTCTGCAGCCATTGCCGGCAGTGCAATTATTGGTAAACGATGTATGATTGCTGGTCAAGTAGGTTTAGTTGGACATATTGAAATTTGTGACGATGTGAGAATAAATGGCGGCTCTGTTGTTACAAAAAGTATTAAGAAGTCAGGTGTTTATTCTGGGTCTTTTGCGGCTGATGAAGATAAGGTTTGGAAAAAATTAGTTGCTAAAATACGTCGTTTATAAGGTTACATAATAATCATAGTATACAACGAGTAATTGGATGAATAAAAAAAATAAGATCTTAGATGTCACTCAGATAATGGAGCTTCTTCCGCATCGTTATCCATTTTTGTATATAGATAGAGTTATTGACTACGAGCTTGGTAAATCAATTACAGCAATAAAAAATGTATCAATCAATGAACCATTTTTTCAAGGTCACTTTCCAGAAAAACCAATTATGCCGGGTGTGATTATTATTGAGGCAATGGCTCAAGCGGGAGGAATACTTGGGCATTTAACAGTCGGTGATATCAAACCTAAGCCAATTTATTATCTTGTTTCAGTTGAGCAAGCGCGTTTTCGTTTTCCTGTATTAGCGGGAGATCAACTGACTATAACAGTCGATGTAGACCGTATTATTCGAGGAATGTGGCGATATTCGTGTAATGCGTATGTCAATGATGAGATTTCCGTGAATGCTAAAATCATGTGCGCTCCAAATATTTAGTTCTAATGATTCATAAAACTGCAATTATTTCTGAATCTGCCGTAATAGCTGCAGATGTAAAAATTGGTCCTTATACAGTAATCAATGATGATGTTGTCATCGGAGAAGGGACTGTAATTGATAGTCATGTGGTTATAAATGGCTCAACAACAATTGGCAAAAAAAATCATATTTACTCTTTTGCCTCAATTGGTGGTGACCCTCAAGATAAAAAATATAATAATGAGAAAACTTCACTGATTATCGGTGATGGAAATACCATTAGAGAATATTGCACAATAAATAGAGGAACATCTCAAGATAAAGGAAAAACAGTTATAGGTGATAATAATTGGATTATGGCTTATGTGCATATTGCGCATGATTGTATTGTTGGAAGTAATGCTATTTTTGCTAATAATGCGACTTTAGCTGGCCATGTATATGTTGGTGATTGGGCGATATTTGCCGGCTTTACTGGTGCGCATCAATTTACTCGAATTGGAGCGCATAGCTTTATTGGGATGAATACACTAACCACAAAAGATATACCGGCATATGTGATGGCAGAAGGACAACCAATTAGACCAAGAGGTGTTAATACAGAAGGACTCAAAAGAAGGGGTTATAAGGCTGGACAAATCACAAATATTAAAAATGCATATCGTATTCTTTATCGTAAGGACTTGAAGCTATCTGAGTCATTGCATGAGATTGAAAAATTAACCCAAGATCAAAAAGAATTAGAGTTATTCCTTGAATCAATAAAATTAGCCTCTGATCGAGGAATTATTAGATAATTTATGCGTATTGGATTAGTGGCTGGTGAGGCTTCGGGAGATTCTTTGGGGTCAGGTCTCATGCGAGAAATACTAAAAATTCATCCTGATGCTAACTTTGAGGGTATTTTCGGGCCAAAAATGGAAGAAATTGGCGGTAAATCTTGGGCAACATCGAGTGAATTATCGGTAATGGGAATTATAGAACCCATCAAAAGATTGCCCCATTTGATATCGCTTCGCAAACGGATTTTAAAAAATTGGTTACAGCGTCCACCAGATGTATTTATCGGAATTGATTCGCCGGATTTTAATCTTACACTAGAAGAAAAATTACGATCAAATAGTATTACTACAGTTCATTATGTTAGCCCTTCTATTTGGGCTTGGCGACCAAATCGAATAAAAAAAATTCGCAGATGTGCTGATAAAGTACTATGCCTGCTTCCATTTGAACCTGATTTGTACAAAAAGCATAAAATACCAGCTGTATTTGTCGGTCATCCGGCAGCTAATACATTACCTTATGATTTGGAAAGTAGTGCTGTAAGGAATGAATTTAATCTCTCATCAGGGACTATTATAGCGATATTACCTGGCAGTCGTTCTAGTGAAATAGAAAATCTTGGTCCAATCTTTGCTGGTGTAGCTAAGTTATTAATTGATCGGTACAAGGACATTTCTTTTGTATCTCCTATGCCATCTCTCGCAATTTTCAATCAATTTGAAAAAGTTCTTATTGATAATAATATACGAGATAGTTTTACATTGATAAGAGGTTATTCACATGAAATGATTGTAGCTTCGAATTTAGTGCTATTGGCCTCAGGTACCGCGGCACTCGAATCTGCATTATTATGTAGACCGACTATAGCTGCTTATAAAGTATCTATGTTAAGTTATTTTATTTTAAATAAATTGATTAAAATAGATTCTTTTACGCTTCCAAACATACTTTTAAATAAAAAAATTATTCCTGAATATATTCAAAATGAGGCATCTGTCGAAAATCTAAATAAAGCTATTTGTGAATACTTGGAGAATTCAAATTACAAAGAGATGATTGCAGATGATTTTATGTCGTTGAGATCAAAGTTGAATCTTGACACAGATAAGTTAGCAGCATTAGAGGTATTAGAATTACTATAAATATTCATCAATACGAATTTGTCGCAGGAGTTGATGAAGTTGGGCGAGGTACTTTAGCAGGCCCCGTTGTGGCAGCGGCAGTTATTCTTCCTAGTAATTATTCATTTGATGGTTTGAATGATTCCAAAAAAATTAGTGAAAAAAAAAGAAATCATTTATCTAAGCAAATTCTCACTCAAGCTCTATCTTGGTCGATAGCTTATTCTGATGTTAATGAGATTGATAACCTTAATATCTTAAGAGCAACGATGTTAGCTATGCGCCGTTCAATTTTAGGCTTAGCTTATTTACCGAATTTACTCAGAATAGATGGTAATATTTTACCTAATTTGAATTTTTATAATAAAGTCATACCTGGCGAAGCTATTATTGGAGGGGATAGTAAAGTTGAGGAGATTAGTGCGGCATCTATTATCGCAAAAGTATATAGAGATGCGTTAATGTCTAATTTAGACTCATTTTATCCTGGCTATAATTTTTCAAAGCACAAAGGCTATGGCACAAAAGAACACCTCGAACGTATTAAAAATAATGGGCCATCTTCACAACATCGAATGAGTTTTAGGCCCTTATGTGAAAACATCATCTTAGAAAAGAATTAACTGGTTTAGTTTATAAAAGCTAATTAATATTAAATTCAACTCTTGCGACAAATTTTTTGACTTAATTTATTCATCATAATGACAAATAATTTTATACATTTAAATCTTCATAGTCAGTATTCGATTGTAGATAGTACGATTCGAATACCTAAACTAATGGAAGAGTGTACCTCAAATAATATGCCGGCAATAACATTGACTGACCAGAATAATGTATTTGGTATGGTTAAATTTTATCGCAAAGCTCTTGAGTTTGGCATAAAGCCGATAATTGGGGCAGATATTTTTCTCGCGGATGAAGATGATGAGACAAGGTGTGATCGTATCACATTACTGTGCGCTGATAATAATGGCTATCAAAATCTTACTAAATTAATTACTCGTGCATGGTTAGACGGGCAAACAAGATTTGGCCCTCGTCTGCATAAATCATGGCTTTCTAAGAATAATTGTAAAGGTTTGATCGCACTTTCAGCTGGACTTAAAGGTGATATTGGTCGAAGTTTGGTAAATGAGCATCATGATCTTGCTTCTAGGCAATTAGATTCTTGGCTTGGTTTGTTTGAAGATCGTTTTTATATAGAACTTATTCGCACTAACCGTCAATTTGAGGAGAATTATATTCAACAAGCACTCCTTTTAGCACATGATAATTCGGTTCCAACGGTTGCGACAAATGACGTAAGATTCCTGAATTCTGACGATTACTCATCGCATGAGGCTAGAGTATGCATAAATGAAGGGTTAATTCTATCTGACTCAAATAGACCAAAATTGTACAGTGATCAACAATACTTAAAAAATGCCAAAGAAATGCATGATTTATTCAGAGATATTCCAGAGTCATTGAAAAATACTACTGAGATTGCCAAAAGATGTAACTTACATCTTAGGTTAGGCGAATCCTTTTTACCGATTTTTCCTGTACCGAAAGAACAAACAACAGACTCCTATTTGCTTAAAGAATCTGAAAGAGGCTTAACTCTAAAACTAAAAGACTCTCGAAGTGATAATCAGATTGATCCATTAATTTATCAATCACGTCTTAAAGAAGAGTTGGACGTAATAAATAATATGGGATTCTCCAGTTACTTTTTAATAGTTTCTGATTTCATTGATTGGGCAAAGAAAAATAACATACCAGTAGGACCTGGCAGAGGTTCCGGAGCAGGCTCTTTAGTTGCCTATGTATTAGGTATTACAAATGTTGATCCATTGGAGCATGATTTGTTATTCGAAAGATTTCTAAATCCAGAGCGAGTATCAATGCCTGATTTTGATATAGATTTTTGTATGGACGGTCGTGATCGAGTGATTGATTATGTTTCAGATAAATACGGTCGAGAAAGAGTTTCACAAATTATTACCTACGGAACAATGGCTGCTAGAGCTGTGATAAGAGATGTTGGCAGAGTTTTGGATCAGCCTTATGGTTTTGTGGATAGAATTGCAAAGCAAGTTCCATTTGAAGTAGGTATGACGCTCAATAAAGCATTAGAGCAAGATGATGAATTACGAAGAATGTATAGTGAAGATGAGGAAGTTGAAGCTATTATAAATCTTGCAAAATCGCTTGAGGGGTTAGTAAGAAATGCAGGAAAGCATGCAGGTGGTGTGGTTATTGCTCCTGATAAATTAACTGATTTTACGCCTTTATATTGTGAGGAAGGCAAAGTAAATGTAGTTACACAGTTTGACAAAGACGACGTAGAAGCGGCTGGACTAGTAAAATTTGATTTTCTAGGATTAAGAACGCTCACTATTATTGATTTAACGATTCGAATCGCTAGTAAATCTAATGTTAGTCAGATAGATATAGATAAAATACCAATGAAAGACTCAAAAACATTTGAACTTTTGAGGACTTGTAATACCACTGCTATATTTCAACTTGAATCACCAGGTATGAGAGATTTGATTAAAAGAATGCAACCAGATCAGTTTGATGATTTGGTTGCTCTAGTGGCTTTATTTAGACCAGGACCACTTCAATCAGGCATGGTCGATGATTTTATTAATCGCAAGCATGATTTGGATAAAATGAATATTGACTATTTGCACCCTGATATTGAAGAGATACTTAAGCCTACTTATGGGGTTATTTTGTATCAAGAGCAAGTAATGCAAATTGCCCAAGTTCTAGCTGGGTACTCACTCGGTAGTGCGGATCTTTTGAGACGAGCGATGGGTAAGAAAAAAGCAGAAGAAATGGCAGTTCAACGTGAAAGTTTTCTTAAAGGCTCCATTGAAAGGGGGGTGTCTCAGCGAATAGCTGAACGAATATTTGATTTAATGGAGAAATTTGCAGGATACGGTTTTAACAAGTCGCATTCAGCGGCATATGCACTAATTTCATATCAAACTGCTTATTTAAAGACTCATTATACAGCTCCATTTTTGGCTGCTGTAATGACCACGGAAATGGACAATACTGATCGCTTGATAATGATTAAAGATGATTGTTTTAATTATGATATTAATTTATTACCGCCATCAATCAATCATTCTCTTTATGAATTTAAGGTTTTAAGTAAACAACAGATTCTTTATGGCCTTGGTGCAATTAAAGGAGTAGGAAAATCGACGGTGGAGTCAATAATTACTGAGAGAGATAATCATGGAAATTATGAAAATCTTGATGAATTTTGCAAAAGACTGGGTACGGAAAAAATTAGCCGACGTGTGCTTGAGTCATTAATAAAATGTGGAGCATTAGATGAATTCAATGAGTCACGAAAAAATTTGGATAATCAACTTTCAACAGCAATAAAAGGCGCCGATCAAGAAGCAAGGAATTCTGCCGCAGGTCAAAATGATATGTTTGGTTTAGCACCAGCTATTCAAGTCAGCGATCATGATTATAAAGACTCCCTAGAATGGAAGGAAGAAAAGTTACTTAAGAAAGAAAAAGAAGCTTTAGGACTGTATTTGTCTGGCCACCCATTTCATGCAGTTAAAGATGATGCATTTTGTTTTACTGGCGGAACATTAAAGACCATTCAATCTATGAATCGTCCAGAAAAAACGACAGGAGAGAAAAAGTACAGGCAACCTAGAAAGAAAATATCCATCGCTGGTTTGATTGCCGATATAAAGAAACGAGGTAATCGCATTTCTATTATAATTGATGATGATACCGCAAGAATGGAGGCAACTATATTCAATGAAAAGTTTCAAGAATTTAGAGATTTATTGAAAAAAGATACCATTATAGTCATCGATGGTAATTTGAGATTTGATGAATTTTCTTCATCATGGCAGGTTAATGTTGAAAAAATCGTTAATATACAGACGATGATAGAGAATCTAGCAAAAAATCTAATAATAGAGTTACCATCATCTCAGAAAGGTAATAATACTCTTATTCAATTGCAAAAATTACTAAAATCAGGAATAGCCGGTCATTGTGAAATTTCCATAAAATTTAATAATGATGCTGCTTCAGGAAGACTTGATTTGGGTGGAAAATGGTTAGTTACTCCTACCAAAGATCTTCGTGATGAGCTGATTATGTTGTTAGGCAAAAATAGTGTGAAATTAAGTTATTAAAATATTGAAATTTGCTATCAATCAATATGTATAATTAAAATAGAATTTTATTGGGGATTAATAAGTGAGCTCAACATTTTTAGAATTTGAAAAACCAATTGCAGAAATTGAGGCAAAACTAGAAGAGCTTCAATATATAACCGATGAATCAGATGAAGGTTTATCATTAGAAGTAACTCGATTAAAATCTAAGAGCCAAGCCATCACTAAAAATATATATAATAGTCTTTCTGATTGGCAGATAGCTCAAATTGCTCGACATCCAATGCGTCCATACTCTTTAGATTATATCGAATTACTCTTTACTGATTTTAGTGAACTGCATGGCGATCGAATGTATGCTGATGATTTTGCCATAATAGGCGGCGTTGGTAGATTTGAGGGAAGGTCTATTATGTTTATTGGGCACCAAAAAGGTCGAGATACCAAGGAACGTGTGAGAAGAAATTATGGAATGCCGAAACCGGAAGGGTATCGTAAAGCTCAACGTTTGATGCGATTAGCTGAAAAATTTAATCTTCCAGTTATAACATTTATTGATACACCAGGCGCTTATCCTGGGCTAGGCGCAGAAGAGCGCGGTCAAAGTGAAGCAATTGCTAGTAGTTTATTCAAAATGTCCAAATTAACTGTCCCAATTATCTCAATTGTTATAGGTGAGGGTGGTTCTGGGGGTGCATTAGCTATAGGAGTTGCCGATAAATTACTAATGTTACAATATAGTATTTACTCGGTAATTTCCCCAGAAGGATGTGCTTCAATTTTATGGAAAAATGCAGAATTAGCTGAAAAAGCAGCAGAAGCTATGCAAATTACCGCTAAAAGCTTGAAAGAATATGGATTGATTGATTTAGTCCTGCAAGAACCTTTGGGTGGAGCGCATAGATCTGTGGAAGAAATGGCTGACAGCATAAGGAGCTCAATGCTTAAATCTTTAGATGAGTTATTAGCTATAGATAAAAATACCTTGGTCTCTAATCGACAAGCACGTATTGCTGATTATGGAGAATATAAAAAAAATTAATTATAAAATAATACAAAGTAGTTTAAAAACTCATATTTATTATTAATTTTCTTTATAATTTTTCTATGTTTGATAAATATCATCTTCAGCATTCACTCTCAAAATTAGCAATTGAATATCAAAAACCATCTAGATATATTGTTGCTTATAGCGGAGGTATGGATTCAACCGTATTACTTCATGCGCTTAAATCAATTGATGATGATACCCCCATTATTGCTCTTTATGTTAATCATCAAGTGAATGACGAATCCAATGAATGGAGTGAATTTTGTAATACTAACGCTGACAGCTTAGGTATTAATTTTTCTGCCTATAAGGTAGATGTTGATTTTAATTCTGGGAAAGGTGCAGAAGCCTCAATGAGGGATGCTAGGTACAAAATTTTTCGAGATTTTATTAAAGAAGGTGATTGGCTCTTAACGGCACATCATTTAAATGATCAAACTGAAACATTATTACTTAATTTATTTCGCGGGAGTGGTCCTCATGGCCTCTCTGGTATCAATAATTTTAGAAATTTTTCTAATGGTAAGTTAGTGAGACCTTTATTATCTGTTGATCAGAAATATTTAAGGGATTATGCTGAGAAAGAGAATCTCAATTGGATTGATGACCCTTCAAATAAAGATAATAATCTAGACAGAAATTTCCTGCGTAATAATATTATCCCTAAATTAGAAGATAGATGGGTATCTTTGAATAAACGTTTAAGCAAAGTAACTCAATTAGCAAACGAATCTAAATTACATTTGGTAGATTTGGCAAAGATTGATTTAGATAGAGTTGGCCTAATTGATTGTTATGATTTAGATCGATATAGAAAGTTATCCGGGTCTCGGCAACGAAATTTATTGAGATATTCCGTTGATAAGATGAGCTTACCATCACCACCTTATAACCAATTAATAGAGATAACAAAAACTATTGTTAATTCTGGGTTAAATTCTAATCCAGTTGTGTCATGGTCAGGAGTTGATATAAGGCGATATCAAAATCAACTGTATTTGCTACCACAAATAGCAATAAATAATACTTTAAAGAAACTCAAGATTTACCCTAATGATGAATATATAAGTTTGGGCTCAGGGATGGGAGCTATATCATTAGAACCGTCAACTAATTTCGGCATTGATATTGAAATAGCCAATCAAGGCTTATTAATTGTTTTTAGGGAAGGCGGTGAAAATATACGTCCAGTTAATAGTAATCATAATCGAAAATTAAAAAAATTATTACAAGACAAGCAGATCTTTCCATGGATGAGAGATAAAATTCCGATACTAATGCTTGGTGATGAAATAGTGTGTGTCGCTGATTTTTGGATTGCGGAAAAATTTTCTAAACTGCATGGTTATAATTTTAAGTGGCATCAGAAACCTAAGCTAGGGCTACCTTAGTTCTTTTATTTTAAAATAAGATTGTTTTGGTAAAGATCCTCTGGTAATTTTTAAAACCGTCTTTAATCAAACGACGGATCCAAGAAAATTGAAAAAATTACAACAAATAATATTGCAATTAACGAAGCTCTTAATCATGGAATTTTTTTATGACTATCTATGATGTTGGGCTCATTAAATGTTTAGTCACACTGTCTAAGCAATGACAGCTTATGTATTTATTACAGGAGGAGTGGTTTCCTCACTAGGTAAAGGCATTACCTCAGCTTGTCTTGGTGCCATACTCGAGTCTCGTGGCCTATCAATAAGTATGATTAAGTTAGATCCTTATATAAATGTGGATCCTGGGACAATGAGCCCTTTTCAGCATGGTGAGGTTTTTGTTACAGCTGATGGGACGGAGACTGATTTAGATTTAGGTCATTATGAGCGTTTCGTGAGAACCGAAACTGGGCGTAATAGTAATTTTACTACAGGTAGAATCTATGAATCTGTTATTGCAAAAGAACGTCGAGGAGGTTATTTAGGCGCTACTGTACAAGTAATCCCTCATATTACGGATGCTATTAAAGAAGGTGTTATTAGTGGTTCTGGAAATGCTGATGTTTGTTTGGTTGAGATAGGAGGAACGGTTGGTGATATAGAATCATTGCCTTTTATGGAGGCAATTCGACAGATGGGGGTTGAATTAGGGTCTGACCAAGTAGTTTACATCCATTTAACTTTAGTGCCTTATATCGCAACTTCTTCTGAAATCAAAACAAAACCAACTCAACATTCAGTCAAGGAATTACGTTCTATAGGTATTCAGCCAGATATATTGGTATGTCGCTCAGAAAAGGTTCTTCCTGAGGATTCTAGGCAAAAGATAGCATTATTCACAAGTGTAAATGAAAAAGCAGTTATTTCTGCTATTGATGTGGATGATTTGTATAAATTGCCTGAAATGATGCATTTACAAGGTTTAGATAACATCGTTGTGGAACAACTAAAATTAGATGTTCCAGTAGCAAATTTATCGGAATGGAATTCAATTGTTGAGGCAAAAAAGAATCCAAATAGTGAAATTAATATAGCAATGGTTGGAAAGTATATAGATTTAAGAGATGCGTATATTTCTCTCACAGAGGCACTTCTACACGGTGGAATTAAGACATTAACTAAGGTTAATATTCACTATATTGAGTCTCAAGATATTGAAAATAAAGGGATTGAGTTATTAGAAAATATGGATGGTATTGTGGTGCCTGGTGGGTTTGGTGATAGAGGCATTGAAGGGAAAATATCCACTGTGAAGTATGCCAGGGAGAATAATATTCCCTATCTGGGAATTTGCCTTGGTATGCAAGTTGCAATTATTGAGGCGGCTAGAAATTTAGCGAATCTTGAGAATGCCCAAAGTACTGAATTTGATAAGGAAACACCTCATCCAGTTATTGCATTAATTACAGAATGGCAAGAAAGTTCGGGTGATATAGAAGAGCGCGATGAATTGTCTGATATGGGTGGAACAATGAGACTGGGTGAACAGCAAATTAATTTAAACGATGAATCTTTGATTAAATCTGTTTATGGTGAACAAATTATTCATGAGCGTCATCGCCATCGGTATGAATTTAATAATAATTATCGTGATGTGATGGAGAGGGCTGGCGTAGTTTTTTCAGGAATATCTGTCGATGATTTAGTTGAAGTAATTGAATTACCAGATCATCCATGGTTTATTGCAAGTCAATTTCATCCCGAATTTACATCCAATCCTCGTGATGGACATCCCTTATTCAAGAGTTTTATAAAAGCATGCACCAAATCACTGGATAAGGTTCTTTAGAAATGAAACTTCTTGATTTCGAGATCGGCAATCACGCTCCTTTTTTCCTAATTGCTGGTAACTGTGTTATCGAAAGTCGAGAGTCAGCGATTGCAACTGCCGGAAAATTAAAAGAAATCACAAAAAATTTGGGAATTTCACTCGTTTATAAATCTTCCTTCGACAAAGCAAATCGCAGTTCAAGAGATGGATTTCGTGGGCCTGGCTTAGAAGAAGGATTAAAAATTTTATCAGAAATTAAATCTCAGATTGGAATTCCAATTATAACTGATGTGCATGATGATTCTCCATTAGACGAAATTGCTGATGTTGTAGATGTGCTCCAGACTCCGTCTTTCCTGTGCAGGCAAACCAACTTTATTTTGAATGTGGCGAAACAAGGCAAACCTGTTAATATAAAAAAAGGTCAATTTTTATCTCCCAATGAGATGCAAAATGTTGTAAATAAAGCGCTTTCTACAGGAAATAAGGACATCATGGTTTGTGAAAGAGGCTTTTCGTTTGGCTACAACAATTTGGTGTCAGATATGAGATCTTTACCTATTTTAAGAAATACTCGTTGTCCAGTAATTTATGATGCCACTCATTCAGTTCAATTGCCTGGAGGCAAAGGAAATAGCTCAGATGGCTGTAGAGAATTTGTGCCAGTTTTAGCACGAGCTGCAATTGCTGTGGGCGTTGCAGGATTATTTGTTGAAACTCATGAAAATCCAGATTTAGCGTTAAGTGATGGGCCTAATTCTTGGCCATTAGATAGAATGAATGAGTTATTAGAGACATTAATTTCTATAGATCATGCAGTAAAGAAAAGAGCTTACATTGAAGATCAGATTGAATGGTCTTCTAAGTAAGAAATAAACCTTAAATTTTTGGAGATTTTGATTGTGACGGCAATATCTAATATTCATGGAAGGGAAATTATTGATTCACGAGGAAACCCGACTGTAGAAGCTGAGATTAGATTTTATGATGGTAGTTTTGGTCGTGCTGCTGTTCCCTCGGGTGCTTCGACTGGAAGTCGGGAAGCAATTGAGTTACGAGATGGCGATTCATCTAGATACCTTGGAAGAGGAGTAATGAAAGCCGTTCAGAATATTAACGAAGTAATTAATGATAAATTTTCTGATATGGAAGTGGTTAGTCAAAAAGATTTTGATGATATATTAAAACAATTAGATGGTTCGGAAAATAAAGCTAATTTAGGTGCAAATGCATTACTTGCAGTCTCTATGGCTTACGCAAAGACTGTTGCTGTATCTAAAAAAATTCCTTTATTTAGGTATTTTGGCGAAAAAAGTACCATGCCAGTGCCAATGATGAATATCATCAATGGAGGGGCGCATGCGGATAATAATGTCGATATACAAGAATTCATGATTATCCCTGTAGGTGCAGATTCATTCAAAGAAGCACTAAGGCATGGAGTAGAAGTATTTCACTCACTTAGATCGGTCTTGAAAAAAAAGGGACTAAATACTGCAGTTGGGGATGAAGGAGGATTTGCCCCTGATCTAAAATCAAATCGCGCTGCTCTTGATGTAATTTGTGAGGCAATAGAGAAAACCGGTTTAGAGCATGGTAAAGATATATCCCTAGGTTTGGATGTTGCAAGTAGTGAATTTTTTTCTAATGATATCTATCATCTGAAATCTGAAGGACGAGAATTTGATGCATTAGGTTTTTCGGATTTTCTTGCTGAACTGGCTGATGTCTATCCCATTATTACTATCGAGGATGGAATGGATGAGTCGGATTGGGAGGGATGGTCGATTCTGAGTAAAAAATTGAATGACCGCATTCAACTCGTGGGCGATGATCTTTTTGTAACAAATACTTCTATACTTAAAGCAGGAATAGAAAAAAGTATTGCAAATTCTATACTTATAAAACCCAATCAGATAGGTACTTTATCCGAGACATTTGATGCTATAAATATGGCAATTTCTGCTGATTATTCAGCAATTATCTCGCATCGATCTGGAGAGACCTCAGATCATACAATTTCAGATATAGCTGTAGGTTCGAGTGCAACTCAAATTAAAACTGGATCCTTATCAAGATCTGATCGTATGGCAAAATATAATCAACTCTTAAGAATAGAAGAGATGCTAGGTAGTGAAGCTTTATATGACCCGGAGAATGCATTTTCTGTCCCTCTTTTAAAAACATGAATAGGTACTGAGTTATGGAGAATGTTCGTTGGATTCTATTATTACTCGTAATAGTGATTTTATTTATGCAAATTAAAATATGGGTTTCTGAAGACGGCTATCAACAAATGAGTGTTTTGCAGAACAGTGTCGATACCCAAATTAAAAATAATATTTTTCTTGAAGATAGAAATAAAGCATTAGAGGTTGAGATTAGAGACTTAAAAATAGGCACTGAAGCTATTGAAGAGAGAGCAAGAAAGGATTTAGGTTTAATTGGTAAAGATGAGATTATGTATATAATTATTGACCAAAATTAATAATAAAATGCATGTTTACTATTGGCTCTTTTTTAATAAAACATAAACTGCGCCGGTTCCACCATCGACTTGACGGGCAGATATAAAAGCCAACACCTGTTCCCATCTTCTAAGCAATCTATTTACTTGTTGTTTTATGACAGGACCTCTTGGTCCTGAGCCCAATCCTTTGCCATGAATTACTCTAACGCATGTCAAACCATCTTGAACTGATTCACTGATAAATGATTTTAAAGCCAAACTTGCTTCATTTGACGTCATTCCATGGAGGTCAAGTTCGGATTGCACACTAAATGTACCTCGTGATAATTTTTTCATAATCTTTGGAGTGATATTGGAGCGATGAAATCTTAAAATATCACTATTATTTTCTTCCTGAAGATCAATATCGACATTCAAGCTTTCTGTGAGTACATTTTGATTATCTTTTTTAGTAAAATAAGCTTTCGCAGTTAATTTTTTGCGAAAGGGTGGATTTTTTTGGCTTTTTATGGGCTTTGTATTATCTAGTGTATTTCGAAATAAATCGATTTCATCTCTTGTTATTTTTGGTGGACCATCACGGTAATCTTTTTTTTTACTCATTATTATTTAAGTGTATCAATAAAATTAGAGAAAGATTATTATTTTAAATCATATAAAAAAAGATAAATATATAGCTGCTTGATATTGAAAAATGTAAA
This sequence comes from Woeseiaceae bacterium, assembly GCA_028227395.1. GTDB lineage: Bacteria > Pseudomonadota > Gammaproteobacteria > Steroidobacterales > Woeseiaceae > SP4260. The sequence continues at coordinate 80,736 of JAOIZZ010000002.1, read as the reverse complement.
ATTTGATAATGATTATTTTATTAAGCAATGATGATGGATATTTAGCAGAAGGTATTAATGTCCTCGCTTCTCATTTAAGGGAAATTGCTGAGGTTATAATTTTTGCACCAAAGTCAAATCACTCAGGCTCCAGTAGTGCATTATCCCTTCGTTCAACATTACAAATTGAAAAAATTGCTAAGAATATTTACTGTGTCAATGGCACTCCAGCAGATACGGTTTATCTTGGCTTATCTGGTTTCCTTGATAAAGTGCCTGATATGGTTATTTCTGGAATTAATCATGGTGCAAATCTAGGTGAAGATGTTTTGTATTCAGGGACAGTTGCGGCCGCAATCGAGGGTCGAGCTCTGGGGTTACCCTCAATAGCAGTTTCTTCTATCGCAAAAAATATAGATAACTATGAGGTAGCGGCAAAGATAACTTCGCAATTAGTTGAGAAATTTGACGATCACCCATTCTCATCTGATACGATATTAAATATTAATGTCCCAGATAAGAATTATCGAGAATTGAATGGAATGGTTGCAACTAGGCTGGGAACACGCCACCGCTCAATACCATTTGTAATGAAATCAGATATAAAAAATACTTTTGATTATAAAATAGGCCCTCCAGGTGAGGGCAATGATGCCGGACCCGGAACTGATTTTCATGCCATAGAAAATAATTCAGTATCAATTACTCCTATTCATATAGACATGACTAACCATAAAATCTTATCTGGTATGACTGAATGGCTAACTGAGTGAGTAAACTGATACCTGAAAATAAAGGCATCGGGATGACGTCTGATCGGACTCGTGACAGACTAATCGAAAGATTAAAAGAGCAAGGTATTGAGTCTAATTTAGTATTAGAGCGAATCAGAAATGTCCCTCGTCATTTATTTGTTGATGAGGCGCTTGCATCTAGATCATATGAGGATACTGCACTTCCAATTGGATTGGGCCAAACAATAAGTCAGCCTTACATTGTAGCAAAAATGACAGAGGCTCTTATTGACTCAGTTAAAGGTGATTTCGTCCTGGAAATTGGCACTGGATGTGGTTATCAAACCGCCATCCTTGCCTCGTTTTTTAAGAAAATATATACGGTTGAGCTAATTCGCAGTCTATTACTAAAGACAAAGCAACGTTTAAGAGATATGAATATATATAATGTCCAGTTTCGCCATGGCGATGGCTGGAAGGGGTGGCAAAAATATGGGCCTTACGATGGTATAATTGTTGCCGCTGCAGCACCTGAGTTACCAAATGATCTTCTAGAGCAATTAAACATTGGTGGAGTTTTGATTATTCCGATTGGCCCACCAAGAGAGCAGGAGTTAATTCTTGTTAAGCGAAATCATGATCATTATGAGACTAAAAATTTAGGCTCTGTCAGCTTTGTTCCATTGGTTAAGGGGAAATAGGATGATTACAGAGGCTTATTTACAAAAAATTAAATCAATTAAATTATATAGCTATGAATATTTTTAATTACTTGTATAAAAAAGTAATATCATGGTCAGCTGACTTAAGGGCACGTCGTTATTTGTTTTTCTTGAGTTTTGCAGAATCTTCATTTTTCCCAATCCCGCCAGACGTAATGTTGATACCTATGTGCTTGGCTGATAAAAAGAAAGCTTGGTATTATGCTTTGATAACAACTTTAGCCTCAGTTCTTGGAGGTATATTTGGTTATTTCATTGGGTATTTTATCTTTGATTCATTAGAATTATGGTTAAGAGATTCAAATTATTGGCATTCGTTTCAAATTTCGAAAGCTTGGTTTGAAGAATGGGGTCTATGGGCGGTTCTCTTAGCAGGAATTTCTCCTATACCATATAAAATCTTTACGATTGCGGCTGGTATTACAGGAATTAATTTAATTGGATTTATTTTATTTTCTTTATTAGGTAGAGGTGCAAGATTTTTTTTAATTGCAGCTATGATTTCTTTTTTTGGTGAACGTATTTCTCTATTTTTGGAAAGTTTTATAGAGCGAATAGGCTGGTCTATAGTATTACTCATAGCCGCATTTTTAATGTATTGATAATTTTATAGCCTGAATTCAATTATAGTAAATGCGTAATAATTTTTTAGAATCTATTTTTACAAGGAAAAATTAAAATGTGTATGGATTATAAAAAAATTATCACTTTTATTACTCTATCTTTATTTCTTTTATCTTGCAGCTCTATTCAGTTGGAAGAATCATCGGAAAAACGTCATTTCGTGCGTTCTGGCGAAACTCTTTATGTTATTGCTTGGCGTTATGGTTTAGATTATCAAAATTTGATCGCTTGGAATCAAATTTCATCGAAAGCTTTGATATATCCAGGTCAAATAATAAAGCTAACAGCCCCGACTGATTTTGCAAAAGTAAAAAAAATTGTTGCTAAATCAAACAAACAAAAGATAACAAGGAAAAATAAACGGACAAGCGTCACCAGCAATAACAGGAATTTAAAATGGGTCAGCCCCACTAATGGTAAAGTTATTAGGCAATTCTCTAAAAGCTCTAAATTATTTAGTGGAATTTTATTGAGTGGTAAACTAGGACAAGCAATTAATGCTGCCTCTGATGGTCGAGTTGTCTATGCAGGCAACGGTTTGGTGGGTTACGGCCAATTAATTATTATAGAGCATGATAATACGTATCTTAGCGCTTACGGATATAACGAAGGATTGATTGTAAAAGAAGGTGATTGGATTGTTAAAGGTCAAAAGATAGCCACTATGGGAATTGGTCCAGAAAAATTACCAAGATTATATTTTGAGATACGACGCAACAGTGATCCGGTAGATCCGTTAAGTTTTATTGGAAAGTCTTAGTAACTAATTTATAAAATCAATATTGCAATTGGACTTCTGTCCTCGGAAATTAAAATATTAAATGTTCTGCAAGCTGCTGCAGTGGTCATAACTTCTAGCCCTATATTTTTTTTTGCTAGATCAAATACTAGGTTACGATTAGGCAGGACCACCTTTTTACCAGTACCAAAAATTAATATATCCGGTTTCTTTTCTAGAATAAATTCAAGATCCTTGTAAGTGGTAACATCTGCATTGTTTTTATCCCATTCACCAAGAATTTCTTCTGAGGTAACTATACAGGAGTGATTGATGAAGTTATTACCTATCTTGATTCGATTATCTTCAATTTGTCTAATTGTAATCTCAGAACCCTGATCTTTTGTGAATTTCATTTAATATTTACTTTTCTAGTGCGTTATGAAAATAATTAATTTTTTGTGCGATAATATTTGATAATAATATGTTTGGTCTCATGATGCCATCAGTCAAAAATCCTTTCTCCATAATAGTATTACCTGCACTAGGGGAATGCATTGATATAGATCTTAATCTGCAAAACTGGCTTGCAAGATCAAATCTTACGTACAATAAACCTACTAAAAATATAATTAATCGTATCTTATATTATCTTGATGCACCTGAAGAAATATATAGTTTTGGTGCGCTAAGATATTATGGAGAAACTAAAAAAAAACCAATGAACTGGATTGCTTCAGCAGATCCAGTTTTTATCCAAGCACATTTAGATCGAATGCTTGTTAAATCAATAAGCAAAAAATTGATAGATAAAAAAGATATGGTATTTGTTTATAAAGAAATAAATAAAATTTTAGCAAAAGAGTATTCAGTTGATCTTATGACTAATGGTATTACGGGTTATATACAATCAAAACATTCAATTCCAACGAGTAGTTATTCGCCTACTGAGATATTAAATCTAAGTATTAATCAAGTTTTTCCTAGTGGATATCAGTCTCAGATATACGGTCAATTAATCAACGAAATTCAGATGTTAATTTATGATAATAAATCTATTGATAGTAATCTATTTAACTCTTTGTGGTTATGGGGTGGTGGTTACATCGATTCTTTAGTAACAAAAAAATTACCTGTGTTGTATTCAAATAATCATATCCTCAAAGGTTATTGGTATGCCTCTGAGTCAGAAACTAAACCATTTCACTCAGATTTAGAAAATTTATTGAATCTAGATCGAAATTCATTTGTTGCGGTTACAGCCAATGATAATGATCCTCATAATTCAAATGCCAACAATTTAAGAGGCTTTTTAAGTTCAATTCATCAGTATCAGAGTAAATACAAACCTGAGCGATTAATTTTAATTTTCAGAGATGGGTGGACAGCCGATATAAGCGCTTACCATAAATATAGAATATGGCGTAAACCGGATTTTGTAAAAAAAATTGGACATTATTAATGAACCAAAAAAAACCAAATATATATGAAAGAAAATATAAAGATATAAATTTATTGGGAGAGATTGATCCTATTATAGCCAAAGTTTTATCATCAAGAGGCGTTGAAAATAAAGAAGAGTACGATTACAAACTGAGTGCTTTGGCACCGATCAGTTCACTTGAGAATCTAGATGAGGCAATACAGTTACTCCTGAAGCATAAGGATAAAAATATTCTTATCGTAGGAGATTACGATGTCGATGGTGCAACAAGTATAGCACTGTTGATGCGCTGTCTGAGTGATTATGGTTATAAAAAAATCAGCTATATTGTGCCCAATAGATTTTATTATGGCTATGGATTGACATCAAAGATTATTGAAGATGCAAAGAAATCTCACCCGCAACTTTTAATTACTGTTGATAATGGTATCTCAAGCATTGATGGGGTGAATAAAGCTCGTCAATTAGGAATTGATGTGATGGTGACAGATCATCATTTGCCTGGCCCTGATCTGCCCAATGCTAATGTAATAGTTAATCCAAACTTAAAAGATAGTAAATTTATTAGTAGAAATCTAGCAGGGGTTGGAGTGGCTTTTTACCTTATGGCCGGCCTTGGAAGAGAATTACAACTCAAAGGACAAGCTGATGCAGCAAAGATTTCTGCTCGCTATCTCGATTTAGTTGCGTTAGGTACAGTCGCAGATGTGGTAAAACTTGATTTTAATAATAGAATTTTAGTTAATGAAGGCTTGAAGAGAATTCAAAATAAACAATGTGTACCAGGTATTTTAAGCCTCATTAAACAATCTGGAAAAGACTATAGTAAATTGACAAGTATGGATTTAGGGTTTTCTTTGGGGCCAAAAATTAATGCTGCAGGAAGGTTGGAAGATATATCAATTGGAATTGAGTGTCTAATAACTGAAGATGATTCAGTTGCCATGCAATGCGCTGCATCTCTCATTGAAAAAAATAAAAAACGGCAAAATATCGAGCAACAAATGCAACGTGAAGCTCATGCATATATTGAAAAATTCAATGCAAAAAATTTACCATCATGCCTGTGTATTTATGATAAAAATTGGCATCAAGGCCTGGTCGGTTTAGTTGCTTCAAGGCTAAAAGATCATTGCAATAGACCAGTTATTGCATTTGCTGAAGAAAATCAAGGTACCTTCAAAGGATCAGCAAGATCTATTTCAGGGATACATATTAGAGACTTACTTGAATCAATTGCTACTGAAAATCCTCATCTAATTGAAAAATATGGCGGCCACTCGATGGCAGCTGGCCTAACGATAAAAGAAGATAACTTTGAGGAATTTAAAATTCACGCAACGACTCATATAAAAAAACTTTATCCGATGGCTGATTTCACTGGTGCAATATATATTGACGGTCAAATACCTCATCAAAAACTCACGATTGAATTTGCTCAAATGATCAAAGATTATGGTCCGTGGGGGGCTGGATTTGATGAACCTTTATTCTATGGAAAATTTTATTTAATAGATCAGCGGGTGGTTGGTGAGAATCATCTTAAGATGAGAGTTAAACCCATAAAAAGTGAGACATTTATCGATGCTATCGCTTTTAATCAGGGCAGTATTGTAGCAAGAGATGCGATAGAATTAGTTTACAAATTGCAAATAAATGAATTTAGAGGAAAGACTTCCGTTCAATTATTAGTAGAGAAGATTTATATAGTCTAATATTATGATTGAGATCAATAGCTTAAAACAAAAAATAAATAATATTCTTGAGCGTATAGATTCGCTGAGGGGGTATCTTTGACTATGAGATTAAGTCTGAGCGGCTTACTGAAGTTCGAAGAGAGCTTGAAGATCCTGATGTCTGGAATAAACCAGATAGGGCTCAATCTTTAGGTAGGGAACGTGCGACCTTAGAATCGATTGTAGATGGATTGGATGCCATGCAATCGTTATGTAGTGAATCTAAAGAGTTGATGGTTTTGGCGCTTGCAGAAGAAGATCAGTCTACTATTTATGATATTTTGACTGAAATTGATAATTTAGAAAAGCAAGTTGCTTTATTAGAATTTCGCAGAATGTTTAATGGTGAAATGGATGATTCTAATGCATTTATTGACATTCAATCTGGAGCTGGAGGTACAGAAGCTCAAGATTGGGCTGAGATGTTACTAAGAATGTACTTAAGATGGGCGGAAGCTCATGAATATAAAGTTGAGATTATTGAGGTTTCAGCTGGAGAAGTAGCTGGAATTAAAAGTGCAACTATTCAGGTTTCTGGCGAGTATGTCTATGGCTGGCTTAGAACTGAAACAGGCGTGCATAGGCTTGTTAGGAAGTCACCATTTGATTCTGGTAATAAAAGACATACCTCTTTCGCTTCTGTTTTTGTCATGCCTGAAGTGAATGATAATATTGAGATTGAGATAGATCCATCTGAGCTTAGAATCGATGTCTATCGTGCAAGTGGTGCAGGCGGTCAACATGTAAATCGAACAGAATCTGCGGTAAGAATTACACACTTACCGACTAATGTAGTAGTACAATGTCAAAATGATAGGTCTCAGCATAAGAATAAAGCCACAGCGATGAAACAATTAAAAGCAAAACTTTATGAGTTGGCGTTACAAAAAAAGAATTCAGAAGCATCTTTGCTTGAAGATTCTAAAGCAGATGTTGGCTGGGGAAGTCAAATAAGATCTTATGTGCTAGACCAAAGTCGTATAAAAGATCTAAGAACGGGTATAGAGACCGGTAATACACAGGCTGTATTGGACGGTGATCTAGATAAATTTATTGAGGCTAGTTTAAAGCAGGGATTGTAAGTGGAAAATAAAAATAATAATGAAAATGAGTTAATCAAAGAAAGAAGAAGGAAGTTATCCCTTTTGCGAGAGCATGGTAATGCTTTTCCAAATCATTTTCGTCGAAAAAATTTCGCTCATGAGATGCATCTAAAGCATGATGCATCTGATAAAGAGAGTCTTGCAAGTGCTCAAATTGAAGTGACAGTCTCCGGACGTATGATGGTGAAGCGAGTCATGGGAAAAGCGAGTTTTATTAAGATACAAGATGTCAGTGGTCAAATTCAAATTAGGATGGAGCGCGATCGTTTACCCGAAGGGCATTATCAAGATTTTAAAAAATGGGATGTGGGTGATATTTTAAATATTACTGGAATTTTGTTTAAAACGAATACTGATGAATTGACCATTCTCGCAGATCAAGCTAATGTATTGACAAAATCACTCAGGCCGCTTCCAGAGAAATATCATGGCTTAGCTGATCAAGAAACTCGATATAGACAGCGTTACGCTGATTTAATCATGAATAAAGATAGCCGTGATGTCTTCTTGGCTCGAACGAAAATTGTATCATTCATTAGATCTTTCTTGGATTCTCAGGATTTTATGGAAGTTGAAACACCAATGATGCACAGCGTTCCGGGTGGAGCAGTTGCAAAACCATTTGAGACACATCATAACGCATTAGATATGAAACTCTACTTAAGGATAGCGCCAGAACTATTTTTGAAGAGATTAGTGGTAGGTGGGTTTGAGCGAGTTTATGAAATTAATCGAAATTTCAGAAATGAAGGCGTATCCACTCAGCATAATCCAGAATTTACCATGTTGGAACTTTATCGTGCATATGCTGATTATGAGGATTTTATGCAATTAGTGGAAGATTTAATGCGTGGGATTAGTGAGGTAATTCATAATTCTTTAGTAATTAACTATCAAGAACAATCCATAGACTTTTCAAAAAAATTTCAACGTCTTACGATGGAAGAGGTTATTTGTAAATACAATAAAGATATTAAAAGTGAGAATATTCGAGATTTAGATTATATGAAAGCTTATGCTGAAAGAATGGGCATTAAAATTCAAGCTAATTATGGTCCGGGAAAAATTCAAGCTGAAATTTTTGATAAAACATGCGAGCAGCATTTAATCTCTCCAACTTTTATATATGCTTATCCAACTGAAATCTCACCCTTATCCAGAAAGAACGATGATGACTCATTTATTACAGATCGATTTGAGTTCTTTGTCTCAGGCAGGGAATTGGCAAATGGCTTTTCCGAGTTAAATGATTCGGAAGATCAGTCGCAAAGATTTTTAGAACAGGTTTCAAATGCAGCAGCGGGTGATGAAGAGGCCATGTCTTTTGACCATGATTATATTAGAGCACTTGAATATGGGTTACCACCGACAGCTGGTTTAGGTATTGGAATAGATAGGCTGATCATGCTGTTTACTGATTCACCTTCTATTAGAGATGTTTTGCTGTTCCCATATATGCGACATGAAAATTTTGATTAAAGTGTATTTTTTCAACTCATGGGAGACGCTACTCCGCCTTCATAGGTTAAATTCTCGTTAGCAATTGATGTGCTCACTAATGCAATCATTATCTCCCCAGAGATGGAGAGAATATCAATGGCAACCAATTTTTCATCGAGAAATAATTTCTCATCGCGTGAGGTTATTTTTGTAGATAATGAATAAGAAATAGCACGTCTTTTAACTTTTCCTATATATTCTGTCCTGGCGACAATCTCCTGCCCTATATAACAACCCTTGTTGAAACTTACTCCTTTCAGCATGTCCAGATTTAGCATATGAGGTGTATATTTTTCTGAAATTTCAGGAACAATATCAACAATTCCGTTTGCAATTCTTGCTGCTCGCCACTGTTCGTTATTCAGATGAGCATCAAAATTCTTCATTTTAGATTTTTGATTTTCTCCATAGATAATAATTTCCATATGATTGGTTTTTTTAAGATCATGACAGACAAAATAATTCTCTAGAAATTTATTATTCTGAATAGTTGATTGATCATCTTGACGATGAATGCAATATAATTGAGTGTTATTATTTCTTTCGAGAAAAACATTAGCTCTGAGTTTATATAGATTAAGTCTTTGAATGACGAGGTCTGTCATTTGTGACGGTAAAATGATGTGAATATTTTCTTTTGTTGCAAATAATTGGCATGTAGCAAATACTCGTCCTTTGGGGCTGCATAGAGAACCAAAAAGAACCTTTGAAGAGGATAATAGCTCAATATTTTGAGTAAACTGTCCCTGAAGAAAGGCAATACGATCGGCGCCAGTTACATTGATTATTTCAAATAAATTTTTCATATATTCTTGTATGCATTTGTAACATTAGATGGGTTAATAGTCTACATCGGTCTAATTATTCTGGCATAATCATCACATGGAAAACAGACTAGAAATTGATACTAAAGAACGTTCAAAAAAAAATAAAATAAATCAACCTCAGAATAAGAATATACCCCCATCAGATAAATTAAATAAAAAAGAAATCGGTGGCAGAGGTGGTTTAGATCCAGCCAGATATGGTGACTGGGAAAAAAATGGACGCTGTATCGATTTTTAATTAAACGATTATTTTCATTGAGAAAACTATAAATATGGCCACTCGCCCAAGACCACTATCACCTCATTTGACGATTTATCGTTGGCCGATAACTATGATCTTATCGATAATGCATCGAGCTACAGGAGTGGCATTATCAATAGGTATGTTAGTTTTTATTGCTTGGATAGCAACTGTTGCGTTTAATGAGAGCGGGTATAATTTTCTTCTGACGATTTTAAAGTCATGGTTAGGTCAATTGGTACTTTTTCTTTGGAGCTTCGCTTTTTTCCTTCATTTTTGTAATGGTATTCGTCATCTTTATTGGGATACAGGACGAGGGTTTAACAAGGATAAAGTTGAGTTTTCCGCTCGATTAGTGCTTCTAAGCACTATTTTCTTAACATCATTTTTTTGGCTAATTAAGTGAATTATAAATCTTTTATAAAAATTATATTTAATAATTCGCTAGTTAAGGGTGCTTCAGCGCATTGGTGGTCGCAAAGATTAACGGCACTTTGCTTGATTTTTTTTGGCACTTGGTTTTTAGTTTCCTTAGTAATGTTTGAAAGCTATCAATATATTGAGATAAGAGTCTGGATTGGACATCCACTCAATTCCATTATGTTAATACTGCTTGGCTTATCCTTAACTTACCATTCCAGCCTTGGTTTAGACGTGATAATAGAAGATTATATACATCAATTTTCTCTGAGAGAATTTTGCTTGAGTTTGAATAAAATAACTCACTTTATTTTAACTTTTATTCTAATCGTTGCTTTGGTTGTTATTAATTTGGAGTTATTTAATGGGTGAGTATGAATTCATAGACCATGATTATGATGTTGTGGTAGTTGGTGCTGGTGGCGCCGGATTAAGAGCAACATTTGGTCTTGCTGAAGTAGGCCTAAAAACCGCATGTATCACCAAGGTATTCCCGACTCGAAGTCATACTGTGGCAGCACAAGGCGGAATCAGTGCAGCTCTTGGCAATATGGGTGAAGATGATTGGCGTTGGCATATGTATGATACTGTTAAGGGCGGAGATTGGTTAGGCGATCAAGATGCTATTGAATATATGTGCAAAGAAGCGCCTGGTGCAGTTATTGAACTTGAGCACTACGGTGTGCCTTTTTCTAGAACCGAAGATGGGTTGATATACCAGAGACCATTTGGTGGAATGACCACTCATTATGGCGAAGGAATCGCTCAGAGGACTTGTGCGGCTGCTGATCGAACTGGGCACGCAATGTTACATACTCTGTACCAACAATCATTAAAAAACTCAGCGGAATTTTTTATCGAATTCTTTGCTATTGATTTGATTATGGAGAATCAAGAATGTCATGGCATCGTAGCTCTTGAGATGTCGACAGGAAAATTACATCGATTTAGATCGCATCAAGTTATTTTGGCTACAGGTGGTTACGGTAGGTCATATTTTTCCTGTACCTCAGCCCATACTTGCACTGGTGATGGCAATGCTATGGTCTTGAGAGCTGGGTTACCAGTACAGGATATGGAGTTCGTTCAATTTCATCCTACAGGGATCTACGGGGCGGGTATGTTAATTACCGAAGGAGCGAGAGGTGAAGGTGGTTACCTCACCAACTCTGAAGGAGAGAGGTTTATGGAGCGATATGCACCTAATGCGAAAGATTTAGCCTCCAGAGATGTTGTTAGCCGTTCAATGACAATTGAAATTCAAGAAGGGAGAGGTGTTGGCCCAGAAAAAGACCATATTAATTTACATCTTGAACATCTTGGTTCAGAAGTTATTGACGAGAGATTACCAGGTATTGCTGAGTCCGCTAGAGTATTCGCGTCCGTTGACGTAACTAAAGAGCCCATACCGGTCTTGCCTACAGTGCACTATAATATGGGAGGAATACCGACCAACTACAAAGGCGAAGTAGTAACAAAACGTAATGATGACTCTGAGTCAGTTGTTAATGGTCTAATGGCTGTCGGTGAAGCAGGTTGTGTATCGGTTCATGGGGCAAATCGTTTGGGCTCGAATTCATTGTTAGATTTGGTTGTATTTGGTCGCTCTGCGGCTAAATATTGCGCTGAAATCTTAAAAGACAAGAAGAAATTCAGAGTATTACCGCAAAATGCAGGTCAAAATAGTATATCCAGAATTGATAAGCTCAGAAATTCGAATGGATCAAGATTAACGTCAGAAGTTCGATTGGAAATGCAAAAAATCATGCAAAACCATGCTGCAGTATTTCGTACTGGTAAATCTCTTAATGAGGGCGTTAATTTGCTCCAAGAGTCTTATAAAACATTCGCAGATATCTCGGTAGCGGATCGTTCGTTGATATGGAATACGGATTTAATAGAAACAATGGAGCTTGAGAATTTACTCGTAAATGCCACTGCGACTATTGAATCTGCCGCAAATAGAGAAGAAAGTCGAGGTGCACATGCGCGCGAAGATTTTCCTGGGCGTGATGATAAATTGTGGATGACGCATACTTTATGCTGGGTTGGTGAACCAGGTGAAGTAAGTTTTGATTATCGACCAGTCCATCAAGAGACTTTAACTGATGATGTTGAAGCTATCCCTCCAAAAGCAAGGGTGTATTAGATGAAAAAAATATGTGGTGTGTACCGTGGCTGAATTTAGACTGCCTCTGAAATCAAGGGTAAAAAAAGGCAAGCACTTTGCAGCATCTGATGGTGTAAAAAACATCAAGCGGTTTGTCGTTTATCGTTACGATCCTGATCTTAGTGATAACCCAAGAATGGATACATTCGATATTGATATGGATAATTGTGGTCCAATGGTGCTGGATGTTTTAATTAAAATAAAAAATGAAATTGACCCTACTTTAACTTTTCGAAGATCATGCAGAGAGGGTATCTGTGGTTCATGTGCGATGAACATAAACGGTGGGAATACATTAGCCTGCACAATTTCTAATGACTCTCTAGCTGGCGATACAAAAATATATCCATTGCCTCATATGCCAGTCATTAAAGATCTGGTAGCTGACCTAACAAATTTCTATGCGCAATATGCTTCTATCAAGCCCTGGCTTCAAAATAAAACTAGCCCGCCTAAGGATAGTGAGCGAATCCAGTCAAAACAAGATCAAGAAAAAATTGACGAACCAGCTGCTTGTATATTGTGCGCATGCTGCTCTACTAGTTGCCCAAGTTACTGGTGGAATAGTGATCGATATTTGGGTCCAGCTGCACTATTGGCATCTTATCGTTGGTTGGTAGACAGTCGAGATGATGCTCAAGAGGAAAGATTGGATGATTTGGAGGATTCTTTTCGTCTTTATCGTTGCCATACAATTATGAATTGTACAAATACGTGTCCAAAGGGTTTGAATCCAGCTGAAGCTATAGCTAAAACAAAGAAAATGTTAATTGAAAGACAGGCTTAAAACTCATTTAAATAATAAAGCTTATGCTTAATTCTAAACTTCGTTGGCAGTGTCGCCGTGGTATGAGGGAGCTGGATGAGTTACTAGTCAGCTATTTAAATGAATATTATGATGAATCGTCTGAGAATGAAAAGAGCGCCTTTCATGAGTTGCTGAAATTAAGTGACCCAGATTTAATTAAATTATTATTAACTCCTTACAAATCCGAATTCAAGTCAATTAATTTGATCATTGAGAAAATTTTAATTACTCGTTAAATTATTAGAAGTGAATTTAATGTGAAGCCAATTATCGAAGTCTATAGTAAAAAGGGTTGCCATCTTTGCGAAATATTAATTGAACAATTATATGAATTGGTAGGCGATCGGGCAGAAATCAAAATTAATGATATTCAAGAATCAATTTATTTATTAGAGAAATATAAAACTAGAATTCCAGTTGTGAGATATCAAGACCGAACTTTATTTCAGTATCATCTTGATAGTTTTATTATAGAAGAAATATTAAATCAGCAATAATTCTATAGCTGAACCATATAACGTATATAATTTAAATAATTTTTAATATTTGGATCACATGAAACACATAAGAAATTTTTCAATTATTGCTCATATTGATCATGGTAAATCTACCTTAGCGGATAGATTTATCCAGATATGTGGTGGTCTTCAAGCAAGAGAAATGTCAGAACAAGTCCTCGATTCAATGGATATAGAAAGAGAGCGGGGCATTACCATTAAGGCGCAAAGTGTCTCGCTAGAATACACAGGAATTAACGGTCAGATCTATCAACTTAATTTGATCGATACTCCAGGCCATGTTGATTTCTCGTATGAGGTATCTAGATCTTTGGCAGCATGTGAAGGTGCCTTGCTCGTTGTAGATGCCGCGCAAGGTGTTGAGGCACAAAGTGTGGCGAATTGTATTACTGCTATTGACCAAGATTTGGAAGTTCTTCCTGTACTAAATAAAATAGATTTACCTGCAGCTGAACCTCAACTCGTAATAAACGAAATTGAGGACGTAATTGGTATTAATGCGAAAGACGCTGCCTTAGTAAGTGCCAAGACGGGCGAGGGAGTTAATGAATTATTAGAGCAGCTTGTTGCGTTTATCCCCCCTCCAATAGGTAACGCAAATGCTCCCTTACAGGCATTAATAATAGATTCATGGTTCGATAATTATGTGGGTGTTGTTTCTCTAGTACGAATAGTTAATGGTGAGTTAAGAAAAGGTAGTAAAATGACTGTAATGTCCTCACAACGATCCCATATTGCTGATCGTGTTGGTTGCTTCACTCCAAAAATGATAGATCGGGATATTCTTAAAACGGGTGAAGTAGGTTTTGTGATAGCTGGAATTAAAGATATTGATGGCGCGCCCGTTGGTGACACCCTTACGTGCACCGCAAATCCATGCAATGAGGCATTACCTGATTTTAAACAAGTTCAACCGAGAGTATTTGCAGGTTTATTCCCAATAAGTTCAGATGATTTTGAAAGTTTTCGTGAAGCCTTAAAAAAACTCCGCCTTAATGATGCTTCTTTGCATTTTGAGCCAGAAAGTTCAACCGCACTTGGTCTTGGTTTTCGTTGTGGCTTTCTTGGTATGTTGCATCTAGAGATTATCCAAGAGCGCTTAGAAAGAGAATACAATCTTGAGTTAATAACAACAGCCCCAACTGTAATCTTTGAAATTATAAATAGTAAAAATGAGGTTATTTTTGTTGATAATCCAGCAAAATTGCCACCACCAAATGAAATAATTGAATTGAGAGAGCCTATAATTTTAGCTAGTATTTTAGTACCTCAAAAGCATGTAGGCTCAGTAATCAAATTGTGTATCGAGAAAAGAGGGCGACAAAGACAAATTAGATATCTAGGTAAGCAAGTATCGTTAGAATATGAAATGCCTCTGGCAGAGGTTGTAATGGATTTTTTTGATCGCCTTAAATCGGTAAGCCGAGGATATGCTTCATACGATTACCAATTCTTAAGATTTCAAGCTGCTCCTCTTATTCGCCTTGATATCCTTATTAATGGAGAACGAGTAGATGCTTTAGCGGTGATCATTCATCGTGATAATTCTATATTTAGAGGTAGAGAGATAGTTGAAAAAATGAGAAAGTTAATTCCAAGGCAGATGTTTGATGTCGCTATTCAGGCAGGCGTTGGTAATCAAATATTGGCACGAAGTACTGTAAAAGCATTACGCAAAAATGTTACTGCTAAATGTTATGGTGGTGATATCAGTAGGAAAAGAAAATTACTTGAAAAGCAAAAGGCTGGTAAGAAAAGAATGAAGCAAATTGGCTCTGTTGAAATCCCTCAGGAAGCATTTTTGACGATATTAAGTGTTGATGGAAAAAAAGGAAGAAATTAATGAATTTAGCTTTAATACTCGTTTCTTTAACTTTATTCAGTGGTTTTTTTATTGTAATTGACATTTTATTTTGGAGAAAAAAATCAGATCAAAGTAATACTGAAAAAAATCTTAAGAACACAATCCTAGAATACTCATATGCTTTTTTCCCGGTCTTATTTTTCGTCCTTATTATTCGTTCCTTTATTTTTGAACCATTCAGAATTCCATCAGGGTCTATGAAACCTACTTTATTAGTCGGAGATTTTATTTTTGTAAAAAAATACTCTTATGGCTTGAGATTGCCTGTACTTGAAACCAAAATCTGGGAAGTTGATAGCCCAAAAAGGGGTGATGTAGCTGTATTTCGTCTACCTTCTGATCCAAGTATTAATTATATAAAACGTGTAATCGGACTCCCTGGTGACAAAATTATTTATCAAGACCATAGATTAACAATTAATGGTCAGATAATTAAAATGGAGCGTGATCCAATTAATCCATTTCACGAAATGAAACCACAATACATAGAATCAATCGATCAAAGTCTTCACACAATTCTTATAGCTAATAATATTAATACTATGGGAGAAGGTTATTATGTCGTGCCAGATGACAGTTATTTTATGATGGGTGATAACCGTGACAATAGTCGCGATAGTCGCTTCATTGAAGCTATTCCTGAAACCTTTTTAGTCGGAAAAGCAGCTATGATATGGATGCATATGGATGGGCTTGAGTGGCCAGATTATAAGCGTATTGGGCAAAAAATTAATTAATCTGGAAAAAAATATATTTATGAGTCAAGTTCTAAATAAAGCGGATAAATGGTTTAGCCATAATCTAAAATATGAATTCCAAGATCAGTCCCTGCTTATTTTGGCTTTAACTCACCGGAGTGCTTCATCGGTAAATAATGAAAGATTGGAATTTTTGGGTGACTCCATTTTAGGTTTTATGATTGCTGATCATGTGTTTCAGTTAGAACCAGAGATGAATGAAGGCGATTTGACGAGATTACGAGCTTATTTGGTACAAGAGTCAACTTTACATAAAATCGCGGTAAATATCGATTTGAGTGATTATATTTTACTAGGTTCAGGTGAAAAAAAAAGTGGAGTTAAATTTCGTGCTTCAGTGTTGTCAGATACTATAGAAGCCCTTATTGGCGCCGTTTATCTCGATGGTGGCTACCAACAAGTAAGAAAATTTATTAAACGATTATTCGCCTCATTATTCGCTAATTTACCTGATTTAAATCAACTGAAAGATTCAAAAACTCAATTACAAGAGTTATTGCAACATGATGGTAATTTATTGCCTGCATACACTTTAGTAAAGATTATGGGAGCAGATCATAATCAATTATTTTATGTTGACTGTAATATTGAAAAAAATAATCTAAAGACTACTGGCAAAGGATCATCAAGAAGAAATGCAGAGCAACAAGCAGCTAAAGATATGCTATTTAAATTAAATGAAAAAGGTTTTTAATTCGATGTCAGGCGACTATAAAAGTGGTTTTATATCGGTAATTGGACGACCAAATGTTGGTAAATCGACCCTAATAAACACAATACTTAAAAGTAAAGTGAGCATTGTAACTAGGAAGCCACAAACGACTCGACATCGAATTCTTGGCATTTATACGCAATTAAATTTCCAAGCGATATTCGTAGATACCCCAGGATTGCATCGTAAAGCTGATAAAATGATGAATAAAATGATGAATAAAACTGCCACGAATGCTCTCATGGAAGCTGATTTGAATTTATTTCTTTGCGAAGCTAAATCTTGGACTGAGGAAGATCAAGATGTTCTTGATCGAATTAAAAAAAGTACAGTACCAACTATCATGTTATTAAATAAAATTGACCAGGTACATCCAAAGGAAATTTTATTTGAAAAACTAGCAAAAATATCCGCTCGTTATAACTTTCGAGAAGTAATACCTATTAGTGCAAGGAGGCGAGATTCATTGAAAGTACTAATCGATCTCCTCCCAGAGTATCTTCCTCTATCTCCACAATTATATTCAGGTAAAACAATTACTGATCGGAGTCCTGCTTTTACCGCATCAGAAACTATTAGAGAAAAATTAATTTTAGAATTAAGACAAGAAATTCCTTATGGTTTGACTGTTGAAATTGAGAATTACGAAGATACCAAAAAAAATATTCTTATACAGGCTATCATTTGGGTTGAAAGAGAAACTCAAAAAGGTATTGTGGTAGGAAAGAATGGTTCACTTTTAAAAAAAGTAGGTACTGCAGCAAGAGTAGATCTAAAAGAGCGTTTGCGTAAATCCATTCATCTTAATTTATGGGTTAAGGTCAAAGCTAATTGGGCTGATAGTGAAAAAGATCTTCAAAGTTTAGGTTACGATCTTTAGGAATTATTTATGTCCACTAAGAAGCGTATTCAAAATCAATCAGCATGGATTTTACATCACAGGCCATTTAGTAATTCAAGTATGATTCTTGAGATTATGACTAGTGAATATGGTCGTATCTCACTAATCGCGAAGGGCAGCCGATCGGCAAAATCAAAATTTAGAGGGGTGTTAAGACCTTTTATGCCTTTAAGTATATCTTGGTTTTCACGAACAAATTTAGGTACTTTAACAGAGGCGGAAATTCAAGGAGCGCCAATTTCTCTAGCTGGTGATGCGTTAATATCTGGTTATTATATTAATGAATTATTGCTAAAATTATTATATAAAGACGATTCTCATGCTGAGGTTTTTTCGCTTTATTCTGAGACAATAAAGAAACTCAGCTTAACAAATCGGATTGCACCATTGCTGCGTCAATTCGAGATCAAGTTACTTGAGCTAGTTGGTTATGCATTGAATTTGAGAGAAGTAGTTGACTCTCAGATACCAGTTGATTCATTGTCATATTATGAGTATAAACCTGATATAGGTCTTGTTATGGCCGAAAACAATGAAGGTACAATGACTTTTCTTGGGAGCCAGCTTGGATCAATTCAGCAGCAAAATTTTGAATGCGAAGATACACTAAGATGTGCTAACCGCTTATTAAAAAATATTATATCTCATCAATTAGGGGGTAAGAAATTAATGACTAGAAAGGTCATAGAGGAGATGAAGAGGAATGGAAAATAAGCGTTCAGGTAAAATTGACCTTGGCGTTAATGTTGATCATATTGCGACTTTACGTCAAGCGAGAAAAGGTTTGTATCCAAATCCCGTAGAAGCAGCACTGAGAGCAGAAAAAGCTGGTGCTGATAGTATCACAATGCACTTAAGAGAAGATCGACGACATATCCAGAAAGAAGATATTTATAATTTTTCAGCATTAATGCAAACACATTTAAATTTAGAGATGGCAGTAACAGATGAAATGCTGGATATCGCCTGTGATTTAAGACCTCAAGATTGCTGTCTTGTCCCTGAGAGTCGGGAAGAATTAACCACAGAGGGCGGTCTGGATGTGTTTAAAAATAAAGATTCTATAGCTGATGCTTCGCAGAGACTTGGCGATAAAAATATAAGAGTATCTTTATTTATTGATCCCGATTTTCATCAAATTGATGCAACAATCAAGATAAAAGTGCCGGTAATTGAGCTGCATACTGGAACTTATGCTGATGCCACGGGAGCAACAAAAGAAAAGGAGCTTCAAAGATTGGTAGAAGCCGCGTATTATGCTCATGAACAAGGTTTGATTGTGAATGCAGGTCATGGATTGGATTATCAAAATGTAGCGCCTATAGCGCAAATTGATGTGATTAAAGAATTAAATATTGGGCATTCTATAATTGCTTTTGCTGCTTTTGAGGGCCTAGACCATGCTATCCAGAAGATGATGATGTTAATGAGTGAGGTACAGGTTTGATTTCAAAAATATTATGATTTTTGGTATTGGCACTGATATTGTTGAGTTTTCACGAATAAAAAAAACTCATGCCCGTTTTGGTAGTCACTTTGTAAATAGATTGTTAATGGCAGAAGAACGAGTTTTATTTGATAAATCTCATCATCCGACTCGCTTTCTAGCAAATCGTTTTGCAGCGAAAGAAGCTATTGTAAAAGCTATGGGAACGGGCTTTTCGAATGGAATTTGGATTAGAGATGTTGGAGTTATAAACAATAAACTCGGAAAGCCTTTGGTAATTTTTTCGGATAGAGGAAAGTCGATTTGTAAGAAGCTTGGTATTGTTGAGGGTCATATTAGCTTAAGTGACGAAGCCGGTTTGATTTTAGCATTTTCAGTAATGATGAAGGATATATAAAATACTATGAATTGTTTTGCGTTTGATATTGAAACTATCCCAGATGTTGAGTTTGGAAGAAAAATGTGGGATCTAGAGGGTCTTTCTGATGAAGATATAGGTAATACTATGATGTTCAAGCAAAAGCAGAAAACTAACTCTGATTTCTTACCCCTTCATCAGCATCAAATTGTTGCTATTTCAGTAGCACTTAGGACTAAAAATACATTTAAAGTATGGAGTCTTGGCGAAAAAGATTCTCCAGAGAGTGAAATAGTTCAACGATTCTTTGATGGCATAGAAAGATATACACCTGATCTCTTGTCATGGAATGGCGTAGGCTTTGATCTACCGGTTCTTCATTACCGAGCATTAAAGCATAAAATTCAAGCACCAAAATACTGGGATTCAGGAAAAATTGACAATAATTTTCGGTATAATAACTATTTGAGTCGTTTTCATGCTAGGCACATTGATCTAATGGATGTGCTATCAGGCTACCAAATGAAAGCAAGAGCAAGTCTAGATCAAATTGCAATTATGCTGGGATATCCAGGCAAGCTTGGAATGAGCGGAGACAAGGTATGGCCTTGTTGGCTGAAAGGCGAAATTACTGCAATTCGAAATTACTGTGAAACTGACGTTATAAATACGTATTTAGTTTATCTAAGTTTTGAGTTCATGCGTGGCAATTTATCTGAGAGTGAGTTAAAAAAAGAATTCGATTTGGTAAAAGCTTCTCTAGTTTCTGAAAGCCAAGAACATCTCAATGAGTTTTTGTCGTCTTGGGCAAAAAATTAAGCCTACTAATTCTGATGGGAAAAAACATATCTGAGGTCGCTTATATAGTTTCATCTACTCATGATGGCCGAGGTATTGCTGATATAGATGGAAAAAAAGTCTTTGTTGCAGGGGCTTTGGAGGGTGAGAAAGTCATGTTTCAGCGTCGTAAACGGCGGCGTAAATATGATGAAGCAGAGTTACTTGAGGTTTTGGAACCCAGCTCATCAAGAATAAAACCACGTTGTGATGTATTTGGTCGTTGCGGAGGTTGTTCACTACAGCATTTATCATCCGATGCTCAACGCGACTTAAAGCTACAGACCTTGAAAGATAATCTTTCACGTATAGGTAAAGTTTCTCCTACTGTGTGGTTTGAATCTATTTATTCAACTGATGAAAATGGCAGCTGGAACTACCGTCGACGTGCAAGATTGGGAGTTAAGTATGTAACAAAGAAAAACAGAGTACTGGTTGGCTTTAGAGAGCGTTATGCGCCGTTCATTACAGATATGCATCGTTGCGAAGTATTGCAACAACCTGTGAATGAATTAATTGATCCGCTTAGTGATTTAATTGGCTCCTTGAGTATTAAAAGTCATGTACCTCAGATAGAAGTTGCTGTAGCAGATCATTGTGTAGAGCTCGTAATAAGGGTGCTCGAGCCCCCCACTATTAAGGATAACGAATTACTTGGTATATTTTCTGAGAAAAATAAAATTAGAATCGCTTTGCAAACCGGTGGCCCTGATACCATTAAAATGCTTGATATTGGATCGTCACATCAACCTATGAGTTATTCCCATGAAGCACATAATATTATCAGTGAGTTTATATCTACAGACTTTATTCAAATTAATGATCAAGTTAATAAATTAATGGTTTCAAGAGCGATTGAATTACTTGAACCAAAGAAAACGGACCGTGTGATTGATTTATTTTGTGGCATCGGAAATTTTAGTTTGCCGTTGGCAAGATATGCAAAAGAAGTCTTAGGGTTTGAGTTATTAGAAGAATTAGTTCATAGGGCTGAGCATAACGCAAAATTAAATAATATTGAAAATATTAAATTTCTTACGAGTGATTTATTTAAATTAGAGAATAATAAATCTAATTTGAAGTGCGATAAACTACTTTTAGACCCAGCTAGAAGCGGAGCTCTTGAAGTGGTTAAAAATATAAAATCATTTAACGCTCAAAAAATTGTGTATGTTTCATGCCACCCTGGAACATTAGCTAGAGATGCAGATATTTTAGTTAATCAGGGAAATTATAAGCTAGATGGTGCGGGGATTATCGATATGTTTCCTCATACAACGCATGTGGAATCAATTGCTGTTTTTAGTAAATAGTATATTTATCAGTATCTTATAAATACTACCTAGAATAACTTTAATTTATTTATCCATCAACTTGATCCTTTAATTTTTCACGCATAATCTTTATGTTATGGCACGTGGTTTTATTATGTTGGATATTGAGGGGCTTGAATTAACTTCGGCTGACCGATCCCTATTACTTTCGCAGAATGTAGGTGGGGTAATTTTATTCAGTCGAAATTATGAATCACCAGAACAAATATTCAATTTGATAAACGAAATACGATTACTAAAATCACCATCATTATTAATAGCCGTAGATCATGAGGGTGGTCGAGTGCAGAGATTTAGAGATGGATTTACAAAAATCCCTTCGATGCGATATATAGGTCATTTGTATGACCAGAGTCAAATTGCCGCTTTTGAGCTTGCTTTTTTTACTGGTTGGATAATTGGTGCTGAGCTACGAGCGGTTGGTGTTGATTTGTGCTTTGGTCCATGTGTCGATCTTGATTGGGGGTCAAGTACTATTATTGGCGATAGATCCTTTCACAGAGATAAAAAAGTTGTCGAACAGTTAAGTTATAAATTTACTCGTGGCTTAAAAGAAGCTGGTATGCAGGCAGTGGCAAAACACTTTCCCGGACATGGTTTTGTCGTTAATGACTCACATAAGCAGTTACCCATTGATCGGAGGGACTTCAGTGATTTATTAGATGATATCTATCCTTATGAGGGCTTAATAAGGAAACGAGCTATATCAGCGATTATGTTGTCCCATATTATTTATGAGCAAACTGATTTGATGCCAGCTAGTATCTCTGAATATTGGATTAACGATCATCTACGACAGCAATTAAAATTTGATGGGACTGTTTTTTGCGATGATCTCAGCATGAAAGCCTTAAGTGCATACGGTAATCTTTCTCAGCGAGCCGGATTAGCTTTAAAGGCTGGTTGTGATATGTTAATTATGTGCAACGATCGTGAAGGTACCCAAGAAGCAGTTAAGTTACTTCAGAATAATCATAATTACCCATCGATGCTGCGTTTGGCAAGATTAAGAGGTAAGAAAAGTATCTCCAGAGAGCAGTTGCTAGTCAGTGAGGATTGGATTGCAGCTACGAATCATTTAAACCATTATCTGCAACAGTCTAATTTTGAATTAAGTGGATAATATTTATATATTCTTTTGACCTGAGATTCGAGTTTTCAGTTCTATCGCTATCAGAATTTATAGGTGCTGGGATTTGAAATATAATCTTATAATCCTTTTTACTGTCTCTGATCCCATCATTAACTTTGAAAGAAAAAGATACGGCTGAGCTTTCTTCATTTTCTGATTCAGCCAAATTTTGATCATAGTCCATCAGTGATTTGTATTTTAAATAGGGGATCTCTGTCGCTGAAATATGCATTCCACTGTCTATACTCCATATACCAAAAGGGTATTCAAGATATAATTTTCCGATTTTTGGTAATTGTTTAATCACAATATGATTTAGGTTGCTTCCTTCGGCATCTTCATAGAAAAAGTCATTCAAGTTGAAGTTATATGGAGAATAATTATTTAATTCAATTAATTTATCTTGTGAGAGTGGTGGATCATTGATTCCATTAATTTCAATGACCAGCTCTTTTTGCTGCGTGTTTTTTCCATCACTAATGGTGTAAATAAAAGTTTCACTTGCTGATTCATTCGAGTTTAATTTATCAATTGCAAGCTGATCAGCGATATTGGTAACAAAACTCCCATTTTTATCAAGAGTCAGTGATATAAATTTACCTGTCTTACCGAGACCGACAATTCCTCTCTCAATAGACGAGATATAATTTTTCTTTGATAATTTCTGATTAATCACATTACCAGAGATAGGATTTATTTCAATTTCATCCCTTAATTGATTGATATCTGATGTCTGTATTTGTGAAATTTTAGCTAATATCCCGTATTTTGGATGATCAAAATAACGAATTTCATCTAATTTCATTTCCTTGTCGTCAGAAAGTGGATATTTTAATATTGTTATTGGCTCATCTATTCGGTCTATAGGGTTATTTGAATAATTTTGGGGTGTGAGTGCAGGTTGAATTAATTGCTCTTCTTTCATATGCACATCAACCACTAGCCTTAATTTACCTCCATTACTCTTATAAAGTTTTAAATAACCTCCGAATTCACCCAATGTATTCTTTAATCGTCTCAGCTTAATTTTAGGTGTTAATTCGTTGGCAATTAATATTTGCTGCCAGCCATTCCATATGATTGGTTCATAAACCCTAATTCGCTTTAATCGATCATTATCTATCTTAAGAGATAGCAGATTATTGGGTGTGATACTAAATAATATTTGATGATCAGAAGGAATGGTACCAATAATATTGGTACCTATTTTTTTGGATATAGCATTTTTGATACTCTCGTCAATAGAAGAAGAGGGGTAATTAATGGCCGTTTCTTCAGCATCATTAATCTTCTTATAAATATCGATTGGTGTTGTAATTATGTCAAATAACTCAGTATCTCCAGATGCTTGATCGAGATACTTGAATATAATTATTTCTACTGAATAATTCGCGTAAGTTTCTTGTTCTTCACTAGCAGTTACTTTGTTGCAAAAAAATGAAATAAAAAGACATATAAAAATTGAATTTATTTTTAAATTGAACCTTTTTATGTTGAAATTATTTTTTATCATTACTGAAGTTATTATTCGTTATGTTTTAATGAATTTAATATAAACAATAACAATACTCAGTTTGTGAGTCTATCAAGAAGCGTTTCTAAAAATTTAAAACGCTCATCTGAGGTTGTTAGATCAGTTTTGAAGGTTAATCTTTGTGGTCCACGCATTCGATAAATATTTTTATCGATAATGATTTCGATTAATTTCTCAGGTTCAATTACCGAGGATTTAGAAAATTTAATATATCCCCCCTCAGTATCTAAATTTACTTTTTGGATGCCTATGGCATTACAATTTTGTTTGATACTATTCATTCGGAGCAAGGAAATAGCTTCTTCAGGCAGTAAACCGAAACGATCGATAAGTTCAATTTTAATTTTTATTAAATCTTCGTTGTTTGCGCTAGCAATACGTTTATAAAGAATCAAGCGAAGATGAACATCTGGAACATAATCATCTGGAAGCAAACAAGGCACTCTTAGATTTATATCTACCCCTGAATTGAAAGGTTCATCAAGATTAACTTTATTGCCTTTCTTCATTGATTTAACCGCACGCGCTAACATATCAGTGTAAAGTGAAAAACCAATTTCTTGAATTTGTCCACTTTGGACGTCACCCAGTAACTCCCCAGCACCTCGAATTTCAAGATCATGAGTCGCTAAAGTAAAACCTGAGCCTAAATCTTCTAGTGAACTTATAGCTTCAAGACGTTTATTGGCGTCAGCTGTAATGGTATTTTTGGGTGGTGATAGAAGATAGGCGAAGGCACGATGATGCGATCGACCTACACGTCCTCTCAGTTGATGTAATTGAGCTAAACCAAATCTATCAGCGCGGTTTATTATTATTGTATTCGCTGTTGGAATATCGAGACCACTTTCGACGATAGTGGTGCAAAGTAACATATTAAAACGACGCTGATAGAAATCACGCATTACTTCTTCTAACTGTCTTTCAGGCATTTGTCCGTGACCTATTTTAATGCTCACTTCTGGCAATAATTTTTCTAATCGTTGTTTTATATTTTCAATATCATCAACTCGATTATGAATAAAATAAATCTGCCCACCCCGTTTTACTTCTCTTATACAAGCTTCACGTATATTCAAATCACGCCACTCTGTTATGAAAGTTTTTACGGCTAAGCGGTTATCAGGTGGGGTTGTTATTAAAGAGAGTTCACGGATTCCACCAAGCGTCATATTTAATGTTCTAGGTATGGGTGTCGCTGTAAGAGTGAGAATATCAATATCACTCCTCAAATTCTTTATAGCCTCTTTATGCCGAACGCCAAATCGATGCTCCTCATCTATGATTACTAAACCTAGCTGATAAAAATCTTTTGTATGTTGTAGTATTTTATGAGTTCCAATGACTATATCTATTTTACCAGATTGCATTTCTGCAATTGAATTTTGGATTTCTTTTTTTGATTGAAATCTTGATAAAACTGCAATTTTAATCGGCCAATCAGCAAATCGATTTTGAAATGTTTGCGCGTGTTGTTGCGCCAGAAGTGTTGTTGGGACCATTACAGCGACTTGTTTTCCACCAAGAGCAACGGCAAATGCTGCCCTAAGAGCTACTTCTGTCTTACCAAAACCTACGTCACCACATATGACTCTATCCATGGGTTTATCTGAGGATAAATCTTTCAAAACATCCGTTATAGCATTTTCTTGATCTACGGTTGTTTCATATGGAAATCCAGACTCAAAGGCACGATATTCATTTTCCGACCATCTAAATGCATGCCCTTTTTTTGCAGCCCTTCTTGCATAAACATCCAAAAGTTCGGCAGCAACATCATATATTTTATTGATGGCACGTTTCTTTGCTTTGCTCCATTGATCACTACCTAGTCTATGCAATGGAGCGTGCTCAGGTGATGAACCCGTATAACGGGATATTAAGTCAAGGGCGTGAACTGGCACATAAAGTTTATCTCCTTCTGCATATTCGAGATGAAGAAATTCCTCAATGTCATCACTATATTTAAGTTTAATTAAACCTTTAAATCTTCCAATACCATAAACTATGTGAACTACCGGTGCGCCCACACTGAGATCAGTCAATTGTTTTATAATTGTTTCAGGATCTTTATTACTGTATTTATGGTGGCGTTGTTTGGGTTTATCACCAAAGATTTGGTGTTCGGTAATAATTGCAATATTAGCATTCTCAATCAAAACACTTTCATGAAAAGGGGCGACAGTAACTGCGAAATTAAAACTTAGGTTGCAGAATTCAGACCAATTTTCAACACGCTTGATATTGACTTGCAAGTTATTCAAATAATCATAAATTAATTCTCTATGGCCGGCTGAGTCGGCCGTAAAAAGTATCTTACCTTTATAATTGTTTAAAAATTTCGTTAATTCCGCTGATGGTTCTTTGTGGTGTGTTTTTATTTTTATGGGTGGCAGTAGCTTGGTTTGAAGATTGATTGAGTGTTTATTATCTTCAACAGATACTTGACTGTATGTTGTAACATTTTTATTTTTTAGTATTTTTTTAATTGTTACGATATCAATGAATGCCTCTGTAGGTTTGAGGATAGGCTTCTCAATATTATGACTGTATAGTTCATAACGATTTTGAATATCTTCCCAGAAAGTATTTAATATTTCTTCTGTATTGCTGGGAGCAAATACAGTGATATTTTCATTGAAATAATCAAAGAAATTTGCCGTTGTTTCATAAAATAAAGGCAAATAGTATTCAATACCGGCATGGGCGATAGCATTAGTAATGTCGTTATAAATCTGAGATTGCGTCGGCGCACCGTCAAATTTCTCTCTATAACATTGTCTAAAATATTTAATAGAAGCCTCATCTAAAGGAATTTCTTTTGCTGGGAGAATAGTTACGGATTGGATTTTCCTTTCCGATAACTGCGAATCTACATTAAAGTAGCGCAATGATTCAATTTCACAATCATATACTTCAACCCTAATGGGCTTGATTGTTCCCATCGGAAATACATCAAGTAATGATCCTCTGCTTGCATATTCACCATGATCTTCGACTTGCGAGACTTTTCTGTAACCATTATGAGCGAGTTTATTAATTAGATCTTGGTGCTCAAGATTATTTCCAACATCTAAGAATAAGGAGTGAGAGTTAATATATTTACAGGGTGGTAATCTATTAAGTAAAGAGCTGACAGTTAAAATAATAATTCTTTGTTTCGATCTTGTTTGATTGCTTAAAATGGTCAATCGATTTGAGATAATATCTTGATGAGGAGAGAAACTATCGTATGGTAGTGTTTCCCATTCTGGAAATAGCTCTATTGAACAATTGTCTTTATTAAAAAAGATTAATTCATCTCTCAATTGTTCTGCGTGTTGTGAGTTTTCCGCTAAAATAATCACAGGATTAGTTTTCGAAGTCGAAATTTGATAAAGATTTAGTGTGTTGCTCGGACCAATAGCCCGCCCAATAGAATTGAGATTTTTTATCTTATTAGCTGAAATAATAGGAAAATTTATCATTATCATTATCATTCTTAATGATTGATTGTTTAAAGAGGGGTTTATTCTAATTACAGCTTATTATTGACACTAATATATCATTTCGAAGTAACTGACGTTTCTATTTAGTTGTTAATTTTTTTAGTTTATCGATTTGACTTTCCAGATCTTTAATCAAGAGTTTATTTTCTGTCATACGTTGATTTTCATTGCTTACTACCTCGGGAGGTGCATTTTTTAAAAAGTTTGCATTATTTAATTTTACTTCATTTTTAATAATTTCATTACGTGCATGAATAATTTTTTTTGTTAATCTTGAAATTTCATCATCAATATCAATAAGATCAGCAAGAGGTATTAATAACTTCATTTTGCCGTGCATTGCTGTTGAAGATGCAGGTGCTTTTTCATCTCCCAGTAGAGGATTAATAGTTTCTATTCTGCCTATACGTTTAAGTAAGTCCAAGTGATCATTAACTAATGTTTTATCCGATGTTGATGAATTTTGCAGTAAAATTGGAAGTTTTTTCCCAGGTGAGATATCCATTTCACCGCGAATTTGCCTTACACCGGCAATAAATTTTTTAATCCATGTTATTTCTTTTTCTGCGTTTATATTATATTTTTTAGGGCAATACTTGGGATAAGATCGCAGCATGATGGTTTCTTCTGTTAATGCTAATTTAGATTTAATATTGATCCATATTTCTTCAGTGATAAACGGCATTATTGGGTGAAGGAGTCTTAATATACTCTCAAGGCTTTTAATCAATGTGATTTTTGTGCCAAGCTTTAAATTGCAACCATTATGCTCATTTTGAAGTGTTGCTTTAGCTAGCTCAAGGTACCAATCACAAAATTCATGCCAGACAAATTCATGCAAGCATTGTGCAGCTAAATCAAATCGATAATTAGAAAAATGTTCGTGTACAGACTTTGTGGTTTGATTTAACAGCGATATTATCCATTTATCTGAGATATTATATCGAATAGCTTTTTCATTTTTAATATCTAGATCATTTGTATTCAATAAAACAAAATGCGCCGCATTCCAGAGTTTATTGCAGAAATTTTTATATCCTTCAATTCTGCCGATATCAAATCTTATGTCCCTTCCAGTTGTAGCTAAAGAGGCAAATGTGAATCTCAGGGCGTCTGCACCATAACTTTCAATACCATTAGGAAATTGTTTTTTTGTACTTTTTTCAATTTCTGGCCTCATGTGATCTTGCATTAAGCCTGCAGTTCTTTTTTTCAGTAGATCTTCAAGATTTGTTCCATCAATAAGGTCAATTGGATCTAAAACATTACCCTTTGATTTAGACATTTTTTGACCATCTTGATCTCGGATTAAACCGTGTATATAAACTTCACGAAATGGGACTTTTCCGGTAAATTTGATTCCCATCATTATCATTCTAGCTACCCAAAAAAAGATAATATCAAAACCAGTTACCAGAACTTGACTGGGGTAAAATGTATCCAATGATTGAGTTTTTCTGGGCCACCCTTGAGTGCTGAAGGGCCATAATGCAGATGAAAACCACGTATCCAAAACATCATTATCTTGAGTTAATTTTGTACTCTTATTGAGTTGATACTTTTCCCTTACTTCCGCTTCATTTTTACCTACAAAAATATTTTTTTCCTCATCATACCAAGCAGGTATTCTGTGCCCCCACCATAATTGACGGCTGATACACCAATCTTGTATGTTATTCATCCAATCAAAATAGGTTTTTGACCAATTTTCAGGGATAAATCGTATTTCTTTTTCTTTTACTGCTCTTATCGCTGGCTCGGCTAATGGTTTTATATCAACATACCACTGATCTGTTAAGTAAGGCTCGATAATAGAGCCACTTCTATCACCTCTTGGAATATTGCTGTGGTGATCCTCTATTTTCTCTATGAGACCTAATACTTTAAATTTTTCTATAATTTTTTGCCTGGCTTTTTCTCTATTTAAGCCGTGAAATTCTTTTGGAGTCGTCTCATTTAGTTCAGCATTATCATTGAAAATATTAATTAATGGGAGGTTATGTCTTACACCAACTTCATAATCATTGAAATCATGAGCAGGGGTAATTTTAACGCAACCAGAGCCAAATTCTGGATCAACATAATTATCAGCAATAATTGGAATTTTACGATTAGTGATTGGTACAATAGCATGTTCACCAATTAGTTTTTGGTAACGCTCATCCTCTGGATGAACTGCAATCGCACTATCCCCCAGAGAGGTTTCAGGACGAGTGGTAGCCACAACTAAATGCCCACTATTATTCGCTAATGGATATTTTAAATGCCATAGGTGCCCAGCTTCCTCAGTTACAAGAACTTCTAAATCTGATAATGCGGTATGCAATAATGGATCCCAATTAACTAAGCGTTTTCCACGATAAATCAGCCCTTCTTCATAGAGGGAAATAAAAACTTCAGTTACAGCTTCATTGAGCTTTGGGTCCATCGTAAAGCAGTCTCTATTCCAGTCTAATGAAGCGCCCATCCTTCTCAGCTGTTTTGCGATTGCTCCACCAGATTGATGTTTCCATTTCCAGACACGCTCAATAAACTCATCTCTCTCCATATCAAGACGAGATAAACCTTCTGCGTTTAATAGTCTCTCTACAACCATCTGAGTCGCTATTCCCGCATGATCCATTCCTGGTTGCCATAATGTGTTATCACCCATCATTCTATGATATCGAGTTAATGCATCCATGATGGTATCTTGAAAAGCGTGTCCCATATGCAACGTTCCAGTTACATTGGGAGGAGGGATTACAATACAAAATGGATTGCCCTTACCTTGAGGTTCAAAGTAATTGCTATCTTCCCAGCGTTTATAATGACGTTGCTCTATATCAGTTGGTTGGTAACGTTTTTCCATAATATGTTTAATTTGGTTGTTGTATTTATAATTTTAATACTATGAATCATATAGTATGCGACATTATCTCATAACCCATTTTACGATAGGCTATAAATCGTTGTCTTGCATTTTCTTTATCTTTACTTTCGTTAATAACTATTTCGATTATTCGTTCATAATTTTGATGATTTTCGCTTAATGTGCTCGATAAATTCACAAGAATATCATTCATATTAACTTGTTTTTTGATACTAGGGACTGCAATGGATCGTTTTGTTAAATCACCCTCTTCATCGATAATGTGATGGGGAATAAAGCTATCATCTCGAAAATTCCAAAGTAATTCATCAATAACTTTCATGTCTTTATGGTTTTCTGCCTGTATGATAATGCTATGCTGCATTTTATATGCTTTTTCAGTTATTCGGCAGACGAATAACTGCTTAGATTCTTCACTCTGACTTGATAAAATATAGAAATCGATTCTAGGCATAATTAAGAGCTTTTTTCATTACTCTGATTGATTATGAATTCCGTAAGCAAAGGAACAGGCCTTCCTGTACTTCCTTTTTTATCACCTGATATCCATGCAGTCCCTGCAATATCAAGATGAGCCCATTTCATATTTTTCGTAAATTTGCCAAGAAAACATGCGGCAGTAATAGATCCACCACCACCACCACCAATATTTGCAAAATCGGCAAAATTACTTTTAAGTTGTGCCTCGTATTCATCACCCATGGGTAAGGTCCAAGCTCGGTCAACAGAGCTCTCTCCAGCATTAATAATAAGCTTACTTAATTCATCACAATTACTCATAACAGCAGTTCGATGATGTCCGAGTGCGACTACGCAAGCACCGGTTAAGGTAGCCACATCAATAATATATTTTGGCTTAAATTTTTCAGAATAAGTAAGCGCATCACAAAGAATTAATCGTCCCTCAGCATCTGTATTTAATATTTCTATAGTTTGTCCAGACATACTTTTTATGACATCACCAGGAAGAGTGGCTGAACTACTAGGACGATTCTCACAAGCAGGAACTACAATTGTCAGATTAACTGGTAATTGTAGTTTTGCAACAGCAGCAATTGTTCCGATAACCGTAGCGGCGCCGCACATATCATATTTCATTTCATCCATTGCTGGACTGGGTTTTAATGATATACCTCCCGTATCAAAAGTCACTCCTTTGCCCACTAAAACTATGGGCTGTTTGGATCCAGCACCTTTGTAATGCATTTCAATAAGTTTTGCGGGTTCTTTTGAGCCTTCTGTTACGGATAAAAATGAACGCATCCCTAGTTTTTTAATAGCAACTTCATCATGAATTTTAACTGAAAGATTTCGATAACATTTCGCAATATCTTGGGATTTTTTCGCTAAGAAGGTCGGTGTACAAATATTTGCAGGGAAATTTCCTAAATCCCTAGCTATATCCATGCCTGCAGAAATTGCATCTGCTTGTTCACAAGCTAATTTAGTTTTATTTGCATTAGCTTTTTTACTTATCGCGATAATTATTTTTTTAGGCGAGCAAGAGTAATCAGTAGCTTTAGATTTCATTTCATTAAATTGATATAAATTATTCAAAATTACTTCAATGCATTGTCTGGCACTTATATAGGTATTAGGTTTATCTTTGATTTCTAGTGTCAAGTAATTAGCGAAATTATTTAGCTTATTATTGCGAATAGCAATGGCCGCAGATTTATTGACTTTTTTAAATTCATTAATACCAAATTTACTTCTATCGCCAAGTCCCAATATTAAAAGTCTTTTTGCATTTATGTTACTTACAAAATGTAGCATTTGATGCTCACCAAGCACTGGAGATACATCACCATTTTTAATTAGCTTTGTAATTAATCCATCACAGGTTTTATCAATATCTTTTGCGGCAATACTAAAATTATTGTCTTGGTAAACACCTATGATTAGGCAATCGGTTGAAATTTTAGAAGCAGATTCGGTTGAGGTCATATAATTCATGTTTTTTCCTATAAATGTAAATAATATTATTCCAATTCATCAGGGTATATTTTTGTGTTTGACACGAGTACAAAAAACGTTAGTCTAACTTATCAATGCAGTATAAGTTAACTTGAATATTTTTATAATATAAAGAAGTGTGTAATTTATGTTTCGAATTATAGATCGATATATTTTTCGAGAAGTCTTTAGGACCTGGCTCACTGTAACCATAGCTTTGTTATGTATTTTACTTACCAACCAATTTGCAAGAATTTTGGGTGATGTAGCAAAAGATAAGTTACCGAAAGAAGCGATTATTGATTTAATAACGCTTACTGGAATGCAATATTTAACTATCTTGATACCTATCGGATTATTTCTATCAATATTAATGGCACTAGGCCGTCTTTATGCAAACAGTGAAATGTCAGCGCTTTTGGCGTGCAAAGTAGGGATATCAGGTATTTATCGGCCTGTATTATTTCTAGCATTACCACTCGTTTTATTTTCCGCATGGGCAACCATTGATTTTGGTCCAAAAGCTTTAATGATGATAGACGAAATCAATACAGAGGCTCGTCGTAATATCGATCTAGATAGCATTGAACCTGGAAGATTCATTGTCGATGATGGTCTTGGGACGGTCATATATGCGGAAGAGATTAATGAAAATGGTGAGTTAAAGAATGTTTTTTTTCAATTTTCAGCAGGTACTGAGGGTTTGGAAGTTGTAGTTGCCGAGCGAGGCCTTCAAAGAGACTCGGATGATGATCAACGATATTTTGTTCTTTATAATGGAAAGCGTTATATAGGGGAGCCTGGAACAACTAATTATACTGTCATGGAATTTAAAGAGCATGGTATACCCTATATTTTACCTGAAATTACCGAACCGAAAATTAATGTAAAAACAATGATTTTTAGTGAGCTTTTTGATTTTAATGATAAGAAAAAAAATGCCGAATTTCATTGGCGAATAAGCATTCCCATTTCCACATTAATTCTTGTAATGCTGGCTATACCGATGAGTAAGAGTGAGCCAAGACAAGGTCAATATAATAAAATCTTTATTGGAATAGTGACGTTTATTATATATTTTAATTTACTTTCTGCTGGAAGATCTTGGCTTGAAAACGATTTAATAGATTATCGATTTGGCCTCTGGTGGGTCCACTTGATAATGCTAATTGCCATGACTTTTATTATTGTAAAAGATAAAAATCTTCATCGTCGATTTTTTAGTAAATTTAGGATTAAAGGATGAGTATTCTTGCTAAATATTTAGTTGGGTCAATCCTGAGAAGTACTTTTTTAGTTTTGATGATATTGTTATCAATTACAGCTCTATATGAATTCATTAGTCAGCTGGGAAATCTTGAGGAAGAATTTGGGGTACTTCAAGCGCTTTTATTTGCTTTATTGCGATTACCTCAACTCTCATTTGAAATGCTTCCGATTGCTACACTTATTGGCTCTCTATTAGGTCTCGGTATGTTAGCGACAAATAGCGAATTAATTGTAATGCAAACTGCTGGAGTATCAACTGCACAAATATCAAAGCTTGTAAGTACGAGTGGATTATTTATTGTGTTATTTTCTATTTTAATGGGTGAGTTTGTCGGCCCATCATTGGATCATTATGCTAGAAATATGCGAGATGAAGCTCGCTATGGTAGTCAAGGCGCAGACTTTGGGAGCGCAGTATGGGTAAAAGATAACCAGAGTATATTGCATCTTGAGAGAGTAAATACAGATTATGATTTTGGCAGTCTGTACTTATTTCGCTTCAATGATGATAACTCTCTAAAATCAATAGCTGTAGCTGAAAATTCAGGAATTGATAGGAATGAAAAATGGGTATTAAATAATTTTAGAGAGACACGATTCGAGAAGAATCGGGTAATTACCAGCTCCTCACAAACAATTAATGAGTCTTTTGAGCTCAACAGTGATTTGCTTGGAGTCACACTTGTAAAGCCAATTAGTTTGTCAATCAGAGAACTGCTAGGCTATGTTCGCTATTTGAAGAAAAATGATCTATTTTCCAGTCGTTATGAAATTGAACTCTGGTCAAGATTATCCTCGGTATTAACCATTATTTTGATGCCTATTCTTGCCTTAGCTTTCGTATTTGGCTCACTTCGAGAGGTAGGAGCAGGAGCAAGATTAACTATAGGTTTGGTGATTGGTTTGGTCTATTTCTTGTTGAGCGAGCTTATATTCAATTACGGTCAGGTATACAATATAAATCCAATGTTAACAGCTTGGATACCTCCATTATTATTGGGAGTTTACACCTTATTTAAATTGAACAACGTACGGCAATCCTAATTTTTATTATCTCGGGTAATGAGATAATTTCGTTCCTGAAATTCGATCATGCCAACTGAGGTTATTTTTATCTAAGAGTTGCCACCAAAAACCCAAACCAAAGGGTAGTAGTGAAAATATTCCTGCAAAAAAACGGATAGTGCATTGCATAATATTGGGTTTATAACCATCTAGAGTTTCAAGTTGCAAGCCCCAAGACTGCATACCCAACGTCCTGCCTGAGATACTCCAAAAGCCAACTAAAAAAAAGTAAATTATAATGAATAGAGTTAATTGATAGTAATTTGAGCTTGTTTCGACAGCATCACCATAACGTATTGCAATGAATGGAAGCGTGCCAATAATCATAACTGATAAAATTAATAAGCTATCATAAATTATTGATGCTAAACGTCTTTTTAATGTTACATTTGACATTAAACTATCCTAAGTAATGGTTATTAGTGTAAACGCTATGGTTACGTTTTTGGTTGGATTTTTATGTGTTAAAAATTTTTGGGTCGTATAAGATATTTCTATCCACGTCTGTAGTAGAATACCAATTGTAGATTATTTTTAAAAGGATAAGGTGATGGAATTAATAGCAATGATTACTGTGATGGTATTAATGCAAGTATTATTTTTTGGTTTTCAAGTAGGTAAAGCAAGAGGTAAATACAATATAAAGGCTCCAGCAGTATCTGGAAATGAAATTTTTGAGCGGCATTATCGTATCCATCAAAATACGATTGAACAAATAGTCATTTTTATTCCATCATTATGGATGTTTGGGTATTTTGTTAGTGAAAACATTGGAACTGCTTTGGGGCTTCTTTTTTTTGTAGGAAGATTTATTTTTCGTTCTGCATATCTAGATGATCCTGGGAGTCGAGCTGTTGGTTTTGTTATGGGCTTCTTACCGATCCTTGGTTGTCTCTTGGGTGTGCTCTTCACTATTGTTAAAGTTTTAATTTAACTTTAAAATTTATTATTCTTAGTTATGCATCAAGATAATAGGTATAAAAAACAGGGACTGGCAAGATTTATTCAAGCTTTTGTTAATTCAGGTAAAGGTTTTGCTTCTGTTTGGCTTAACGAATCAGCCTTCAGGCAAGAGGTCTATTTATTAATATTCTTGAGTATGATCGCTCTTTTTTTACCAATAAGCATAAATGATAAGTTTGTTTTAATTTTATGTATTTTTCCTGTGCTGATTGTGGAGTTAATTAATTCCGCAATTGAATCAACTGTCGATAGAATTAGTATGGAAAAGCATGATTTATCCGGTAGAGCAAAAGATATGGCCTCTGCTGCTGTTTTGATATCACTGTTAATTGTTCTATGTGTTTGGTGTTTTATTCTTTGGAAAAACTTTAATGTTTTTTTTAATAATTTAATTTGCAATATATGGTTATGCAATACTTTATAAAAAAATATCTAACCAATTTATCCCCCTTTTTTTACCTGTTTTTATTTGGGCTTAGTTTTCTTTCTTTATCCAGATTTTTATTGGGTATTTGGCATTTTGATAGAGTTTCAAATGTTCAAGGCTGGAGCGAGATAATATTAAGTGGTTTACGCATAGACATTGCCTCTTTGTCTTATTTGTACCTGTTACCTGCATTAATTTCATGCATGATGATAAATAATAAAAATATCCAAAGGATATGGGGTTATATTTTGAGGCTATGGATCACATTCACAGTCTGGTTATTGGTTTTTATGGAAATAGTAACACCATCATTTATCCTTGAATATGATGTGCGTCCAAATAGGTTATTCGTAGAGTATCTAATTTACCCAGATGAGCTCATTAGCATGCTCATAAGTGGTTATAAATTAGAGTTATTTATCGTGACGATTTTGAGTATATTTACATTATATTTTTCATGGAAGTACTCAAAAATAATTTTAGTTGGGTCGGAAATGCCTAAATGGTACTGGCGACCTTTGATAATGATATTGGTTTTATTGTTGGGAGTGATGGCCGCTAGATCATCTTTAGGTCATCGACCATTAAATCCAGCTATGGTTGCTTTTTCGGTTGACCCATTGGTGAATGACCTTACTCTCAATTCCACATATTCAATATTATTCGCCGTCAAGCAACTACAGAATGAGGATGATGCATTTAAATATTATGGGGCAATGGATGAAAAAGAGATTATTAAATTAGTAAGAAACTCCACCAATCTCGATCAAGATGAATATGCTATAGATAAATCGCCAACAACAGCATTTCACCAATCTTCATATAGAGGTCTTAAGAAAAATTTAGTAATACTTCTTCAAGAAAGTTTAGGTGCTAGATATGTAGGAAAGCTTGGTGGGTTACCTCTCACACCAAATATAGATAAATTAATGGAAGAGGGTTGGAATTTCACTAATATTTATGCAACAGGAACGCGTTCAGTCAGGGGAATAGAGGCAATTGTTACTGGATTTTCTCCTACTCCAGCCAGATCAGTAGTTAAATTAGGTAAAAGTCAAAATGGTTTTTTCTCTATTGCTGATCTTTTGAAGAAAAATGGATATCACACTCAGTTTATATATGGCGGAGAAAGTCATTTTGATAATATGAAGAGTTTTTTCCTTGGCAATGGATTTGATGATATGCAGGATTTTGGTACATTTAAGAAGCCTGTCTTTGTTGGTTCATGGGGCGCATCAGATGAGGATCTTTATATTAAGGCTCACAATCAGTTCTCTTATTTAAATGATCAGGAAAAACCGTTCTTTAGTTTAGTATTTACATCATCAAATCATACTCCATTTGATTACCCTGATGGGAGAATCGAGCTCTATAATGAGCCAAAAGAAACTAGGGAGAATGCCGCTAAATATTCTGATTATGCGCTTGGTGAATTCTTTAAAAAAGCAAAAAAATCAAGTTATTGGTCAGATACAATCTTCCTGATTGTGGCGGATCATGATTCTCGCGCTTATGGAGATCAATTAGTCCCCATTAAGCATTTTCATATTCCTGCAGTAATTGTTGGGAGTGGCATCAATCATCGAGAAGACTCAAGATTGGCGAGTCAAATTGATTTACCTCAAACTTTATTATCATTGATTGGTATAGATAGTGAAAATCCAATGATTGGGCATGATTTAACCCAGGAAATTAAGAAAGAAAAACTCAGAGCTATGATGCAATTTTATAAAAATTTTGCTTGGATGGATATAGAAAATAATGTGGTTATTCTTCAACCGGAAAAATCGCCATTAACATTTCATTATAATAGGAAAACTGAATCATTAAGCCCTGTCAAGATCAACGATCAAGGCATTGTTGAAACAGCTAAAGCGAATGCTTTATGGGGTAGTTTGGCTTACAAAAAAGACTACTATCTAGCAGTGGACTAATAAGTTTTATTTATTCTCGCAGAATAATTCATGATCTAGCTTTCTTTTTTGATAAGCTACTTGCTCGTTTCTTGACATTGTGCAGTTAATTGACCAGCGGCATTGTTCGTCATTCTTTATTTCTTCATTTAAGAGTGAGCAATTAGTACTAATTTTCTTAATTGGAAGAAGGATATTTTTATCAATAGTGCTACTTACAGAAGGTGGAAGGCTTTCCATAATTAGGTCTCCATTTAACCAGCCCATCATAATTATAGCGACTAACGTTAGAAGTA
The DNA here is from genome assembly GCA_028227395.1 of Woeseiaceae bacterium. Classification (GTDB taxonomy): domain Bacteria; phylum Pseudomonadota; class Gammaproteobacteria; order Steroidobacterales; family Woeseiaceae; genus SP4260. The sequence goes on along the minus strand of JAOIZZ010000002.1, from coordinate 42,066 downwards.
ATGTTCGTGTCAAAATAGAAAGCTTATTAAGCATGATATTATTCCTTGGTTCCTTGATGTAGGATTAGTAAAAAAATATTATAACTCAATAACTTATTTTTCTGCTAACGAAAGCTATTTGTTGGTATCTTGAGGCGTCTCATAAGAGTACTTTTATTGTAAGGAAGATTAAGAAAAAACCTCTTCCTTAAATTAGATAATTATCTAAGAATCAATAAACATCAATAAGGATTAATTTTTTGACGAAACAGTTAATAAAAATAACTAAAATAGATGCTGCATCTCTTGGTATAGATAAAACATTAATCTCCATAAATGCTTTAAAAGTACTCCAAAGATTAACTAAGTCTGGTTATCAGGCTTTTTTAGTTGGCGGGTGTATCAGGGATCTTTTGTTGGGTATAAGACCAAAAGATTTCGATGTTGCTACCGATGCAGAACCAGAAGAAATAAAGCGTCTATTTAGAAACTGCCGATTAATTGGAAGACGATTTCGACTGGCTCATATTCGATTTGGCCGAGAATTGATCGAAGTTGCGACCTATCGTTCTTCTGCGGAATCGGACAATGAAAGATCTAAACATGATAATAAGGGACGTATTTTAAGAGATAATGTTTATGGAAGTATTGAAGATGATGTCTTTAGAAGGGATTTTAAATGCAATGCCCTTTATTATGATAGCGATAAAGATAAGGTTTGGGACTTTGTTGATGGCTTGAATGATATAGAAGTATGCCAGTTAAATTTTATAGGTGATCCGGTCAAGAGGATTCAAGAGGACCCAGTCAGAATGCTTAGAGCTGTAAGATTTAAAGCTAAGCTTAATTTTAAGATTGACTCGCAATTATCAAATAAAATTAAAACGAATGCCCACTTGTTAAATGGTATACCTGCTGCAAGAATATTTGATGAGTTTATAAAATTATTTCAATCGGGGTATGCTGAAAAAACCTTTGATTCATTACTGACATTTAATTTGTTCAAAGAGTTATTCCCTGAGACAGATAAGCAAATTAAAACTGATGTTAATTTAAAATATTTCATCGAAAATGCGTTAAAAAATACTGATACAAGAATTAAAAACAGACAATCAATAACACCAATGTTTTTGCTGGGTGTTTTTTTATGGGGGCCAATCTCCAAAAAAGCCAATAAAATAAGACAAAAATCTAAATCTTCCAAAGCCCAGTCTTTAATATTGGCTTCTTATGATGTAATTGGTGCTCATCAGGATAGATTGGCAATACCCAAAAGATTTTCGAGCATCATGAGAGAGATGTTTGTTGCACAGGTAAGATTTGAGGTAACTACTGAAGCACAAGCTAAAAAAATGAGTGACTCAAGAATATTTAGAGCTGCCTATGATTTTTTATTATTGCGATCAACAACAAATGATTGCCCTAAAGAAGTGATTGATTTTTGGACTAAAGTTGAGCAAAAAACCAATAATGTAAGCCCAAGGTTCAAGAAAAATAAGAAGTATAGATCTAAGCGATGAGGTTAAAAAGAAAAATTTGGAAACCTGCTTATATTGGGCTTGGAAGTAATCTCAATGAACCATTACAACAAATAAATATGGCTATAGAGAACATCAAAAAGATACCAGATTCTTGTTATATTTTATCTTCTAAACTATATGATTCTTCACCGATGGGTCCCTCAGACCAACCGAATTTCATTAATGCAGTTGTAGCTATAGTTACCCAACTTAAGCCTCATGGATTACTTTTCGAACTACAGAAAATAGAGCGCAAACAAAAACGAATTCGTAATGAAATGAAATGGGGTCCGCGAACCATTGATCTCGATCTTTTATGCCAAGGACAAGAAATAATTGAAGACGATATATTGACTCTGCCTCATCCAGGGATTTGTAAAAGAAATTTTGTTTTATTACCGTTAATGGATATTTCTCCACATCTTATGATTCCAAGGTTGTCGAATATGGTAGATTTATTAAAAAAGATAGAGAATAATCCAATAAGGCTAAAATGCTTGGAATGAAGAAAGTATGACTGTAGAAAATATTAATAATAATTTTAATGCTTCTCGTTTTATTGTAGTTGAGGGCCCTATAGGGGTTGGAAAAACAAGTTTGGCCAAAAGACTAGCAGATAGTTTTTCTGGGTCGCTTATATTGGAAGATATTGAAAATAATCCCTTTTTAGATCGATTTTATAAGGAGGGTCGTGATGGCGGATTACCCGCACAATTATTTTTTTTATTTCAAAGAGCAAAACAACTAGAAAAACTGCACCAATCCGATTTGTTTTCGAATACAAGTATTGCAGATTTTCATATTGAGAAAGATAAATTATTTGCTTCGGTTAATTTGGATCCAAGTGAAATGGCTCTGTATGAGCAGATATATGAAAAAATGGATATTATGTCATTAGTGCCTGATTTAGTGATCTACCTTCAAGCAGATCCTGATATTCTGCTCAAAAGAATTGCTCATCGGGGCGTTTCAAGTGAAAAATTTATAGATAGAGGTTACTTAGAGAAATTAACAGAGACTTTCGCAAGTCATTATCATAACTATAATGATGGGCCCTTGTTGATAGTTAATACAGCTTCAATTGACCTCATTAACAACCATGAAGATTACGAACAATTATTGGATCAAATAAAATGTACCACAGGCGGTCGTCATTTTTTCAACCCACAGACGGCTATTGGGTTTTCATAAATTAAATTAATCAAGAAGTAAATATATGTATACACAAATAGAACAACGTAGCATGTCTGTGCCACCGGTCAATATTGCTTCATTAATGAAAATGAAGAATGATGGTGAAGCTATTGCCTGTATAACTGCTTATGACGCAAGTTTTGCTTTAGCTGTTGATCGGGCTGGTATTGATATGGTTTTAGTTGGCGATTCTTTAGGTATGGTAATTCAAGGTCATGATACGACTGTACCAGTTACAGTCGAGGACGTTATTTATCATACGCGAAACGTTTCTCGTGGCCTGCAAAGAGCTTTTTTAGTTGCTGATATGCCATTCATGAGTTATTCGGATCCAAATCAAGCACTTGAGAATGCGGTTCGATTGATGCAAGAGGGCGGTGCAATGATGGTAAAATTAGAGGGTGGAGAAGATCAGATTGCAATTGTAGAACATCTTGCAAGGCATGATATTGCGGTTTGTGCGCACTTAGGACTTAAACCTCAGTCAGTTCATAAATTAGGTGGTTATAAAATCCAAGGTCGAGATCCTAAGGAGGCTGATAAGATATTAAATAATGCAAAAGCCCTCCAAGATTCAGGTGCTGATGCTGTTTTGCTCGAATGCGTGCCTAATGAGTTAGGTAAATCTATAAAAGAAAACTTAGATGTCCCTGTGATTGGAATAGGAGCGGGTCCTTTTGTTGATGGGCAAATATTGGTTCTATACGATATATTAGATGTCACCCAAGGATCTACCCCAAAATTTGTTAGAAATTTTATGCTAGATCAGGCGTCACCAATTAATGCTATAAAATCTTATGTTCGGGCCGTTAAAAATAAGGATTATCCTGCACCAGAGCATTGTTTCTCATAGATATTATACTTTATTGGGTATTTCCTTGGATGTAGTTTATAAAAATAAAGAAGTGCAGGTTATACTGGATGGGCATCGCAGAAAAATGTCTAAAATAGCCTTAATCCCAACGATGGGTAATTTGCATGACGGTCATTTAAGCTTAATTGAATTAGCAAGAGAATATGCGGACTATATCGTGGTTTCAATATTTGTAAATCCAACTCAATTTAATGACAAAAAAGACTTTGAGAATTATCCTAGAACACTTGAAAGTGATATAGAAAAATTAACTAAAGCAGGCGTTAATCTTTTATTTTTACCCGGCCTTTCCTCTTTATATCCAAATGGTACTGATTACGCTATTCAATTAATTATTCCTGAAAGGGCTAATGATTTATGCGGTCAAGTTAGACCGGGTCATTTTGAGGGTGTTGTCTCAGTTGTATTAAGATTATTCAATATTATTAAACCTGACATCTCTGTTTTTGGCCAAAAAGATTTTCAGCAAAAGTTATTGATAGAGCAGATGGTTACGGATTTATCATTAAATATAAAGATTATTGGCGCCCCTATCATTAGAGAGCGTGATGGTCTTGCTATGAGTTCTCGTAATCAGCATCTATCATTAGCCGCAAAACTAACTGCCATAAAATTACACAAAACTCTCCTTGAGGTAAGTTACTTAATAAACTCTAAAAAAGGAGAATTTACATCTATATTAAAAGAAGCTGAGGATAAGTTGATTAGTTACGGATTTGATGTTGACTATATTTCAATCAGGTCATCGATAGATTTAAGCGTTCCCAATAAAGATTCCAAGAAACTGGTGATTCTTGCTGGTGTTGTAATCGAAGGCATTAGATTGATTGATAATATTGTAATTGACTGATTAGAAAATTATTTATTAATTAGAATGCTGGTCAAGCGCCCATTGAACATGCTCTTTTACCAGTATTGAGTCATAATCTTTTCTGCTTTCAAGTGCTGTGATGAGCGCCTTGCTTTTTTTTGCGTTACCTAATGCGACAGCAACATTTCTCAACCATTGTTCGAATCCAATTCTTCTTATTGCGCTTCCCTCTGTTTTTCTTAACCATGTTTCTTCGCTCCAAAGAAATGCGTCAATTAGATCCAGCGAATCTAGATCATGTCTTGAGTCAAAATCTTTAACCGATGATTGTGTTGCAAATTTATTCCATGGACAAAATATCTGACAATCATCGCAACCGTATATTCGATTGCCTATTAATCCTCTGAATTCCAGGGGAATTGTGCCTTTTAATTCTATGGTAAGATAAGAAATACAACGTCTCGCATCTAGTACGTATGGAGCAACAATAGCTTGAGTAGGGCAGACATCAATACATTCGCGACAAGTACCACAATGTCCCGTGCTTGATGATGAGATAGGCAGATCTAAATCGGTATAAAGCTCTCCAAGAAAAAACCATGAGCCAGTTTTTTTATTAATAAGATTTGTATTTTTTCCAATCCAGCCAAGACCAGCTTTCTCAGCTAATGGTTTTTCAAGTACAGGAGCACTATCTACAAATACTCTAAAACCAAATTCGTTTACGGATGTTTCAATTTTTTCTCCCAAGCGCTTCAGTCTTTGCCTTAAAACTTTATGATAATCTCTACCAAGAGCATAACGAGAGATATAAGCTTTTTCAGGATGATCAAGAAGGGATTCAGTCGATTCTTTATCGGCCGTAAGATAGTTCATTCTCGCGGATATTACACTGATTGTATTGGGTACCAGGAGACCTGGTCTGCTTCTTTTTAAGCCATGTTTTTCCATGTAATTCATTTCACCATGGAATTTTAAGTCGAGCCATTTTTTTAGATTTTTTTCGGCCTTTGAAAGATCTATATTGGTAAATCCTATTTCTTGGAAACCCAGATCCTTTCCCCAGCGTATTATATCATTTGCAAGATTATTTTTATTTATTCTACTATTTTTTATCATAATTATTAACCACTCTTAGGTTCTAGTATAATAGCTTTATGCTAAAAAATTAGGTTCAATTTCAGTAAATAGAGTATATGCATCTCTAGGAATAAGAAGGATTAGTTAAAAAGAGTGAACGTTATGTGTTTTGTTATTGCATTAAAAAAAGTTCGGATGATTTTTCAACTGGCATCTATAATATATTGATAGTTATAATACCTGAGCGTAAAAATCGATTCTGTAATTTATATTAAATTTTTCCTCAATTAATAACTTTTAAAATTAACCGTTGGCTTTAATTATTAATACTAGGAATTAGACTTAATCTATGGATTTTACTAAAGATCTAAAAAATGAAAAAGCTACAAAGCAATTAGGGCAGTGTTTATCTGAGGCCCTTCCTCAATCGCTTTCTGGAATAAAGATAACACTCAGCGGAGAGATGGGTGCGGGTAAATCTACACTGGTTCGTGCGACATTAAGAAGCATGGGATACAAGGATATCGTACCTAGCCCAACATATACTTTAGTCGAGCCATATGAGTTTGATTTTGGAAAAATATATCATATTGATTTATATAGAATTAATGATCATGATGAGCTTAATTTTCTTGGATGGGATGATTTAAGTGACGGCCTTATGTTTATTGAATGGCCACAAAGAATCCCAATTTTATTAGAACAAGCGGACATCACTTTCACTATAAATTTTAAGGATGTCGGGCGCGAGGTTATAATTAAGTCATTGACATCAATTGGTGATGATATACTTTCAAAGATTCCAAGATGCTATTGAATAAATATGAAAAAAAATAAATAAGAACATTAATTGATGCTTATAAAAAGATTGGGATTATTTTTTATTTTATATTTCATGACCACTCATAGCTGGTCTGCTGCATTGCTTAAAGATATTCGTATGGCGACGCAAAACAATCAAGTTAGAATGGTGTTAGATTTAGATTCAAACGTGAATAATCATATATTTACTCTAGAAAAACCTCATCGGATGGTGATTGATCTACAAAATACGAAATTATCATCATCTATCGAAACAAAGGACTTAAAAAATAATTTAATCCGAAATATTCGCTTTGGTAAGGGAGGTAAAGGGGCTTTAAGAGTAGTTTTGGATTTAGAAGAGGCAGTTAAATTTGAGCATTTTTCTATTCCTGGTAACCGTACAAAAAATTCCAGAATCGTTTTAGACATAAATCGTAATAATGGCGCTAGTATAGCTTCAAAAAATCCAGTATCACAGAAAACGTCCCGTGATATTACAATAGTCGTAGATCCTGGCCATGGTGGAAAAGATCCGGGTGCTATTGGCCCAAATGGAACCTGGGAGAGCGTGGTTGTATTAGCGGTTAGTAAAAGACTGGTTGAGCGAATTAATAAGACTCAAGATATGCGTGCATATTTGACTCGTAGTGGAGATAGTTTTGTCCCATTGAGGGATCGAATGGAGATTGCTAGAGAAAGAAAAGCTGACTTATTCGTGTCGATACATGCTGATGCTTTGGATAATAACCCTCGTGTTAGAGGCGCTTCAATTTACACACTATCTGATAAAGGGGCGGTTGATGAAGCTTCTAAGCGTTTAGCCAAACGCGAAAATGAAAATTTTTCAATTGGTGATGTATCCTTATCTGATAAAAATGACTCGTTTGCTTCACTCATGATGGATCTGTCTCAGGGTGCAACGAATGAGGCAAGTATGGAGGTAGGTGAATTTGTGCTGAAAGAATTAGCTAGTATTGGCACTGTTCGAAAAAAGAAAGTCCAACAATCGGGACTGCTTGTATTAAAATCACCTGATGTGCCCTCTATTCTTATTGAGACAACCTATATATCAAATCCTGATGAAGAGCGAAAATTAAAGAATAAAGAATTTCAAGATAAATTGGCTATCGTCATTTTGAGAGGCATTCGTAATTACTTTCTGATCAATCCACCTCAAGGAACTAAGTTTGAAAAAAATTTAAAAAATGAAGCAAAAATCATAAGTTATATAGTGAGGCGTGGTGATACACTTGGAGAGATTGCTGATCTTTATGGCATTAACTTATCTATGTTGCAAAATTTTAATCAAATCAAAGGAAGTACTATTAGAATAGGTCAAACCCTCAGGATTCCATTGTATCAATAACGTGAATTTACTTTTATTTTTATGAGCACTGTTGGAATTATGAAGCTGCCTGTTATCTGTCTTTTTGGTTCGACTGCCTCTGGTAAAACTGATCTAGCTATAAACCTATTAAAAGAATTTCCCCTAGATATAATTAATGTTGATTCAGCTCAAATTTATCGAGGTATGAATATAGGAACAGCTAAACCAAAAAAGGAGATTTTAAACCAGTTTCCACATCGATTGATTGATATTTTGGATCCTGAAGAGTCATATTCTGTAGGTCATTTCGTTAAAGATGCTAATATAGAAATTAAACGCTCTCATGATAAGGGGAGAATTCCATTATTAGTTGGTGGAACGATGCTATATTTTCATGCTTTGATAGAGGGTCTTTCTGATCTCCCTGAGGGAAATTCTAATATTAGAAATACCATCAATCTTGAAGCTAAAGAGATAGGTTGGCCCGCAATGCATAAGAAATTAGCTGCTATTGATTCTTTAGCAGCAAAGAGGATTAATCCACATGATGGCCAACGGATTCAAAGAGCGATTGAGGTGTTTGAGTTAAGTGGTCGCAATATTTCTGACTGGCAGGAAAAAAAGATTAAGAATAATAATTATCGATTTATAAAATTAGCTATCACGCATCATACTCGCCTAGAAATTCATCAAAGAATCAATGAACGTTTTATTAAAATGTTAGACGAAGGTTTCATCCAGGAAGTGAAAGTTTTAATGGAAAGAGAGTCTTTGACTTCAAGTCATTCCTCGATGAGGGCAGTAGGGTATCGACAAATATGGGCGTATCTTGAAGGTCAAATGAGTATAGATGACGCTGTGAAAAAGGCACAAGCATCAACCAGACAATTAGCAAAAAGACAAATTACATGGCTCCGAAGTACCACAAATGTAATTTCTGTTGATTCTAATAGTGAGGATCTTTTTGAAATTATTGCATTGAAAATACAGAAGTGAGGTTTTAATTTGTTTGAAAGACCAAAAATTGGAGAAAAAGCATCCCTAGTGCATTCATCGAAAATAGATCATAGCCAATCTATTGAATTTACTGAATTGGCTCGTTCTGCTGGCGGAATTATTGCAGGTAGTATTTTCGCTTCTGGAAAGAGACCGAATGCTCGTTATTATTTGGGAAAAGGGAAGTTAGATGAGTTGCGCTTGTGTATCGAAAAAAATAATTCTGAATTAGTTATCATCGATGCAGCACTTAGTCCCAGCCAGGAAAAAAACATAGAGCAGTATTTAAAATGCAGAGTATTAGATCGCAGTGGTTTGATACTGGATATATTTGCACAAAGAGCGAGAAGTTTTGAAGGTAAATTACAAGTAGAACTTGCTCAATTAAGACATATATCTACTCGATTAATAAGAGGCTGGACTCATCTTGAGCGACAAAAAGGTGGGATAGGTTTAAGAGGACCAGGTGAAACGCAGTTAGAAACCGATAGGCGTCTAATTGATAAGCGTATTCGTCAATTAATACTTCGACTTAAGCAGGTGGACAAGCGGCGCTCAATGAGTCGTCAAAATAGAGTAAAATCTGAAATTCCCACAGTTGCCATCGTCGGTTACACCAATGCCGGTAAATCTACTTTATTTAAGCAACTAACTGGTGCGGATGTTTTAGTGAAAGATCAGCTTTTTGCTACACTTGATCCAACTATGAGAAGACTTGATTTACCTGAAGGAGCACCCATTATATTAGTAGATACAGTCGGATTTATAAAAGAATTGCCGCATGAGTTGGTAGCAGCATTTAGGGCGACACTCCAAGAAGCAAAAGAAGCTGATTTAATTTTACATATTATTGATGGGAGTGATCCCAATAGGTGGCAAAGAATAAAACAAGTTAATAATGTGTTAAAACAGCTTGAAGCTGATAAAGTACCCCAGTTGAGAGTTTATAATAAAATTGATAAATTAAATTATAAGCCTAAACTAACAAAAAGAATTAACGGCAGTGGGAGAGCCGCTTGGGTGTCGGCATTAAAGGGAGAAGGGCTCAATTTATTAATGACTGGTATAAGTAGTTTTTTTGCTAGGAATCTTCTCATAGGGAGTATTAAGCTCGACAATAGTCAAGGTAAGCAACGAGCAAAATTATTTCAAATGGGCGCAGTCAAAGAAGAAAAAATACTTGATGATGGCAGTTTTAGATTGGCGCTAGAAATTACTAAGCAAGATATTTATCGATTTTTAAAAAAAGAAGGCATGAGTACGAATGCTTTTGTTAAGATGTAAACAGTAATTTAATTAAAACAAAAATAGAGAAATAGATTATGAGTTGGAATGATTCAGGAAATGGCCAAGATCCATGGAAAGGCAATAATAATCAACCAGATGATTTGGATAAAATCATCCAAGGATGGCAGAAAAAAATAAATGCAATAATTGGTGGAGGAAAAAGCACTAAAAAAGGATCTGGGGGATCTACAGGTATCTCTATGTTCGGCGTATTTTTATTGGTTGCTTGGCTATTTACTGGCTTATATAGCGTTGATCAGGCGGAAAGAGGTGTTGTTCAAAGATTTGGTGCCTATACTGAAACTACATTCCCAGGACTGCATTGGCACATACCTTTCCCAATAGAATCGGTGGATGTTGTAAATACCGGCGTGGTTGAGAACTATGGTTATAGTACAGAAATCTTAACAGCCGATGAACAATATGTGTTTGTTCAAATGGTGGTGCAATATTTCCGTAATGATCCAGTTAAATATAGTTTTGAAGTTGTTAATCCTGAGGGGACACTTCAGGACTTGACTGAAAGTGCTCTAAGAGAGGTGGTTGGTACCAGTTCATTAGAGGTGCTTGTTAATGAAAAGCGAGATGAGATTGGCCCAAAAACTCAATTAGTCCTGCAAGGTACATTGGATGCTTACCAAGCTGGTATAACGGTAACATCTATAAACCTTGAAAAGTTAGACTACCCTAAGGCCGTTCAAGATGCCGTTGATGATACGCAAAGAGCAAGAAATGATAGCGATCGATTTATTCTGGAGGCCGAGAAGTACGCTCAAGAGTTAATTCCAGGGGCAAGAGGAGCAGCCCAAAGAATTCTTCAAGATGCTGAGGCTTATCGTGATCGAGTTATTGCTGATGCAGATGGACAAGCAGATAGATTCTTGTCGCTATTAACGGAGTATCAAAAAGCTCCAAGAGTTACTCGAGATAGACTTTATATAGATGCCATAGAAGAGGTCTATAAAAATTCAAATAAGGTAATTCTTGATTCCCAAGGAAGTGGTAACCTCATGTATTTACCTCTCGATAAATTAATTGGGGAGAGCAGTAAGCGGATGAACAATCAAAATACTTTATCGACATCAGGCGCTCAAAATGAATCATCTGATGACAATTCGAATCGTGATAGGAGACAGCGCTAATGAATATAGGAAAACCTTTAATATTTACAGTCATCGGTTTAGCTTTAATAGCTATTAATCTAACTGCGTTTACTGTAAATGAAAGAGAGCTGGCAATTAAACTCCAAGTGGGTGAGGTTGTTCAGTCGGACTATGAGCCAGGATTACACTTTAAGCTTCCTTTTGTTCAAAAAATTAGAAAGTTTCCTAAACGAATACAAACCATTGATGAGCGACCAGAGCGGATTTTCACCGGTGAACGTTTAGCGATGGATGTTGATTTTTTTGTTAAATGGCGAATAGTTAATACTGTTAATTATTATGTAGCTACTGGTGGCTCCAGTAGAGTTGCAAATGATCGAATCTCAGAAATAATAAAAAATGCAATAGTTACTGAGTTTGGAAAAAGAACTGTACAAGAAGCGATATCAGTTGAGCGTGCTGAATTGATGAGGGATATGCTAGCAACGGCAACCACCACTGCTGAAGGTTTGGGCGTAGAGTTGGTCGATGTTCGAGTGAAGCAAGTTGAGTTTCCTGATGATGTTCGTAATTCGGTATATCAACAGATGCGTCAAGAGAGGGGAAGAATAGCGGCAGAGCGTCGTGCTGAAGGTATGGAAGTTTCGGAGCAGTTGAAGTCTACAGCTGATAAAGAAAGAACCATTATTCTTGCAAATGCGAATAGAGACTCTCAAAAATTACGAGGTACTGGGGATGCAAAGTCAGCAGAAATCTACGCTGATGCTTATAATCAAGATCCTGAATTTTATGCATTTTACCGAAGCATTGATGCTTATAGGAATTCCATAGGAAATTCGAATGATATCTTGGTCATTGATCCGGACAATGAGTTTTTTCGTTACCTGAATAATTCAAAAGGTAAGTAATTTAATTTATCTGTTGAGCTGCTAATAGGATATGAAAAGTATTTAATCAAGTTATGTGGCAAGAACTATTAACAGCTTTGTCTTTGTTTTTGGTCTTAGAGGGCATGATTCCTTTTATTAGCCCATCTAAATATAGAAATTTTGTGGAAAGAATGTCACAACTTGAAGATACTAACCTTCGCTTTATAGGTCTAATATCAATGCTAATTGGTTTGTTATTATTATTTTTTATTAAGGTCTAAATCATGATATATGAGAATTAATAATGAGTAAGAATCTAGTAATAATTGGCACACAATGGGGTGACGAGGGAAAAGGCAAGATTGTCGACTTGTTAACAGAAGGTGTGGCTGCTGTAACTCGTTTTCAAGGGGGGCATAATGCTGGCCATACCCTCGTAATAGACGGAAAGAAAACGGTCTTACATCTGATTCCTTCTGGGATATTACACGATAAAGTTAATTGCCTCATTGGTAATGGGGTGGTAATTTCTCTCAGTGCACTAATAACCGAAGCAACTAAACTAATTGAGAGTGGAATTCCAGTATACGAACGCTTAAGAATTAGTCCAGGATGCCCAATCATTCTCCCTTCTCATGAAGCACTTGATGCTGCCAAGGAAATAAAATTAGGAGGTTCAGCGATAGGAACAACTGGCCGAGGAATCGGTCCAGTATATGAGGATAAAGTTGCTCGAAGAGCTTTGCGAATATCAGATTTATTTGATACAAAAATATTATCAAAAAAACTAAAAACAATCCTTGAATATCATAACTTTTTGCTTAAATACTATTATGAAGTTGATGAGTTGGATGTCGATACAATTTATAATGATTTATTGGTTCAAAGAGAGACGGTATTACCAATGATCGAGGATATCTCTGTAACTCTAGAAAATCTTCAAAAGCAGGGAGAAAATATTCTATTTGAAGGTGCACAAGGTGTTTTCTTGGATATTGATCATGGTACTTATCCTTATGTTACCTCTTCGAATACTGTGGCAGCAGCTGCAAGTATTGGGACAGGCTTAGGGCCAAGAGATTTAACGCATATACTTGGAATTGTGAAAGCTTACACAACTAGAGTGGGGGCAGGCCCTTTTCCAACAGAATTATTTGATGAGTCTGGTGAACACTTAGGAAAGATTGGTGTTGAATTTGGCGCAACGACAGGTAGGCCGAGACGCTGCGGTTGGTTTGATGCGGTTGCGTTAAAAAGATCAATTAGAAATAGTAGCATATCGAGTTTGTGCGTCACCAAGCTTGATGTCCTCGATGGCCTAGGAACAATTAAGATATGTATTGGCTATGAATTAGATGGGGAAAAAATAGAGGATTTTCCCTTAGATATCAAACTTTTGAATAAATGCTCTCCAATCTATGAGGATTTCCCAGGCTGGCAAACTTCAACAATAGGCGTTACTAATTATTTAGATTTGCCTGAAAATGCCCGTGTCTATCTTGAATGGATTGAGGATAATCTTAATATACCAATAGATATAGTTTCAACAGGTCCAGATCGAGAGCAAACCATAATTAAGAAAAACCCCTTTTCATAATTATTTACAAGCTTTAAATGAGCAAAGTTAGCATTTCTTGAAAAAGATAGATTCTTTAAAGATTAGAGTCGGGCAGAGTGCTTATCGAGATATTCGAAAGCAAGGTTTTGACCCCACAAAAATAAAAGCAATTCTTGGTGCTTCTGGTGGACCAAAATGGTTAGTCCTTAGTCAGTTCGACCGATTAATCTTAGAAAAAATTATTCCTCAAATTAAAAATTCAATCCACTTAATTGCATCCTCCATTGGAGTTTGGAGGTTTATCTGTTACACGCAGAATGATCCTATTGCTGCAATCAACGAGTTTGAGCGTGGATATATAGAGCAGCATTTACCTAAAAAATTAGGAAAAAAACAGATTAATCATCATTTGAGAGCCATGCTGGATATGATGTGCAGCGCATCAAGTATGCAAGCGACTCTTCAGCACCCTCAATTAAGAACTAGTATTTTGGCGACAAAAAATCTTCATATTTTAAAATCTGAGCAAGATTTTATTCTTGCTATAGGTCTATTAACTTCGATGCTAGCAAATTTCGCTAATAGGAAAGCATTGAGGTGTTTTTTTTCAAGAGGTTTATTTTTTGATTCAAGAGAAGCGCCATTTTTTATTAATAATGATGACTTTCAAATAGACACCATACCTTTGACTGAAAGTAATCTAAAAGATGCAGTAATTGCTTCTAGTTCTATTCCCATTTTTATGGAGGGGGTTAGAGATATAAAAGGTGCACCTGAGGGGGTTTATAGAGATGGAGGGATTCTTGACTATCATTTAGATATTTTACCCGTTGATAAGAAGCACTATGCTCTCTACCCACATTTTTTTGATATATTGAAGCCTGGTTGGTTCGATCAGCCATTATTTTGGCGTAATGTAAAGGAAGATAATTTAGATAGAACGATATTTATTTGCCCTTCAGAAAAATTTATAAAGAATTTACCAGGTGGTAAGGTGCCTGATAGATCTGATTTTAAAAATTTCTCAAATTCTGAAAGAATAAAAAGATGGAGAATTGTAACCGATATGGGCAAAGTTCTAGCTGAAGATTTCAACGAAATCCTTGAGCTAGATCACTTAGCTGATTACATGATATCTTTTTGATTATTTTTTAGGCGGTCTTCCCAGAAATGTGCATTTTTAATACCTAAAAGAGTAGGGTTAAATGAGTATTTTTTAACATTTTTATTTTTTTGAGATTCATAATCCTTTAATGCTTTTATGGCCGGTTTAGCCATAAAGAAAATAATTAGTATACTAAAAATATTTAACCAAGCCATAACTCCAACACCAATATCCCCAAGACCCCAAGCAATACTAGCTGTTTTTATAGAGCCATAAAATACTGCAGCTAACATGACTATTTTTAATAAAAACATATCACCGGGCATTTTGAATGAGCGCCTAATAAATGCGATATTTGTTTCTGCAATATAGTAATAAGCAAGAATCGTGGTAAATGCGAAAAAGAACAATGCAATGGCAATAAAAGGTGAACCCATACCTGGGAGTGTTGTTTCTAGAGCATATTGAGTAAATGCTGGGCTATTTGCGTCTGCTGAACTACTTAAGTTTTGAATGATAAATCCAGGCGAGGTACCTTCATCCTTATGAACATTATATGCACCGGTTATCAATATCATAAAAGCAGTGGCTGAGCATACAAATAATGTATCTATGTAAACAGAAAAAGCTTGTACCAGTCCTTGCTGTGCTGGATGCTCAACTTCTGCAGCAGCGGCAGCATGAGGTCCGGTTCCTTGTCCTGCCTCGTTTGAATATATCCCTCTTTTTACACCCCAGCCTACAGCGGCACCAACACCAGCCATGGGAGTAAAGGCATCTCTTAAGATCAGGTTAATAATTTCAGGCAGACGAGATATATTAAGACCTATAACTGCCAACGCCGTAATAATATATGCAAATGCCATAAAGGGGACGACGATCTGTGTGAATTTCGCAATTCTTTTTACACCACCAAAAATAATAAAACCAAGCAGTATAACAACGCCTATAGATGTTGCTAATTTAGTTGTACTTAGGGGCCCAACAACAGTTTGAATGATTTCACCACCACCTAGCGCCAGCTCCACTGCATTGCCGATGCTATTAGCCTGTACACCTGGAAGTAAAATGCCTGTCGCTACAATTGTTGCAAATGCAAAAATCCATGCATACCATTTCTGTCCCATCGCTTTTTCTATATAATATGCTGGCCCACCTCGATATTGACCATCGCTGTCTTCTTTGTATATTTGACCAAGAGTAGATTCTACATAAGCGGTAGAAGCACCTAAAAAGGCTACTACCCACATCCAAAAAACAGCGCCCGGTCCACCAAAACCTATCGCGGCTGCGACACCCGCTATATTGCCTGTACCAACACGCCCAGACAAAGAGACGGATAAGGCTTGAAATGTTGAGATGCCTTTTTCGGAGCTCTTTCCAGATACGAGCAATCTTGTCATTTCACGAAATAAGCGTATTTGGACAAATCTTGTTTTAAAAGAGAAGAATAAACCTGCGCCTAACGCAAAATATATAAGCGAATCACTCCAGATATATGAATTAATATTATTAACAAGTTCTTGCATGATTACCCTATCTTTGATGTTGAATTTTACCTAATAAATAAATGATTACATAACTAAATAAATTTTATCATTACTATTATGATTCTCTTTAAGGCATAGTGCCTGTTGATTGACGTTTTTAACTGAGTTATATGATCAAAAAATAAACAATCATGGTGCCGAGAAGAGGACTTGAACCTCCACGGGGTTACCCCCACTAGCACCTGAAGCTAGCGCGTCTACCAATTCCGCCACCTCGGCATGTCGGTCTAAGAAGTTAATCATTATTGATAGGGGACTTTACTGAAAGTAATGATTTAATGCTATTAATATATAAATATAAATATACACTTTAAATAAATAAATCAAAATATTATGAAAAAAAAGCTTTATCAACACATAGTACCCAGCACCAATCAATTGCTTGCTTTCATTGAGCAAGCAGATAATGCGGTGTCTTTCAAGCAATTATGTATTCAGTTTGATATTAAGAATATGAAATCCATGACTGCTCTGCAAAAAATACTTTATAACCTGACAAAAGAAAAACTCGTTAAGAAAGACAAAAAGGGCTCTTTTTATCTCCCTATACAGAAAGATCTGATTGAGGGTATCGTTTCAGCTCATCGAGATGGATATGGGTTCGTGATAGCGAAAGATCGCCCAAAAGATGTTTATTTATCTTCTCATGAGATGCAATCTTTATTGGACGGAGATCATGTCTCTATAAAGTTATTGGGACATAATACCGAACGTCAATCAGGTCAGCTGGTGGAAGTTTTGAAAAGAGGAATAAATAGGGTTGTTGGTCAGCTAGCCTTTGAACGTGGTAGTTATTTTGTGGAAGCGCATAAAAAAAACAATATAACTAAGGTGAAAATAAAAAAACAGCATTTAGCAGGGGCAAATATTGGAGAGATTGTAGAGGTAGATATTACCGAATATCCGTCAAGAAAATCAGCAATGCATGGCGTGATTAAAAAAAGTCTGGGTAATGCAGATAAAAAAGGAATTCATACCGATATCGCAATTAAAACTTACGAACTTCCTAATACTTGGTCTGAGGAAGTTAAGCTAGAGATTAAAAAAATTACCTCAGATGAGGCGTTAGATGTAAAAGAAATTGAAAGACGTATTGATCTCAGGAATCATAATTTAATTACTATAGACGGCATTGATGCTCGAGATTTTGATGATGCGGTATATTGCAACAAAACTGATCATGGCTGGCAATTAATAGTAGCTATTGCGGATGTTGATTTTTATGTGAAACCAAGTTCGGCACTAGATAATGAAGCACACTGGAGAGGAACGTCAGTTTATTTTCCTGATCGAGTTATTCCGATGCTGCCCGAGATTCTCTCGAATGGTTTGTGCTCCCTGATGCCGAATGTAGACCGCTTCACTTTAGTCTGCGACATGCAAATAAGCGAGAATGGAACTGTTGTTAGTTCAAGCTTCTATGAAGCAGTAATTAAATCACAGGCAAGATTAACTTATTCTCAAGTCAATGATTTTCATGAAGAAAAAGATAATGCATCAATTCCTACAAAAATAAAACCTGTCCTTCATGATCTTTTTGCTATGCATGGAGTTATGTCTTTAGCAAGAGATAGAAGAGGAGCAATTGATCTTGATATCCCTCAATCTAAAATTGAATTTAATAAAGATGGTGATATTAAAAATATCGATATTGTAAAAAGAAATGATGCGCATCGATTAATCGAGGAGTGTATGATTGCTGCAAATGTTGAAGCGGCCAGATTTATTAATAAAAGCAAGGTCCCTGTATTATATCGTAATCACGAAAAACCAGAACCTGAAGATTTTGAACAATTACGGTCATACGTATTATCTTTAGGTATGAAGGCGCCTCATCCCCAGCACCTAACCCCTGGAGATTATAATTCAATCATCAAGCAAACAAAAAATAGCAACTATAGTTCATCATTATCTATGACCATGCTGCGATCTTTTAAGCAGGCTCAATATCAAGCAGATAATATTGGCCATTTTGGTTTGGCGTTAAAGACATATACGCACTTCACTTCACCTATTAGGCGTTATCCGGATTTACTGGTGCATCGTGCTATCAGACATATTGCAACGAAAAAAAAATCAGGACAATATCATTACACCA
Source organism: Woeseiaceae bacterium (assembly GCA_028227395.1). Classification (GTDB taxonomy): domain Bacteria; phylum Pseudomonadota; class Gammaproteobacteria; order Steroidobacterales; family Woeseiaceae; genus SP4260. The sequence continues at coordinate 23,911 of JAOIZZ010000002.1, read as the reverse complement.
ATGACAACATGCATAATTTTGGTGATACATGCTCCGAGAAAGAACGTCGTGCTGAAAAAGCAACTCGTGAAGTAGATGCGATACTGAAATGTCGGTATATGGAGGACAAGGTTGGATTAATCTTCAAAGGAACGGTAACTAGTATCACGAATTTTGGTTTATTCGTGCAACTTGATGATACTTTAATTGAAGGGCTCGTGCATATATCAAACCTGAAAAATGATTATTATCTTTACGATGAGCGGTCGTTGAGTTTGGTAGGTGAGAGAAATAAAATTACTTATAATATTGGAGATCGACTTGAAGTTAAGGTGAATGATGTAGATTTGAGTATGCGAAGAATAAATTTCTCATTAATGAGAAAGGTAAGTAAGGATAATAAATGAAATGACCAAAAGTAATTATGTCATCGGACTTCGAGCGATTGAGCAGCTAATAACTAATAAAAATAGTGAAATTAAAATAATTTTTGCAGAGTATCAGAGTGAAAATAAAAGACTCCAATCAATTATAAAATCTGCAAATACTATGGGTATAGTTGTTAAACCAGCAAATCGATCAAGGTTGGGTCAAATTTGCGGGGATTCCCTGCATCAAGGGATCGTTGCTGAAGTAAGGAGAAAATTAATTAACAATGAGTCTGATTTAAGAACAATGATTGAAGAAAGGTTATCTAGCGAGGGGGGTAAATCTCTTTTTTTATTGATGCTTGAGAGAATTCAAGATCCTCATAACCTTGGAGCATGCATCCGAACTGCTGATGCAGCGGGTGTGGATGCCATCATAATCGGGCAAGATAACTCAGCCTCATTAGGGCCTACAACAAGTAAAGTGGCAGCAGGTGCCGCTGAGCATGTCCCCGTTATTGCAGTTAAAAATTTAGGAAAAGTACTTACTTGGATGGGTGATTATGGTATTGAACGAATTGGTACTGCTGATAATGCTACTGAGAGCCTTTATGAGATAGATCAGAAAGGTCCGGTTATATTGATAATGGGTCATGAGCATTCAGGTATTAGTAAGATGATTTCGAGTCGATGTGACAAGCTTGCTCGTATACCAATGTATGGTTCAATTTCCAGTCTAAACGTTTCAGTTGCGACGGGAGTATGTCTTTTTGAGTTAATCCGGAAGAGGGGCAATACAAAATAAAAATATTAAATAGCAGAAAATTTACTATATGACTTGCACCAATCATCATCCTTGGGTACGATTCGCATCCACCTATATGGTGATAAATAATTATTTTTAACCCTTGCCTTACTACTTAACAAAATAGAAGGCTACAATCCGTAAGGGGATACAATGAGACATTATGAAATTGTCTTTCTAGTTCATCCAGATCAGAGTGAACAAGTTCCAGCAATGGTCGAGAAATATCAGTCAATGATTACTGGTACTGGCGGCAAAATTCACAGAAGTGAAGACTGGGGTCGACGTCAACTTGCTCATCCAATCAAAAAAGCGCATAAAGCACATTATTTACTCATGAATGTTGAGTGTGATCACGAGATAATTACAGAGATTACTACAGCATTCAGCTTTAATGATGCTGTTTTAAGGCATCTTGTGCTCAATCAAAAAGATGCGGTTAAATCTCAATCTCCTATGTCAAAATCTGTAGAAGAAGAGAAGGTTAGAGAGGAAGAATCACAGCGACGAAGAGATGCAAAAGCTGCATCAAATGCAATTTCTTCAGCAGAAGCACCTGCTGCTGAAGAAGCACCAGCAGAAGCACCTGCTGCTGAAGAAGCACCAGCAGAAGCACCTGCCGCTGAAGAAGCACCAGCAGAAGCACCTGCCGCTGAAGAAGCACCAGCTGCCTCTTCTGATGCAGATAAGTCCAAGTAAGGGAGTAAAAAATTATGATGACTCGTTATCCACGAAGAAAAAAATATTGTCGTTTTACAGCCGAAAAAATAACTGAAATAGATTACAAAGATCTAGCTCTATTAAAGGCATATATTACGGAAACTGGAAAAATTGTTCCTAGTCGTATTACTGGGACCAAAGCACGGTACCAAAGACAGCTAACTACCGCAGTAAAACGAGCCCGCTTTCTTGCGTTGCTTCCATATACCGATAGGCACTAAGAATAAAATTAATTAAATCATATTCTAACTGGATATATCAGCGCCCTTACCATGGGGCAATTGGCCTAGCAATAACTCTGATTCTGCCTTTTTCGATTATATTTGGTGGGGCAACATTTATTTCTTTGTCTCTAAATTATAAAAATATTAATGTCATAAAACAATGTGTTATCGCTGTATCTGGTTTATTTTTATTAGGCTTAGTTATAAACATAACTGCTTATGAAATTTTTATCACCGCCTTAATGACTTGGTTGCCTGCACTAATATTGGTGAAAATTCTCCAACGTACACGCTCATTCATTTTAACGATTCAGATATCGGCCATTGCATCAGTATTTCTGCTGGTATTATTTTATGTCGTAGTGGATGACCCCAGTTTTTTCTGGGGTGAGGTAATAGTTAATTTGTCTGAAAGTTTAGTTCAGAATGGATTAACTGAACAGGCTTATCTCATTAGTAATCAGAGTGGAAGCATATCTAAACAAATGACAATCTTGATGATTGTGATGACCTGGTCTTTGTATGCAATTGTGCTCATTTTGGGTTGCGCAATTTACAATACCTCTAGTTTAGAAGTATTTGATTATGGACGATTCAGTAATTTAAATTTTGGGCGATTCTTTGCCATTATTACAGCAATCAGCTCTTTGCTGCTGTTTGTTTTTGACGTAGAATGGCTGATGAATCTTGCGTATTTATGTTTTTTATTCTTTTGGCTTCAGGGATTGTCACTCATTCATTGGTTTCATGAAGAAGGGACATTACCAACCTTAGGATTGATTCTTACCTACGTAATGTTACCATTCTTAAATGTGTTGATGATTATGATACTCGCTGTCGCTGGTTACACCGATGCGTGGTTTAATTACCGATTACGAATGAAGAACTAATTAAGATTAATACTATTAATTTGCTTAGCTTAGGATAAAGAGATGAATGTAATTTTATTGGATAAAGTAGAGAATTTAGGGGCGATAGGTGATTTGGTATCAGTAAAGTCGGGTTACGGTCGTAATTATTTGATCCCATCTGGAAAGGCTGCGTTAGCAACAGCAGCTAATATCAAAGACTTGGAAGCTAAACGCTCTGAGCTTGAGAAGAAAGCCTCGGAAGATCTCGCAGCGGCTAAATCTAGAGGTAAGTTGATTGAGGGTATGCAATTAGTTATTTCCGCTAATGTTGGAAGCGAAGGAAAATTATTCGGATCAGTTGGTCCTGTCGATATTGCTGAAGCTTTCGATAAAGTTGGAGTCAGTATTGAGAGAAGTGAAATTAGGATGGCAGATGGTCCTATACATGAAATCGGTGAGTCTGAAATAAAATTACATCTTCATACGGATTTAGATATTTCGGTGAAAGTTAATGTAGTTCCAGAGGAATAAATAAAGGTAAGGTTAAATAATGGCTCAGTCTTCTGACGATGAGATTGGTAACGTGTCAGAAATGTCACTTAAGATCCCGCCCAATTCCATTGAGGCTGAGCAATCTTTATTAGGTGGAATAATGCTGGATAACACAGCCTGGGATAAAATCGCAGATATAGTTATTGATTCTGATTTTTATCGTAAAGATCACCAAATAATTTTCTCTGGAGTAAAGGCGCTTATCGAAAATTCTGAGCCTTGCGATGTAGTAACTCTGTCTGAATATCTAGATAATCAAGGACAACTAGATGCAGCAGGTGGATTGGAATATATTGCCACCTTAGCAAATGAAACTCCAAGTGCAGCAAATGCATTTTCCTATGCAAAAATTCTTAGAGAGCGGTCAGTACTTAGGTCACTTATAAGTGCTGGTAATCAAATTAGTGGAAATGCTTATTTAAATGATGGACGAACTACATCAGAGCTAGTTGATGATGCGGAAAGGCTTGTTTTTGAAATAGCTGAAAAGGGGAATCGAGGAAAATCGGGCTTTCAGTCAATAAAAAATGTTCTACCTGCTACGATTGATCGAATTGAGTATTTGCATAATTCGGATGGCGATCTTTCGGGGATTTCTACTGGCTTCAAAGAATTTGATAAATTAACAACGGGCTTACAAGCGGGAGACTTGGTTATAATTGCTGGACGACCATCAATGGGAAAAACAACTTTAGCCGTAAACATCGCAGAGAATGCAGCTATAGGATCAAAAAAATCCACCGCTATATTTTCTATGGAAATGCCGAAAGAGCAGTTAGCTTTTCGAATGATCTCATCCTTGGGTAGAGTAGACCAAACGCATCTTAGAACAGGAAAGTTCCCCGACGAGGATTGGTCCAGAATTAACACTGCGGTTCAATTAATGTCAGAAGCACCAATTTTTATTGATGACACACCGGCCCTATCGCCAACGGAAATTAGAGCAAGAGCAAGGCGCTTAAAGCGAGAAAAAGATGGATTAGATTTGATTGTTCTGGATTATTTACAGTTAATGCAAATTCATGGGAGAACTGAAAATCGTGCTACTGAGATATCAGAGATCACTCGATCATTAAAAGCCTTGGCAAAGGAGCTTGAGGTGCCAATAATTGCTCTTTCGCAATTAAATAGAAGTGTAGAGTCACGAACCGATAAACGGCCAATAATGTCTGACTTAAGAGAATCAGGCGCTATTGAACAAGATGCGGATATTATTGTCTTTATTTATCGTGACGAAGTATACAATCCTGATACCCCAAGAAAAGGAGTGGCAGATATACAAATTGCTAAGCAACGAAATGGACCTATTGGGGATTTCCCACTAACATTTGTTGGTAGATATACTAAATTTGAAAATTGGGTTGCTGATGCCTACGCCAATGAGACTTATCAGTGACCTCATGTCCATATGCTTATATCAGTAAGCACGCACTAAAACATAATTTCGATCAACTTAAAATTAATTCGGGCGCTAAGTCAAAAATTATGTGCGCTGTAAAGGGTAATGCTTATGGTCATGGGATTGTTGAGACAATAAAAATTTTGTATGAAGCCGATGGATATGCGGTTGCACGGCTTTCTGAAGCGAAAATATTAAGAGATTTTGGAATTACACAACCAATTACTCTTTTGGGTGGTTTTACATCTATTAAGGAATTGAATGAGGCAATTTATTTAAACTGCGATATTGTCATTCATAACATAAATCAAGTTGAGCAATTGGAGAGCCAGTCTATTGATTGCAATTCCATTGCTTGTTGGTTGAAAATTGATACTGGTATGAATCGTTTAGGAATTAAAATTGCTGATTTTTTCGATACTATATCAAGACTTGAATCCATAAGTTCAGTATCAAAAATTAGTTTAATGACTCATTTATCTGATGCGGAAGATAAGAGCGGTCAAAAAAACTCATTACAACTTAAACTTTTTAGAGATCTAACTGATAATTTTTCTGGCGACATTAGCTTTGCCAATTCGGCTGTTATTTTTAACTATGAAAAATTAATTAAGAATTATAAATGGAATAACAAAGGTGATATATGGATCAGGCCCGGTATAGCTCTTTATGGGGTATCTCCGCTTATAGAATCTAGTGCAAAACAATTAAATTTGAAGCCAGTGATGCAATTTGTATCAAAATTACTAGCTATTAGGCCAATTAGTAAAGGGGAAAGTGTTGGTTATAATAGTGCTTGGAAAGCAAAAAATGATACTAATATCGGTGTGGTTTCTGTTGGTTATGGGGATGGGTACTCAAAATCATTAATTTCTGGAACATGGGTTGTTATTAATGGTAGGAGAGTTCCATTAGTAGGCTTGGTTTCAATGGACTTAATCACAATTGATTTAGGTCAAACTACCAATGATTCTATTGGGGATGAGGTTATTCTTTGGGGTGAGCAATTACCTGTAGAAAAAGTGGCTCATTATTCCAATTTAACCACTTACGCTTTAGTGACAGGTGTTTCAGAGAGGGTAAAGCGCCAGATTCGTTAAATATTTATTTTATTGGAAATATGGATTATATGAAAAATGAAAAAAAAGCATATTTATGTTCTAAATGTGGAGCTTATAGTGGTAAATGGCAAGGTCAATGCCCGGATTGTGATGCTTGGAATAGTTTAGGACAAACTATTGTTTCTAAAAAAGCAATTACTTCTTCACGAAATACCATAAATGCAAAAAAACTTAACGAAATTAATGAGGAGTTAATTATTCGTTATGATACTGGTTTTAGTGAGTTTAATAGAGTGTTGGGTGGCGGCTTAGTTCCTGGCTCTGTGGTCCTTTTAGGTGGGGATCCAGGTATTGGTAAATCAACTCTTCTTCAGCAAATAGCTACAAAATTACCCGATGAATTAGCCCCTTGCTATGTGACTGGTGAGGAATCTATCAATCAAGTTGCACAAAGGTCGAGCCGAATAGGGACCAGCCAATCCGATATGCTTATTTTGTCTACGACATCTTTGGAGCAGGTATTTCAAGTTGCAAAAAAATCACAAGCAAAAGTTATTATTATTGACTCAATTCAAACTATGATAAGTAGTGAGGTTAGTTCATCTCCTGGTTCTGTTTCTCAATTAAGAGAGTGTGTTGGCGAATTAGTACAGTTTGCTAAAAAAAATGATATCTCTATATTACTGATCGGTCATGTCACAAAAGAGGGGGTAATCGCTGGACCCAGGATTGTTGAGCATATGGTCGATACAGTACTTTATTTCGAAAATGATTTAGCAAGCAGATATACCATTATTCGAGCCGTGAAAAATAGATTTGGCGCTAGCAGCGAAATGGGTGTTTTCGCAATGACTGAAATTGGGTTTCGTGAAGTTAAAAACCCCTCTGCTATATTTCTTTCTGGTGATTATATTGATAGGCCGGGAAGTTTAGTTTCTGTTGCTTGGGAGGGTAGTAGGCCACTTTTGTTTGAGATTCAAGCTTTAGTCTCAGAAACACATGCTAATCATACAAAAAGATTGGCACAAGGAATTGATCAAAATAGGTTACCTTTATTAACAGCTGTGTTGCAAAAATATGCCGACCTTTCGCTGGCACAATTTGACATATTTATAAATGTGGTAGGGGGGTTACGTATTGATGGAATTGCTGCAGATCTTCCAGCAATTCTTGCGATCGTATCTAGTTACAAAGAGATTGCTAGTAAAAAGCGCCTTATTAGCTTTGGTGAGATTGGCTTAGCCGGCGAAGTGAGGCCTGTAAAGTATGGAACAGAGAGGCTTATTGAGGCTGCAAAGCAGGGTTTTACAATTGCTGTTATTCCTAAAGCAAATCTTCCTAAGAAAAAAATTAATAATATGGAGTTAGTATCTGTCGAAAATTTGATCGATGCAATTGAAGAATTATTTTAAAAATTATTGCAATTGTTCGTGTTTTTTTATTCGAACGCTATGAATATGATTTGCATCACCATCAATAACCTCAATGGTATAATTGTTTATATTAATTTGAGTTTCAGGGTTTGGGATATCACCTAGGTATTCTAGAATCAATCCATTTATAGTTTTTGCACTTTTTGAGGGGATTTTCCAGTTAAGTACTTTATTTAAATCACGAATGTTAGCATTACCATTAACTAAGAAGCAGTTAGCGCTCTCTTTTTTAAATTCTTCATTTTTATTTGTTGGGTCGGTAGTAAATTCTCCTACAATTTCCTCAAGAATATCTGCCATTGTTACAATTCCTTGAATATCCCCATATTCATCTACAACCAAAGCAAAGCGTTTTTTTCTTTTTCTAAATTCTATAAGTTGAGTGTTAAGAGATGTGCCTTCTTGAATAAAGTATGGTTCAAAGGATAATGTTTCAATATCTTTCTTGCGAAAAAGGCTTTTAGCCGAAAGATTCGCTAATTTTCGTAAATGGATAATACCAAAAACCTGATTAATATTTTCTCTAAATACGGGTAATAAGGTATGTTCGCTATTTATGATTATTTCTCTAATTTCGCTGATATCATTTTGAATATCTATGCCGATAACTTCTTTATGAGGAACCATGACATCGTCCACAGTGACTTTTTCTAGATCAAGTATATTCGAAAGCATGCTACGATAATTGCCTGAAATGAGTGTTCCTGCCTCATGAACTATGGTTCTTAATTCATCATTATTGAGTGATGTTTCCTTTTCGTCGCTCGTCCTTACTCCAATCAACCAAAGTAATCCATTAGATAAGGCACTAATGAGCCTGACAACTGGATATGATATTATCATTAGCGGGTAATATATAAAGGCAGAAGGAAAAGCCAATCGTTCTGGGTATAACGCTGCTAGGGTCTTTGGTGCAGCATCGCAAAAAATTAACACAAAAACTGTTAAGATTAATGTGGCAATGGCAACTGATGATTCTCCGCCCATTTTTAAAGCAATCATTGTTACCAAGGCAACAGCGGTGAAATTGACTAAATTATTACCAAGTAATATTAAACCAATTAGCATATCTGGTTTTTTTAACAGGTTATCAATTATTTTTGCCGCACGATTGCCAGCTCTTACTTGATGTTTTAGCTTATAGCGATTTAATCGCATAAGCGCAGTTTCAGTTCCCGCGAAGAAAGCTGAAAAGATAAGCAGTACGATTAATATGCTTACTAATGAAGCAACTGAAAAGTCATCGCTCAATGAATGAGCACCTTTTGAAATTGATAGTGACATACTTCATCAGGATAGGGATGCTCTGTCAAGATAACTTTTTAATTAACCCCAACTCTGACCTAGAATATATTCCAGCATGAATCGTGTACCAAAATAGGATATAGCTAACATGAGAAATGCGGATAGATAGAGATAAATTGCTAAGCGTCCACGCCAGCCGTAAAATTTTCTACCATAAATTAATACGCCAAACATTACCAAAGCAGTAAAAGAGAATATTGTAATGGGTATTTGTTGAGATGAAATATTATCTATTAATATAACTCCAGAGAAAAGCGCAAGAAATAAAATTGAAAATCCAAATGAGGCTATACCAAATAAAAGGTTTTCAGTTGTTTCTAAAGGGGCAAATAACGAATTAATGGATGATATTTTTCCACGACGCAAGCGTTTATCTTGAATTAATGCGAATACTGCAATTATTGCTCCAGCACAAAGTAATCCGTAAGCAAACAATGAACTCAAGACATGTCCTTTCATCTGCCAGCTTAGGGCTTTTATTTCATTTGGAGCCTCACCCCAATGATTAAGACCCCATATGGGAATTAAGGCTGAGCATATGGCGATAAATAAAATGCCCCCTGCAAAACCCCTTAATGATTTATTGAATGACGCAATAATCGCTATTAACGCTAACTGAAACCCTATCAGTGAAATAGTATTGGTTAGTGTTAATGAAAGACCATCAAGTTGAGTAATATCGTTAATTAGGGCATTCAAATGAACAGAGAGCCCGATGATTCCGAAAGTTGAAGCTACACCAAATAATAAATTTTTATATTTTTCTGATGTTGGCCATTGACATGAAATATATGTAATAGACGAAATAAGATATGTTGATAAAATTACCATATAGCTGTTTAAACCATTCATTTGTTAATAATGCCAGATATTTTAAATCTGGTAATCATATTTTTAATTAAGAATATCCTAAATGAGAATCATTCTCAATAAATAAAACAATAAATATAATTTTACTGTAAAATTTATGCTCTATCATTTTTAATATTTCTGGAAAACTATCTATGTTTGCTAATCTGACAGAACGTTTGAGTTCCATAACGCGAAACCTTCAGGGTAAGGGTCGTTTAAGTGATAATAATATAAAAGATACCCTGCGTGAAATACGCCTAGCTCTTTTGGAGGCTGATGTAGCGCTATCGGTAGTTAAAAATTTTATAGAAGGGATTCGTGAGGAAGCAATTGGAAGTAAAATTGAAAAAAGCTTAACTCCTGGACAAGCATTAACCAAGATAATTCATCGCAAATTGATTGATTTATTTGGTAATAAGACCATTGAGTTAAACCTAAAAAGGCCATCACCCCTTGTGATTATGATGGTAGGGCTCCAAGGTTCTGGCAAGACAACTACCGCTGCTAAGTTAGCAAAACGACTAATAGATATCGAAAAGAAGCGTGTAATGCTCGTTAGTGTCGATGTTCATCGGCCGGCGGCTATCTTGCAGTTAAATAGACTGGCTAACGAAATTGGCGCTGATTTTTTTAATAGTGAAGACACGCAAAATCCAAAATCAATAGTATCGAGCGCTTTAAAACAAAGCCAGCGTTCTCAGTCGGATATAATTATTATTGACACAGCTGGAAGAATGCATGTCGATGACTCCATGATGGCAGAGGTATCTGAGGTATACAAAGCAGCTAGTCCGAGTGAGACATTCTTTGTAATTGATAGTATGGCGGGCCAAGACGCTATTAATTCAGCACAAGCATTTTCAGAAAGACTCGATATTACAGGAATTATCTTAACTAAAACTGATGGCGACGCTCGCGGTGGCGCTGCGCTTTCTGTTTCTCAGGTTACGGGGAAATCAATATTTTACTTAGGAGTGGGGGAGAAGATAGATGATATTGAGTTGTTTCATCCTGAAAGAATGGCTTCACGTATATTGGGCATGGGTGATGTTCTTTCATTGGTTGAAGAGATAGAAGCTAAAGTTGATCGAAAACAATCAGAGCGCTTGGCCAATAAATTAAAAAAAGGTAAGAAGTTTGATCTCTATGATTTAAAAGATCAATTGGAGCAAATGATTGGCATGGGAGGCATGAGTGCAATACTTGATAAACTACCTAATGCCGGCCAACTTAATAATGCTGCAGTCAGTAAACAATTTGATGAAAAACAATTAAAACGCCAAATTGGAATAATCAATTCGATGACCCCAAATGAAAGGCACTTTCCTAAAACTATTAATGGCTCAAGAAAAAGACGTATTGCCGCAGGTTCTGGTTTGCAAATACAAGATATAAATAAGTTAATGAAACAACATGTGCAAATGGAAAGAATGATGAAGAAAATGTCTGGCGGAAAAATGAAAAAAATGATGCGTGGTCTATCGGGAATGAATTTACCTCCTGGCTTAAGATAAAAAGCTCATCAATCGAAGTCTTGCCCGATTAAAAAACCTTCACTTTCATTTTTAAATAGGTACAATGCGCACTCTACAAATTAAATATGAAGTATAAAAATTTACTTGCATTAAAAAAACGGAAAAATAATGGTAACAATAAGACTTTCACGTTCAGGCGCAAAAAAACGACCTTTTTATCATCTGGTTGTCACGGACAGCAGAAATAAGCGTGATGGTAAGTATATCGAGCGTCTAGGTTTTTTTAATCCGGTAGGTAAAGAGTCAACCGAGAATCTAAGAATCGACTTAGAGCGGGTAGATTATTGGCTAAGTAAAGGTGCTCAAACATCAGACACAGTATCCTCACTCCTGAAAGTCCAGCGTAAGGCGCTTGCCTCCAATAGTTAAATATTTCCAAGGGCATTTTTAATGCTTGATTATATTTAAGATGGACCTGCAATCAGATAAAAATCAAGAAACTATCATCCTAGGAAGGATCTCCGGCCATTACGGTGTTAAAGGATGGGTCAAAATATTCTCTTACACTAAGCCAATTGAAGGTATTTTAAGTTACTCTGAATGCTATATTGATGGGGTAAATACTTTTAAAAGTGGCAGAATACTCGAGGGTCGAAAACAAGGTAAATTGATTATTGTTAAACTCTCCGGAGTTAATGATCGTGATACCGCTGAAGACTACATAGGGTTAAACCTAATTTTACCCGCTGATTGTTTACCAAAATTAGATGATGGTCATTATTATTGGCGAGAATTAGAGGGTCTGAGCGTTGTTGATATGCAATCAAAGAAATTAGGTGTTGTCAGTAAATTATTAGAGACTGGAGCAAATGATGTGATGGTCATTCAAGGTGATAATCAAATTCTAATTCCTTTTGTCATGCATGAGGTAATAAAGGAAGTTGACCTTAGCGAGGGAAGGATCGTCGTAGATTGGGAATGGGTTGACTAAATTGGATATAGGTATTGTCAGTTTATTTCCAGAAATGATTCATTTGATTGCTCAATATGGAGTAGTTGGTCGTTCTGCCGATGAGGAATTATTAACTCTGTCCATGTATAACCCCAGAGATTTTACTACAGATGCTTACCATAAAGTAGATGATAAGCCATATGGGGGCGGCCCTGGAATGGTGATGAAATACAAACCATTGGAGTCAGCCATAAAATCTGCCAAGAAATCTATGCCTAAAGATTGCCCTGTAATACTTATGTCCCCGCAAGGCAAGCGTTTTGACCAAAAAGTAGCCAGGCAGTTTTCGAAATTACCAGCCATGATATTAGTGGCGGGCAGGTATGAAGGAGTTGATGAGCGTTTTATTGAAAATTACGTTGATGAAGAAATTTCGATGGGTGATTTTATTTTAAGTGGAGGTGAAATAGCTGCAATGGCTATTATTGATTCCGTAGTGCGACTTCTTCCGGGTGCGCTTGGGGATGACACATCATCAGTTGATGAGTCTTTTGAGAATAATTTACTGGAGTATCCTCATTATACTCGACCAGAGGAGGTGGAAGGGTGCTTCGTGCCGGAAGTTTTATTATCCGGTAATCATGAGGCGATAAAATTATGGCGTTCCGAGCAATCCTTGATTAGAACGTATAAAAAAAGACCGGATTTATTTGGTGAACTAACCGAGCAGCAAGAAATAATTTTAAATAAATACAAGCAACTAATTAAAGATTAAGGGTATAATTGCACCATTGGTTTTAATTGACACAGCATTAGGTATAGGTAAATGAGTAATATAATAGAAGAATTAGAAAAAGAACAAATGACAAAAGAGATACCAGCATTTTCACCTGGTGATTCAGTTGTTGTGCAGGTGAAAGTAAAAGAAGGAAGTCGTGAGAGGCTTCAGGCATATGAAGGACTTGTCATAGCAAAAAGAAACCGAGGCTTAAATTCTTCTTTTACGGTTCGTAAAATCTCCCATGGTGAAGGTGTTGAAAGAGTATTCCAAACATACAGCCCGGTTGTCAGTGAGATTAAAGTAAAACGACGCGGTGATGTAAGACAGGCTAAATTATATTATTTACGTGGATTGACCGGTAAAGCTGCAAGAATAAAAGAGAAAATTTAGTATTGTTGATTATTTTTTATCTTAAATACATTAGCTATGCCGGTATATTAATTAAATAGGTATGGTTATTTAAATTAAATTGAAATGCTCAATATATAAATTAATTGGCTTTATTCTATTCGTAATCACGATGTCTTCGTGTACCTCCATCATTTCAAATGTTTCAGAAGGTCTTGCTAATAACTTAGCTATTTCGATTTTAAATCAAGATGATCCTGAATTAGTTCGTGATGGTGCACCTGCTTATTTATTATTATTGGACAGTTTGATTGAAGGTGATCCTGAGAATCCAATAATTTTGTCAGCTGCAGCTAATTTATACGCCTCTTATGGCGGTGTATTTGTCGATGATAATGAACGTGCAAAGCGCATGACTAGAAAAGCACTAAAATACAGCAATAAATCGCTGTGCTTGTCTCTTGTATTGACCTGTTCTTGGGATGAATATAATTATGAGAAATTTGTAAAAACTCTTGCAAAAATTGATAAAGAATATTCACAACTGTTGCTTAATCATGCAGTTGCGTCTCTCGCGTATACACGTGCTCATAGCTCAGATTGGAATGCAATTGCTCGTTTACCTCATATTCAGGCCTTATTAGAGCGGTATATTATAATCTCAGTTGATGACGCAATGTTCGATACTGTTTATACTTATTTGGGTATTATGGTCACGTTGAGACCTCCAGCATTAGGTGGAGATTACGATAAAGGGAAACAATATTTCGAACTAGCGATTAAGCTAAGTGAGGGAAAAAATCTTAACGCAAAGGTTGAGTATGCTGCTGGATATGCAAAATCATTATATAATAGAGATATGCATGATCAATTATTAACAGAAGTTCTTGCTACTAATCCCGTGGCATCAGGATACACCTTGACTAATATGATGGCCCAGGAAAAAGCAAAATTATTACTTAAGAGCGCTAATGACTATTTCTGATAAAAGAATCTGGAAGAATAACCAGATAATAAAAAAAATCACTGTATTGTTTTTTTGCATCTCATTAGCATCAGTTGCTCACAGCCAAGTACAAATAAAAATTGCTACTTTAGCACCACAAAATTCAGACTGGGCGAACAGATTTAATGATGGGTCAAAAGAAATTCTGGAGCGAACTGAGGGCCGCATAAAGCTCAAATTTTACTGGGGTGGAGCTCAAGGTGGAGCAAAAAAGAACAAACAAAAAATAAAAATAGGTCAATTACAAGGAGGTACTTTCTCTCCTAATGATTTTCAGGCTAATTTTCCTGATCTGAATATCTATGGTCTGCCATTTTTATTCAAAAATTTGGATGAAGTAGGCCATGTTAGAAACCTGGTAGATGACGAGTTAACGGCTGGCTTTAAAAAGCTAGGTTTTAATACTTATGGATTCGCTAGCGGTGGCTTTGCTTATATAATGTCTAACGAACCAATTAAAGGTTATGACGATTTAAAAGATAAAAAAATATGGTTACCTCAAGGCGACCTTATTAGCTATAGAGCAATGAAAGCACTTGATTTATTACCTGTATCGCTTCCCATAACAGATGTTTTGACTGGGTTACAAACAGGGCTAATAGATATTGTTGCTATTCCACCAGTCGTTGCATTAGCACTTCAATGGCACACTAAAGTTAAATATGTGACAAAAATTCCAGTTTTGTATGTAATGGGGTTTCTTGCTATCGATTCCAAAGTGATAAAACGCCTTCGACCCGATGATGAGGCGGTGCTGTCAGAAGTATTAACAGGTATTTATGATGATGTTGATCAAACAAGTGAAAAGGATACTGAAAATGCGATGCAGGCTTTATTAAACATTGGTTTGATTGAGGTTGCTTTTGATGAGAATGAGTATAACAAATTGACCGATCTTCTGATTGAACCAAATCGAGAAATGGCTGATAACGGCATGTTTTCAACAGAACTATACGATAAAATTTTTATGTATATTAATAACTATAGAAAGAACGCATCAATAAATAATTAATTATGATAAACAAGGCGATCTTAAAGAAAATTGATCACACGGCGATCATTGTAGAGGATGGCTTGATTGTTGGATTGATTGGTGGTGTTGTATTATTCTCAGTTATTCAAATTGTGATGCGGTTATTTTTTAATTCGGGTTTTATTTGGGCTGATGAATTAATTAAAATGTTCGTGCTTTGGGCAACCTTAGTAGCTTCAATATCAGCCAGCCGAGAAAATAAACATCTAAAAATTGATTTGATTTCTAATTCAATTCCTCCTCATTACTTCATGTTACTGCAGGGGTTTAATGCGTTAATTACTTCTGGGATATGCGTAATTATAGCTTGGCATGCATTTCGTTTTGTTGCTCTTACCTTTGATTTTGATGAAACAGTTTTAATTGATACCCCGGCTTGGATTGCTTACAGCATAATTCCTATTGCATTTTCTCTAATGAGTTTTCGTTATTTAGCTGCATGTATTAAGCATCTCTCAAGATACAATAAACCCTTAAGATAATGATGATTTTACTGGCTTTATTATGCTTAGTTGGCACGCCATTGTTTGCTATAATAGCTGCGAGCGCCATGATTGGTTATCAATCTGAAGGCATAGATCTTATGGCTTTGGCTATTGAGATTTTAGGTCTTGCAAATATGCCATTCCTTTCGGCGATTCCACTTTTTACTGTTTCTGGGTACCTGTTAAGTGAGAGTGGAGCACCTAAGAGATTAGTTCGTCTTACTAATGCTATGCTGGGCTGGATGCCATGTGGGTTAGCAATTGTATCGCTGTTTGCTTGTGCCTTCTTTACGGCCTTTACTGGCGCCTCTGGCGTAACCATTATAGCTATTGGTGCTATTTTATATCCTGCACTTAAAACTGATGGATACTCAGAAAAGTTTAGTCTTGGGTTGATAACCACATCAGGAAGTTTAGGGCTTTTATTTGCACCTTCACTGCCTTTGATACTTTATGGTGTAATTGCTGAAGTATCTATTGATGATTTATTTAAGGCCGGATTACTGCCGGGTATTTTGATGTTGCTCATGCTTTCATTTTATTGTTTGTGGGTGGGTCGACATTCAAGTAGAGAGATAAAACCATTTAATTTTGATGAATTAATCAATGCATTTCGTGAATCAGCTTGGGAGCTTCCATTGCCGATTATTGTTTTAGGGGGTATATATTCAGGATTTTTTGCTGTCTCTGAGGCGGCTGCAATTACAGCTTTGTACGTAATATGTATTGAAGTACTGTTATTGAAAGAAATAAAGATAGCTGATCTACCTCGCTTGATGCGTGAGTCGATGCTTTTGGTGGGGGGGATCCTAATAGTATTAGCTGTATCTTTGGCGTCTACAAATTATATGATTGATTCAGGTGTTCCGCAGCAGTTATTTTTTACCATTTCTAGTGTCATCAGTGATCAATTTACGTTTCTAGCATTACTGTTATTATTTTTATTAATTTTAGGCGCTATTTTGGATATTTTTGCAGCTATAGTTCTGGTTGTTCCCCTCTTACTTCCGGTAGCTAATCAATATGGAATTGATGAGATACATCTAGGAATAATTTTTCTTTCAGCCATGCAATTAGGCTATCTAACTCCACCAGTAGGGTTAAATTTATTTATAGCGAGCTATCGATTCGATAAATCCATTGCCACGGTTTATGCAGCAACATTACCATTTTTTGTTATACTCTTTGTATCAGTTATTCTAATAACTTACTGGCCAACACTAACATTATTTTTACTATAAACCATTGATTATTATTGGTTTAATGACCTAAAAAGAGCAAAAACTTAATCATGTCTTCAATCTTTAGATTATTAAAGAAATTTATAAAGTTACTCTGGGGCGGTTTAGCAATCCTCAGAAAAATTATTGGCATGGCATGGTTTTTCTTGATATTAATATTGGTATTAAGTTTATTTTCATCCTATTTGCCATCAATTAAAGATAATAGTGTATTGGTGATTAACCCAAAAGGCCAACTTGTAGATCAATTACAAGGTGACGCATACGAAAGGGCGATAAATGAAATCTTTGGTGAAATTTCAAATGAAGTTTTGGTAGACGATATTGTTGATGCTTTGAATTATGCTGAAAATGACGCAAGAATCTCTGTGATTGCCTTACGGCTAGATGGAATGAATGGAGGGGGGTTAAGCAAATTAGAAACAATTGGAAAAGCCTTGGATAAAGTTCGGGAATCAGGAAAGCAAGTTATTGCTTATTCTGATTTTTATAGCCAGGAATCCTATTATTTAGCTGCTAGAGCAGATCAAATTTACCTCCACCCAGATGGAATTTTTTTCCCTGATGGATATTCGTATTATTCCAATTATTACAAAGATTTAATCGATAAAATTCAAGTAGATTGGAATATCTTTAGAGCCGGAGATTATAAAACTGCTGTTGAGCCCTTTATGCGAAATGACATGTCAACAGAGTCTAAAGATTCACGCTCTAGAATAGCAAATAAACTCTGGAGCAAGTATGAAAATGATGTTGTCTCTGCTAGAAATTTACCTGAAAAATCAGTGTCAAATTTTGCTCGCGATTTACTTGACAGTATAAATAAAGAGCAAACTAATATCGCTTCAATTGCTTATAAAAATAATTTATTTGATGGTCTCTTAACTAAGGATCAGATTGAATTACAGATTAGTAAGAAAATGAATATTACCGAAACAGAGTTCAATGAAAGTGTGATTACTTTTGATGATTACCTGAAGGTGATGCGACTTAATGAGAGTTCAGAGAACTATGAGGACAATATTGCCGTCATTGTCGCTTCTGGTGAGATTCTTAATGGTAATCAAGCGCCAGGTGTTATTGGTGGAGAATCAACTTCTAATTTACTCAGAAAAGCATTACATGATGATTCAGTTCGTGGTGTGTTACTTAAAATTGATTCTCCAGGCGGAAGTGCCTTTGCGTCAGAACAGATATTAAAGCAAATTATTGCTTTGCAGGCAGCAAGTAAACCGGTGGTAGTTTTAATGGGCAGTGTTGCTGCATCAGGGGGTTATTGGATCGCAATGTCTGCCGATAAAATATATGCATCACCGGCATCTATTACCGGATCAATTGGTGTGTTTGCCATGTTTCCAACATTGCAAAATTCACTTGCTGAGTTAGGAATATATACGGATGGTTCGGGAACGAATCAATGGTCTGGTAGTTTTCGTCCAGATAAAGAAATGTCTCCAAGCGTTAAGCAATTAGTCCAATCTCAAGTCGATTATGGTTATAGCGAGTTTGTTAGAAAAGTTTCAACTCATCGAGATATTCCTGAGGAAAAAATAAGAGAGATTGCTAAGGGTCAAATCTGGACTGGGGTAGAAGCTTTAGATAATGGCTTAATTGACGCATTAGGTGGCTTTAATGAAGCACTAAATGAAATTGAAATATTAACCAATTTGAGTGATTCCCAATACGGTTTAATTTATCTTCAGCAAAATATTAGTACATCAGAATTATTCGCTGTTTCTTTTTTAGATACATTGAGTGCTCTGAATGTATCAATCCCAAAATCTAATTCTAATCTTCCAATTTTTGACTATCTTAACTCTGAAATTAAAAAATTCATGCTGCCTTTATTGCGTTTTAATGATCCAAAAAATATGTACGCATATTGTTTTTGTGAATTAAATTAAACGATTTGATCGGGGTAGTCGTATTTATAGCTTTCAATCTGAGGATATATATCAAGGTCTGTGACGTTTTCTTTGAACTTGATTGATAGGCAAGAACAAGTTGGCATAAAAGCCACGAAAGAAGGGATCAAACGATTTGCAAGTTCGCTTAACCCGGGGTTATGATTGATCAAAAGTAAGTGCTTTGTTGTCTCGGATGCTACGTTGATCTTCTTTATTAATATTTCTAATGAAGCCAGATAAAGCTCTGCGTCATTTTCTATTGGTATGGATTGCCAAATATTTTCTTCTATTATTATCTTAGCAGTGCTCATGGTTCTTATGGCGTTACTAGTGATTATTGCGTCTGGCTTGGATGGCAGTTCAGCAATCGAGCTAGCCATTAATTTCGCCTCTATTTTACCGACCGAGCTTAATGGACGATGTAAATCTGATATTTCGTTAGAATCATAAGATGCGGCACCATGTCTAAGCAGAGTTAAAAATTGCATTTATAGTTGTTACATCATGCCCGTTTGAAGTCTTGCTTCGTCAGACATCATTTCTTGACTCCAAGGTGGATCAAACACCAATTCAACCTCAACATCATCAATAGTTGGTATGATTGCTACTTTGTCTCTAGCATCTTCAACTAAGATTTCACCCATACCACAACCTATTGCAGTTAGTGTCATATCAATAGAGACACTTCTTTTGCTATTCTCTAGGGTGGTTATATCACAACGATATATTAAACCTAGATCTACTATATTTATTGGTATTTCGGGGTCATAACATGTCCTGAGTTGGCTCCAAACAATATCTTCAATATCTTTGTCAGTCGCATTCTTTGGGATTTCTGGGGGCGGCTCAACTTCCTTGCCGAGAGCATCGGCATCTGATCCTGAAATTCTAAATAAGTTACCTTCAATATAGATAGTAAAGCTACCACCTAGAGACTGTGTGATAAAACCAGAAGTTCCTTCTCTTAACTGTAGTACTTCTCCAGCAGGTATAATGACTGCTTTTACATCTCTTGTTACAATAAATGGTTCGTTGGTATGTCCAAACATAATGATTTATTTTTCCGTAGTGGTTATTTTTTTATTATTCAAGGCTGATATAAATGTTTGCCAGCTTAATGTGGCACACTTTATTCTTGATGGAAAATCTTTTACGCCTTCTAAGGCATTAATTTCTTGAGAGTCCATCATCAATTGGCCAGCTTCCTGAGATTTGGGCTCATTAAGATTAGAGATTAGGTTAAGTGCATATTGATTTGCTTGGTATTTTTTCATGTTTCTTAATGTTGTGGTCATCAACGACGCAGAGGCAATTGAGATAGCGCAACCCGTTCCTTCAAAGGTCAGGCCCTCAATCGTATCTGCTTCATTGATATTGAGATAAATACGAATTTTATCACCGCACAATGGGTTAATCCCTTCAGCGCGTATAGGGTTATTTGATAACTTACCGAAATTTAGAGGATTTTTTGCGTGATGAATTATCAGCTGTCGATAAAGTTCCTTGAGCGATTTGTTCTCTGAATTATCTCTTTTCATTATGCAAATATTTCAATTACTTTATCAAGTCCTTTGATAAAACGATCAACATCTTCCTCATTATTATATATCGATAATGATGCTCGTGCTGTTCCTGGCAAACCAAAAAATTCCATTACAGGCATGGCGCAATGATGCCCTGTACGAATTGCAATTCCTTGGTGATCTAGAATTGTACCAATATCATGAGAATGAATATCTTTTATGGTAAACGATTGAACTGCCACTTGGTTTTCTGCTCTACCTATTAACTCAACACCATCAATTGTTTGCAAATCTGTGATCATTTTATTGAGCAGTATATTTTCATGTACCTCAATATTATGCATTCCAGCCTGATTCAGATAGTCAATTGCAGCGCCAAGTCCTGCGGCACCGGATATATTTGGTGTACCAGCTTCAAATTTATAAGGCAAATCATTGTATACGGTGCCTGTGAATTTTACTTCCAGTATCATATCCCCACCACCTTGGTATGGAGGCATATCTTCTAATAAGTGTTCTTTTCCATATAATATTCCAATACCAGTAGGTCCTAGCATTTTATGACCTGAAAAAGCATAAAAATCTGCATTAAGAGCTTGGATATCAATTTTCATATGTGAAACTGCTTGAGCACCATCAACTAATACGGGGACTTCATGCTGGTGAGCAGCATCTATAATTTTATTCAATGAAGTCACAGAGCCAAGCGCATTTGATATATGAGAGATAGCTACCAAAACTACATTTGAATCGATCATACCTATTAATTGCTCGGTTATTATTTGACCATTATTGTCAATTGGAGCAACGATAAGACTGGCTCCAGTTTGCTCGCAAATTAGCTGCCAAGGTACTATATTTGAATGATGTTCTAAATGACTGATAAGAATTTTTTTGCTTGGATCAAGCTTGGGCTTACAGTAACTATGTGCCACAAGATTAATGGAGTCTGTAGTACCGCTGGTAAATATTATTTCATTAGTGTTTTTCGCGTTAATGAACTCACAAATATTTTGTCTAGATGTCTCGTAGACCTCAGTTGCTCTATGGCTCAAGGTATGTATACCACGGTGAACATTTGAGTGATCTTGACTTTGGTAACGAGAGATTTCATCGATGACCTGTTGTGGCATTTGACTTGAAGCCGCGCTATCCAAATAGACGAGAGGGTGCTCATTAATTTCCTGATTAATGGTTGGGAAGTCTTTTCGTAAAAGACCAAACTCGCCTATATCAGCTGTTTCATTTTTCTCACTAAAAGAGGGGTTCATTGTGTTAATACTCGTAATTTATCTGTAATTAAATTTTCTATAAAACCTTTTGCGGAGGGAATATTTACCTCATTTAAAATCCTAGTAATAAATGTTTTTGTTAATAATTGCTGTGCTACAACTTCATCAATACCTCTTGATTGCATATAAAATAAAGCGTTTTCATCGAGTTGACCAACAGTCGTACCATGACTGCATGCGACGTCATCTGTGTATATTTCAAGTTCGGGTTTGGTGTTGATTTCAGCATTTTCACTGATCAACAGATTATGATTAAATTGATTTGCATTTGAATTAATGGCGGCCT
The DNA here is from genome assembly GCA_028227395.1 of Woeseiaceae bacterium. Taxonomy (GTDB): domain Bacteria; phylum Pseudomonadota; class Gammaproteobacteria; order Steroidobacterales; family Woeseiaceae; genus SP4260. The sequence continues at coordinate 2,033 of JAOIZZ010000002.1, read as the reverse complement.
CACATATAAGAGCTTTGCCATTAAATACACACCGGCCATTTCCTCCAATTACACCGTAGAAATTTTGACTGCTTTTTGATGAGCCAATAAAATGGTTTGCTAGAATATGATTATCAATATGTTGATTATCTCCTGCAATATAAACTCCATTTATATTTGCATTTGCATGTTTTTCATTAAAGTTAACAACGATATCAGCTCGCATTAATTGGGCGCCTATATCAACACTGGTGTAATTAAGGTTTGCATTACAACCTAGATTAGCAACTGATTTTTCTATTAAAGTTTGATGGACTGAGAAATCTTGTAATCTCAAAAATTCTATATGACTATTTTCCCCTACATCCATCTGCACCACGGAGTTTGTGAAATGAGGAGCTTGGATTTTTTCTGTGTGAGCATGAATTATACTTACGGTAGCATTATCTTTTACTTCAATAATGCATCGAAAATTACTGACATAATTATTTAGGTTTTTATCGTTCTCGAAGAGTATGCCAATAGGTTTATCGCTCTCAACACCACTAGAAACGGTAATTTTTATGGCATCATGCATCAATGCAGCGTTCAAACTGCAAAGCGAATCATCAATTAGTACTCCAGTTTTATCAAGATTATTTGAGAGCAAAGAAACATGAACGCCAATTTTCTGTAATCTTTTTGTTTCCATGATATCGATGGTGCCATTTTTAATAATTACCCAATAAGCGTCTATTTCATTAGCAATGGCATTTTCTTTATTAATTAAAGATTTTATTTCTTTTGGTGGTTCATGGAATAATTTTTCACATAATGCATAAATATTACTTATGTCGGTATATTGCCATTCCTCATTTTTTGTAGAAGGCATCTCTGAATCTTTAAAATTAGAAAGCGCATTGACTCTAGTGTCGGATAACTCACCTTGAATTAGTTTTTTGGCAGCTAAAGACAATAGCTCAAAGTTGATTTGAGCACTCATTTTTCGCTATCCTTTTCTTGAGCATATCCAGTTTTTTCTAATTCTATCGCCAAAGACTTATCTCCCGAACGAACAATCTTTCCTTCTGATAAAACGTGCACCTTATCAGGTTCGATATATTCTAAGAGGCGCTGGTAATGAGTAACAAGAATGACCGCATTATTGGGATTACGAAATTCATTGACACCTTTTGCTACCACTTTGAGTGCATCAATATCAAGACCAGAATCTGTTTCATCTAGGATTGCAATGCTTGGCTCAAGGATAGTCATTTGAAGGATTTCATTTCGTTTTTTCTCGCCACCTGAAAATCCCTCATTAACTCCTCTATTTAAGAAACTTGGATCTATTTCAAGCTTCTTAATGGCATCACGTGCTATCTTTAGAAACTCAAACGCATCCATTTCTTCCATACCGAGATGCTTTCTTTTGGCATTTAAGGCAGCTTTGAGGAATTGAGTGTTGTTTAATCCAGGAATTTCAACTGGATACTGAAAACCAAGAAATATTCCTTCCCGTGAACGTTCTTCTGGAGATAGGTCCATGAGATTTTTGTTGTTATATGTAATTTCCCCATCAGTTACCTCATAACCATCATGACCGGCTATAATTCTTGCAAGTGTACTTTTACCAGATCCATTTGGCCCCATAATGGCATGCACTTCACCTTTTTTTACGGCGAGAGACAATCCATTTAGTATAGTAGTTTGCGCTACCTTAGCGTGTAAATTTTTTATTTCTAACATTTCCCCACTCTTTGTAATTGTTAGTTAACCTACCGCGCCTTCAAGACTAACGTTAAGAAGCGCTTGTGCTTCTACCGCAAATTCCATTGGCAATTTTTTGAAAACATCCTTGCAGAAGCCATTTACAATCATATTCACGGCATCTTCTTCTTCAATTCCACGTTGTTTGCAATAAAAGAGCTGATCTTCCGAAATTTTTGAGGTAGTGGCCTCATGCTCTATAGTTGCAGATGGATTTTTTCCTTCTATATAAGGGAAGGTATGAGCACCGCAAGTTCCACCAATAAGTAAAGAATCACACTGGGTATGGTTTCTTGCGTTATTTG